>DATARD010000150.1:0-18244 GCA_036264355.1 Thermoanaerobaculia bacterium
CACGCCGGCCCGCTGCCCGTCCTGTTCGTGCACAGCCTGGCGGGCAACGGCGGCCAGTGGGCGCTCCAACTCGACCACCTGCGCCGGCACCGCCGCGCCGTGGCGGTCGACCTGCGCGGCCATGGCGATTCGGATCCGGCGGACGACGGCGACTACACGATTCCCGCCTTCGCCGCCGACGTGGCCGCGGTGGCCGACGAGCTCGCCTTGCGCCGTTTCGTCCTCGCCGGCCACAGCCTCGGGGGCTCGGTGGCCATCGAGTACGCCGGCCGTCATCCGGAGCGCGTCGCCGGCCTGCTGCTGGTCGACCCGAACGGCGACCAGACCCGCATCCCGCGCGAGCAGATGGAGCCGTTCCTCGCCGCCTTGCGCAACGATCCGCTGCACGAGCTCGACTCCTACTTCCGCCAGCTCGTCTCCCACGGCGACCACGACGCCGCGGGCTGGGTGCTCGAGGATCTCCGGCTCACCCACGAGGACGCCGTCGCGAAATCCGTCGAAGGCGCGATGAGCTATTCGCCGCTTCCCGCCCTCGAACGCTATCCGGGGCCGGAGCTCTCCGTCGTCAGCGACATGAACAGCATGCCGTTCAGTCTGCACCACCTGCTGCCCGACCTGCCGGTCCGCTACATGCCGGGCACCGGACACTGGCTGATGATGGACCGCCCCGAGGCCTTCAACCGCCTGCTGGACGACTTTCTGCACACCGTCGAGCCGGCATAGGAGAAGCCGGCGGCCGGCCGGCGATCAGCCGCGGGAGCGCCGGCCGCCGTCCTGGGCGACCCGGCGTCCGGCGGGCGAGCCCTCGACCGGCCGCGCGTGCACCAAGGCGCGGTCTCCCCAGGTGACCGCCGGGCCCGGCTCGAACATCGCATCCTGCACCAGGGCGCACAGGCCGGCGACGTTCGGCACCCACTTGTTCGAGGCGTCGAAGTGGAAGCGGTCCACAGGGAGGAACTGCGCCAGCGGCAGATCGGCGATCGCCGGGGCGAGGCTGCTCAACGGCTGGCGGCTCTCGAAGCCGGTGAAGAACCCTGCGTCGCACACCAGGGACTCCACCACCAGCAACCGCCGGCACAACGCGCGCAGGCGGTCGAGGGCCAGCAGCGGATGGCGCAGGTGGTAGAGGACGCCCAGGAAAAGGACGACGTCGAACGTGCCGATCTGTTCCGGCGTGAGGTCATAGACGTTCGCCTGGATGTACTCCACCCGGGAGCCGTAGATCGTCCGGGCCGCGTCGAAGCCGATGAGGTCGGGATCCGCGTGGTCGAGGGCCACCACCTCAGCACCCCGCCGCTCGCATTCAAAGGAGAAGAAGCCGTCGCAGGTGCCGGCGTCGAGCACGCGGAGCCCCCGCAGGTCGGGGAGCTGCAACCGGCTGAACAGATCGCGCGGATCGTAGGCGCCCGGCGACACGATGCCGTGCGGGAAGCACATGATGTGATGCCAATGCGGAATCGCGTCGACCAGCGCGCGGATTTCGGGCTCGCTCAGCTCGGGCATGGGACCTCCGGAGTCGGCAACAGGTTCCGCCACGCCGAGCCGCTCCAGACTCGCGCCGGCCTCGGCGAGGGAACCGATCACCGCGTCGGCGACGGCGAAGAAGCGGTGACCCAGCAACGCCGGCTCGGGGACCGCGATGCAGCCCATGCGCGCCGCCTTCGCCGCCAGGACGCCGTTCGGTGAGTCCTCGAAGGCGACACACTCCTCGGGCCGCACGCCGAGCTTCTCCGCGGTATGGATGTATACGCCCGGGTGCGGCTTGCCGTAGGGCTCCGTCTCGGCGGAATGGATCACCTCGAAACGAGGCCGCAGCCCGAGCTTGTCGAGCACGGCGTCGATGACGGCCGATGACGACGAGGACGCGAGGGCGGTGCGCAGGCCGGCCCGCGCCGCGAAGGCGAGCGCGCTCTCGACCCCCGGCTTGAGAGCTCCCCGCTCGCGGATCAGCGCGATGACATGGCGGACGATGGCGCCCTCGACCTCCCGCGGCGAAGGCGTTGCCCAGGGCTGGCGGGCGAACCAGTGGTCCACCATCGCGTCGACCCGCAGACCGGTCGTGGTGAGGCAGTCCTCCCGCGTCAGCTTCACGCCGGCGAGAGCAAAGCCCGCCATCTCGGCCTCGTGCCAGAACGGCTCGGAGTCGATGAGGACACCGTCCATGTCGAAAATCAGGGCGCGCACCATAAGCCCGGAGAATACGACACAACGGCGTTGTGTCGCGGCGCTCTAGGCCCTGCGGCGGATCAGCCCGACCAGCCACACCAGGACCACGGCGCCGATGAAGGCGGTGATCAGCGAGCCGATGAAGCCGCCCCAATGGATGCCCAGAATCCCGAGCAACCAGCCGCCGAGCAGCGCGCCGATGCAGCCGAAAATGAGGTCGCCAATGACGCCGAAGCCGGTGCCGCGCATGACCTTGCCGGCAAGGAATCCTGCGATCAGGCCGATGACCAGGAAGTAGACGATGCCCATCTCGCCCTCCTCTCTCGTGTTAACCGAGTGCGACAGAACGCTATCTCGCTCCCCCGCGGCTGTCAACGCTGCGTTGCGGCCCCGGCACCCAGAGCGCCGCCGCAGCCGCCAGCGCCAGAGCGGCGAGGAGGCAGCCGGCCACGAAGGAAAGCGGACGGTAGAGGAGCTGGAGGTCGTGCTCGCCTTCCTTGCCACCATCGAGCCAGGCGCCGAGGAAGAGGCCGTTGGCGAGGGTGGTGGGAGCGCGTATGCCGCCGTCGAGGAGGAGCCAGTTGCCATCCTGATAGATGCTGGAGGCGAGGAATCGGGGTTCGCCGAGGTGCGCCTGAGCGCGTAGGATCGCCCGGCCGTAGGACGTCAGGGTGATGGTCGAATCATCGCCCGGCCGCGCGCGCCAAGGCTGCCGGCGCTCCGGCACCGCCGGCGATGGAGCCGCCAGGGCTCGCAGCGCGAAGTCGTCATTCTCCTGCACCCACGACTGCCATGGGGTCTCGATGCGTACCCGTGCCGGCAGGAAGAGCAGCGGAAGCGCGCCCGGCCGTTCGTAGATCCACGCCTCGTCATCACGGTAGACGAGGGGGTACGGCAGCGTGACGCCCGCCTTCGTCATCACGTAGCGCACCGACAGCAGGTCGTACAGCGGGTGCGCCGGCTTGCCGAACCGCGGCGTCAAGGGGTTGCGGTTGAGTGGCTCGGTCAGCATGGCGTAGCCGGTGGGCTGCGACGGGTTGTCGATGCGGACGTCGCGCAGGCCGTAGAGCATGGGGAAGTTGGGCAGGAACGCCCAGCCGAGCCCCAGCATCCGGTACGGCCCCAGCGACTTCTGCAAGAAGGCGATCGACGGCGTCATGGGATACGCGACGGCGCGGGGCGTCGCGGAATTGACGCTGCCATGGAGACCGAACAGCTCCGCCGCGATGACTCCGGCCAGCGTCCATGGGCGCCAGCGGCACCAGCGCGGGCTCGGCCGCACCAGGAACAGCGCGAGGGTGAGCGCCACGGCGAGGAGCTGCGCCGCGAGACCTCCCGCGAAGAGCCCGTAGACGACGCGGCCGGTCTCCGGCGACGGATGGGCAGCGTAGGCCCAGACGATCAGAGCCGCCAGCGCCACTCCCACTCCGAGAACCACCGGCCGGCGCAGAAAACCCAGCGTCCAGCGTTCCACCGTGCAGGCGGCCAGCCAAGCCGTCGCCAGGCTCACCAGGAGGAGCACCCGGTGGTGATGGTGGATGGCCGTGGCGCCGACCACGGGAAGACGGCCGAAAAAAACGTCGAAGCCCGGCGGCTGGGCGAGCAGCGCGAGCGACACCAGGAGGATGCCGGCGGCGAGGCGCTCCTGCGGAAAGCGCGCCCCGCCGCTCCAGCGCAGCGGCACCAGAGTGACGAGCGCGGCAAAGAGGGCCGCCGCGCCGGCGCAGCCGCTGGTGTCCTCGATGAAGTTCTCGCCTCCCCAGAACTCCTCGAGGTCGCCGAAAGCGCGCGGCGCGGCGATCGGCAGCACCCGCTCCTGGGCGTCCTTCACCCAGGCGGCCCGCACCGCCGGCTGGGCCAGCGCCGCGATCGCCGGCCCCAGCGGCTGTGGTGCCAGGTGGTTGCGCACCAGCATGGCGCGGTGGCTCGTCGGCAGGTATTCAGCAATCGGCAGCAGCACCGGCGCCATCGCCGCCGTCGCTAGCCCCATCGCCAAGCCGCTGCGCAGCAGGAGCGCTCTCCGCTCGCGCCACACCGGACGCGCGGCGCTACGAGCCAGCAGGAAACAGCCGGCGCAAACCAGCTCATAGAGCTGCGTCTCCGGATGCCCGGCGAGAAGGATGGCCGCGGTCGTCGCGAAGAGGAGGACGGAGTCGCGGCGGCGACCTTCTTCGTCAATGCGTGTCACCGCGTAGAGCAAAGCTGGCAGCAGCGCCGCCCCATTGCCGATCGGCCAGCCCAGCCAGAGCATGACGAAACCGCCGAGCCCGTAGGCCAGCGCGCCGCACGTGGCGGCTGCCGCGCCCAGCCGCAGGCGGCGCAGGAAGAGAAGCATGAACGCCAGGGCGACGAACACGCGGAGCGCAGAGGTCACCGCCACCGCCTGGCGGAACGGCAGCAGGTAGGCGGCCACGACCAGCGGCTGAAAGGCCTGGGACTGCGGATCGCCGAGGAGCGGCATGCCGGCGCCGCTGCGCGCGTTCCACAGCGGCCAGCGGCCGTCGAACACCGCCCGCCGCACTTCCAGCAGCCAGGGCGTGATCTGGTGGATCAGGTCCCCCTGGAGCCAGTTGCCGCGCGGCAGGGACGGCAGATCGCGGAAGGGGACCGCCCCCTTCAGATTGCCCAGCGGCAAGAGCACCCAGCCGCCGAACAACGAGCTGGCGAAGAGGATCGAGACCAGGAGGGCGAAGACGGCGGCAAGGCGCGGCGGCAGCGGGTCGAACCAGCGGTGCAGCCCCGCCGCGAGCCCCGCCGCCAGTGCCAGGAAATACAGTCCCGGGAGGAGGTCCGACAGGCTCCAGCCGCTCACTGGTGGCTCATCCCTTCTCGCGGATTCCCAGCGCCTCCCGGACGCGGAACCAGGCCGTCCGCAGCTTCCAGAACCGGCTCGCTTCCATGCCCGCGATCCGCGCCGTCAAATACTCCTTGTCCCCTGCCGCCCGGGTTTCCACGGCGGCCAGGTGCGCTCGCAAGTCCGTGAGCACGATGTTGAGATAGCCGATCTCCTGGCGGGCCGAGAGCAGCAGAGCCCCCTCGATCGAGCCCGCCCAGAGCGGCTGCGCACGGCCGCGGGAGTCCACCACCCGCACGATGAGCACCGCCTCGCGGCGCGGCGCGGCCGGCGGCAGCCGCACGCGGCACGACCAGCCGGAGCGCAGATAGCGCTCGCCGAACTGCGCCGCCACGTCCTGCCGCGGCTCCGCGACCGGGGCCGTGCCGAGCAGCGTGCCATCCAGCGTCACCTCCACCGCCTGCACGGCGCCGGAGATCACCCCAGTCCAGCCGCGCAGTTGCAGGGTGTCCGGCTCCACCTGGGAACACCCTTCGATCTGCAGGTGGGCTTCGCCCTGGAACGCCAGGCCCGCAAAGTCGGTCCCCGCCTCGCGGGTCACCACATAGAGATCCTGGTAGTTGCACAATCCGCGCAGCAAGCGGTGCACCGAAGCAGGGCCACCGTCCGCCGCCCGCGCCACCGCCGCGCGCACATAGTCCTCGGTCACCCACGTCGAGCCGTAGTCGCTGGTGTCGAGCGACGCGCTCTCGCTCTGCTTCTGAAAGAGCATCCCCGTCTCCGGCATCGGCACCCCCGGGGGCAGCACCTCCGGGCCGTGGGCGCTGAACAGCAGCACGCCACCCGGCCGCAGCAGACCGAGCAAAACCCGCAGCCAGTCCACGAACCGCTGGTCGGGCAGATGGGTGAAGAGCGACGTGACGGTGATGGCATCGAACCGTTCGGCCGTGGAGAAGTCCTCCGGGCGCACCGTCGAGACGATCCCATGCACGCCGAAGCGTTCCTCCTGGAAGCGCACACCGTCCGCATAGACGTCCGACACCCAGACCCGTTCGGCCGGCAGATCGCGCAGAAAGAACCGCGTCACCCGCCCATAGCCGCTCGCGAAGTCGAGCAGGCTGCCGACGCCCGCCATGCTACCGAAGCGCCAACGCAACACCTGGGTCATCGAGTCGGCGATGCTGAGCCCCGAGCGGAAGTATGCGAACAGCGCTCGCTCGCGGTCCCCCTCGTTCGCCGCCACGAGGAACGACAGCATCTCGTCCCGGTCATCGATCGCGAGGTCGAGACTCCCCTCCGCGATCTCCTGGTCGGTGAGAAAGGCGCGCACGAACGGGCTCGTTGCGGCAGAGTTGAAAGCCAGCGTCATAGGATTCCTGGATTGATACGAGAGAGAAGACGGAAGCGTCTCCCCGCGGGCGGCGGCATCTTAGCAGCACGGCGGGCAGGGGGATGACGCAACGAACTCGGGATTGAACATCGAGAGTTCAATCTGCATGGACCAGCCGCCGGGGTGAAGGTCTATAGCTGGCAGGTACTTTGAGGGCGACTGTCCTCGTCCGCGGCGCCAAGCTTCCTGCGGATCGCTTCCTGGACACCCCGCCTCGCCTCTATGGAAGGAGCGACGGCATAGCCTCTCGATCCGAGATGGAGCTCCTCGTAGATCTCATAGGCGGCCCGCTGGGGCTGAGGGCTCATGGGAGGGTGCCTCAGGCCACTGCCGTGATCTCGGCGGCCGAGGTGGCCACGGCGGCCCGGCGCAACCGCCGTTTCGAGCGCTCGATGTCGGCACAACCCAGGATCTCCTCCCGTTGGGCCGAGCTCACGGCGATCCCGCGCGACTCCAAGACATCAAGGATGGACCCGGCGATGCCTTTGGCCTCTCCCCTGGCCTCTCCCCTGGCCTCCGCCGCCGCTTTCAGCTCCTGGATCGCCGGCTCGCCCTGGCTCTCCAGGGCTTGGACCACCGCCCTACGGACCAATGCTGCATCGAGCAGGGCCTTGACCGGAAGCGGTGTCGCCAGGCATGGATCCTCGATCTGAGACGCTTCGTCCAACAGACGCCAGCTCCCGCTCTCGGCGGACCATTCACAGACCCTCCGGCGGCCCTTAACCCAGACCCCGAAGATCCGCCGCACGCCGCGGTGGTGCATCACCTCGGCTTTCTCTACCACTTTGGGCTCGCCCTGTGTCGAGACGACCTCGAAGGCGACCTCCTCCAGGTAGCGCCTGCCGGTCGCCGGGTCGACCCCTTCCCTCCGCACACAGGTATCGCTGGCGAAGTCCGCCTTCTCCGCGAAGCGGCTGAGCAGATCCGCCGACACGATGAATCCGGGGGCGACGTGAATCCGCAGCAAGGTGTCGAGGTCGACCTGCTTGTCCCCGTGGGGCGCCTCGGCCGGGAAGACCACCACCCGGCGGCCGTTGATGATCTCGTCGCGCGTGACCTCCGGCTCGACCAGATGATCATCGACCACGGGGAAGGAACCGCGGCCCGGCAGATGCAGGGAGCCCCCCGACCTCGCCGGCGCTTTGAGACTCAGCCCTGAGCGTTTTTCGTCCATTAGCGATATTATAGCAAAAAATCGGGACATCGGATCTGCGTTGACGAGGCACGCCCGGAGATTGGACTCGCCCGGCCTCACCGCCGGTTGAACTTCCGCATCAAATCCTCCATCGTCGGCGCCGGAGGCTTCTGGGGCTTCGGCGCCGGGCCGCCCTTTCCAGGACCCTTTCCTGATCCCGGCCGCTCCGGCCGCTCGGGCCGCGGGCCTTTTCCTTGCCCTGCGCTGCCGGTCGCCGGACGGCCGGGGTTGGCGTCCGGCGTCTGCAGGGCTTTGATCGAGAGGCTGATCCGCTCGCGCTCGCGGTCGACTTCCATCACCTTCACCTTGACGATCTCGCCGACTTTCACCGCCTCGCGCGGATCGGCGACCCAGCGATGGGTCAGCTCCGAGACGTGCACCAGGCCGTCGCGGTGGACGCCGATGTCGACGAAGGCGCCGAAGTTGGTGACGTTCGACACCCGGCCTTCGAGCACCATGCCGGGTTGCAGGTCCTTGACGCTGGTGACGTCCTGCCGCCATTCCGGCGTCTTGAACTCGGGGCGCGGATCGCGGCCGGGGCGGAGCAGCTCCTTTTTGATGTCTTCCAGGGTGAAGACGCCGAGGCCCTGCTCTTCGTTGGCGAAGCGGCCGAAGTCGAGCCGGGAGACGAGATCGGGATTGCCGATCAGCTCTTGCACCGGCACCGCGAGCGCTTTCGCCATCTGCTGCACGACCGGATAGCGCTCGGGGTGCACGGCGGTCGCGTCGAGCGGGTTCTCGCCGTCGCGCAGGCGGAGGAAGCCCGCCGACAGCTCAAAGGTCTTGGGGCCGAAGCCGGTGACTTTGAGCAGCGCTTTGCGCGAGCCGAACGGTCCGTTCGTGTCGCGGTGCTCGACGACCGCGCGGGCCAGCCGCTCCGAAAGGCCCGAGACGCGCCGCAGCAGCGGCGCCGAGGCGGTGTTGAGCTCCACGCCGACGTGGTTCACCGCGCCTTCGACCGCGGTGTCCAACTCGCGCTCCAGCGACTTCTGATCGACGTCGTGCTGATACTGGCCGACGCCCAGTGAGCGCGGCTCGATCTTCACCAGCTCGGCGAGCGGATCCTGCAAACGGCGGGCGATCGACACCGCGCCGCGCAGCGAGACGTCGAGCTGCGGCAGCTCTTCGCGCGCTACCGCCGAGGCCGAATAGACCGAGGCGCCGGTCTCCGGCACGATCGCCACCACCACTTTGCGGATCTCTTCCTTCGGCGCCTCCAGCACGGCCTTGCGCGCGAAGGCTTCGGTCTCGCGGCCGGCGGTGCCGTTGCCGACCGCCACCGCCTTGACGCTGTGCTTCTCGATCAGGCGGAGCACGGTCGCCGTCGCCTGCGCCTCGTTGGCGTGCGGCTGCACGGGGTGGATGACGTCGGTCGCCACCACGCGGCCGGTGGCGTCGACCACCGCCAGCTTGCAGCCGGTGCGGAAGCCGGGATCGAGCCCCATCACCGCCGCCTGGCCGAGCGGCGCCTGGAGGAGGAGCGCTTCGAGGTTGGCGCGGAAGACGGCGATCGCCTGCGCCTCCGCCTGCTCGCGCATCTCGCTCCGCACCTCGTTGGTGATCGACGGGCGGAGGAGGCGCTTGTAGCTGTCCGCCGTGGCCTCGGCGATCTGCCGGCCGCACGGCGTCTCCAGCGGCACGCTCCACGAACGGCCGAGGCGCTCCACCTCGCGGTCGTCGTCCACTTTCAGATCGGAGAGCAGGAACCCCTCGCGTTCGCCGCGCAGGATGGCGAGCAGGCGGTGGGACTTGATGTCGCGGCCCGGCTCGTCGTGCTCGAAGTAGTCGCGGTAGACGGCGGCCTCGGGATCGGTCTCCTTGCCGGGCAGCACGCGGACGCGGAGGACGCCCTCGCCGGCCAGCACGCGGCGCAGGTCGGCGCGCTGCTCGGCGCTCTCGGCCAGCCGCTCGGCGAGGATGTCGCGCGCGCCGGCGAGCGCCGCCGCGGCGTCTTCCACCCCTTTTTCGGTGCTGACGAACGGCCCGGCCAGCTCCTCCGGGCGGTCGCGGCCCGCGGCGCCGGCGACCAGCGCGTCGGCGAGCGGCTCCAGCCCTTTTTCGCGGGCGATCTGGGCGCGCGTACGCCGCCTCGGCTTGTAGGGGAGGTAGAGGTCTTCCAGCTCCTGCTTGGTGACCGCGGCGCGGATGGCGGCTTCGAGCTCGGCGGTGAGCTTCCCCTGCTCCTGGATGCTCTCCAGGATGGCGTCGCGGCGCTCGGTCAGATCCAGGAAGTACTCGCGGCGCTTGGCGATGTTTTCGAGCTGCAGGTCTTCAAGGCCGCCGGTGACTTCCTTGCGGTAGCGGGCGACGAAGGGGAAGGTGGCCCCTTCTGCAAACAGCGCGGAGGCGGCTTCGACCTGATGCGGCCGGCAGCTCACCTCCGACGCGATGATCTCAACGAAACGGGGCTCCAGGACAGCGGTCTTGCTCATCGGGTCTCCTTACAGCACGGACGGCGTATCCTCGCAGACTCCGCCGTCCCGCACCAGCCCGAAATCAGTCCGAATGCAACCTGGAGCCGCGCCGGCTCACAGCACCAGCGACACCACCACACCGAGGAGGTAGACGATCGGGAAGATGATGGCGCTGGTGCGGTCCAGCTTCTTGTAGCCCGCCTCATTGCCCGCGTAGTTGAGGACGAGCGAGCCGACGGTTCCCAGCAGGGAGACCAGGATCATGAACAGGGTGAAGAAGATGAGCTTCTCGCCCAGGGTGATGTTGTTCGACTCGGGGAGGGTGCTGTTGAGCGAAACCGTGATCGCCGACGCGGCGAACAGGGCGCCGACCGCGACGCTGACGCGGGGACCGGCGTCCTTGGGGCGGATGAAGTAGCCGCACCAGGAGACCAGCGCCGTCACGAAGAGGCCGAAGAAGACCTTGAAGAAACGGCCCCGGCTCGTCCGTTTGAGGTCCACGGCGAAGGTGTAGCGCGAGTAGGTCGACTCCGCGTCCGCCGGCAGCGATGTGTCGCCATAGTTGGAGTCGTACTTGCGGTCGGTCGTCGCGCTGTGGAACCCCGCGACCTTCCAGCCGGCGACCGAGACCTCCGGATCGAGCTTGGAGTTCTTCTCGTCCGCCCGGTAGACCCCCTTCGTCTCGTCGATGTCGCCGTCCTCGATCTCGATCGCCACCTGATGGTCGTCGAACGGGAAGCGGGTGACGTCCCAGTGCTTGATCACCGTCGCCGCGATGCGGCAGGCGGCGTAGTGGGTGTCGCCGGGGAGCTCCGAGTGGGTGCAGTTCGTCTTCGAGGTGATCTTGCCGCTGATCACCTCGAACGTGTCCATCGGCTTGAGAGCGCTGTTCTTCCAGCGGAACCAGATCCAGAAGTCGACGCTGAAGGTGTTGTTCCGCAGGTCGACGCCAGTGATCTGGTTCAGGTAGACGCCGACGTCGATGGTCTCGACTTTCGCCGGAGCCTCCGCCGGAGCCGCCGCGTCGGGCTTGGCGGCTTCGGGAGTGGCTGCGGGTTTGGGATCGGCGGCCCGGCCGGGTGACGGGAGCAGAGGGACAAAGAGGACCAGAAGCATCAGGAGCAGAGACTTCCTCGGCATACGTTCCTTTCGCCGAGCGGAGCGGGCCGCTCGATTCATGCGCGACTGCGTCGGTTTTGCGGCATCATACCGCACGAGCCCGAGCCGACGCATGCCTGAGCAGAACGATCCGACCGATCCATACGTCTCGCTGCGCAACCCGAGCTTCCTCTGGTACGTCGCCAGCATGCTGGCGCTGACCCTCGGGACGATGATCCAGGCCACGGTCGTGGCATGGCAGGTCTACGCCATCACCAAGGACCCGCTCTCGCTGGGTTTCGTCGGCCTGGCCGAGGCGGTGCCGTTCATCGGCGCCGCCCTCTACGCCGGCCACGTCGCCGACCGGCACGACCGCAAGCGCCTCTGCCTGCTGTCGATCGGCGTCCAGACGCTCTGTGCCGCCGCCCTTCTCGGCTACACCCTGCGGCCGGAAGTGCTCGCCGGCGGAAATGTCTGGCCGATCTACGCCGTGGTCTTTGCCAGCGGCGTGGCGCGCAGCTTCCTCCAGCCGGCCCGCACCGCCCTGGGCGCCGAGATCGTGCCGCGCGAGACCTACGCCAACGCGGTCGCCTGGCGCTCGTCGCTCTGGCAGTTCGGCGCCGTCGTCGGGCCGGCGCTGGGCGGCCTGCTCTACGGCTTTTCGGGCGCCCGCGCGGCTTATGTCACCGAGGCCGTGCTCTGCGTGATCGGTTTTTTCCTTTTCATGCCCATCGCCTACACGCCGCGGCCGAAAACGCCGACGGAAGGGACGATCGGCGAGAACCTGACGATTGGCATCCGCTTCCTCTTCACCCAGCCGGAGCTTCTCGGCGCCCAGCTCCTCGACCTCTTTTCCGTGCTCTTCGGCGGCGCGCCGGCCCTGCTGCCCATCTTCGCCTCCGAGATCCTGCACGCCGGGCCGGAAGGGCTCGGCGTCCTCCGTGCCGCGCCCGCCGCCGGCGCAGTGCTGATGTCGGTCGTCCTCGCCCACCGGCGGCTGCGGCGGGCCGGGCGGACGCTCTTCGTCTGCGTCGCCGCCTTCGGCCTCTGCTGGATCGTCTTCGCCCTGTCGCGCTCCTTCTGGCTGTCGCTCGCGCTCCTCGCCGTGAGCGGCATGGTGGATCAGGTCAGCGTCGTCATCCGCTCGACCCTCCTCACCCTGCGCACGCCGCAACACCTGCTCGGCCGCGTCTCGGCGGTGAACCAGATCTTCATCGGCTCCTCGAACGAGATCGGCTCCTTCGAGTCCGGCGTCGCCGCCCGCCTCCTGGGAACGGTGAATTCGGTGATCTTCGGAGGGCTGATGACGCTCGGCGTCGTCGGTGTGACGGCGTTGAGGATTCCGGCGTTGCGGAGGTTGGACGAGATCAAGGACTAAAGGCTCAGGAGGACTGGAGATGAAACGGCTCGCCTGGATCGTCAGTCTCGCCGGCATGTTCTTCTGCCCGGCAGTCCATGGTCAAAAACCACTGCGCGGATTCTCCGGCCCCGGAGCGGCGGCGGAGCTGAAGCTGGAAACCGAGCTCGATCACCTCGGACAGCCCGAAGACTTCCGTCTCTGGATGGAGCGGCTGGCGGCCCGGCCGCATCACGTGGGCTCACCGTATGGCAAGGGGAACGCCGAGTTTCTGGCCGGGCTTTTCCGGTCGTGGGGCTATACGACCCGGATCGAAGAGTTTCAGATCCTGTTCCCCACGCCCAAGGAGCGGCTTTTAGATCTCCTTGCGCCGGCAAAATACTCTGCTCAACTGCAAGAGCCTCCGTTGGGATCGTCCTGGCCGCAGGCAGAGCGGCTGCCGACCTACAACGCCTACTCTGCCGACGGCGACGTCACCGGAGAGTTGGTGTATGTGAATTACGGGCTGCCGGAGGACTACGAAGCGCTCGAGCGGCAAGGGATCAGTGTGAAGGGACGGATCGTGATCGCCCGCTACGGCCAGGCCTGGCGCGGGGTCAAGCCCAAAGTGGCGGCGGAGCATGGCGCCATCGGCTGCATCCTCTATTCCGATCCCGATCTCGACGGCTATGCGCAGGGGGACGTCTATCCGCAAGGAGCATACCGTCCCGAGCAGAGCGTCCAGATGGGCTCGGTGCTCGACATCGCGCTCTATCCCGGCGATCCGCTGACGCCGGGCGAAGGAGCGACCCCGGACACGCGGCGATTGCCGCAGAGCCAGGCCGCGACACTGGCCCGGATTCCCGTGCTGCCGATCTCCTACGGTGATGCTCTGCCGTTTTTGCGGGCGCTCGCCGGGCCGGTGGCGCCGCCGGCGTGGCGCGGCGCTCTTCCCGTGACCTATCACCTCGGACCGGGACCGGCACGGGTCCATCTCAAGCTGGCGTTCGACTGGCGCCGGGTCACCGCCTACGACGTCATCGCGGTCCTGCCGGGAGCCGAGCGGCCGGACGAATGGATCGTCCGCGGCGACCACCACGACGCGTGGGTCACCGGCGCCACCGATCCGGTGAGCGGCTTGGTGGCGATGCTCGAAGAGGCGCGGGCGATCGGTGCGCTGGCCCACGAAGGTCACCGGCCCCGCCGCACCGTCGTTTTCGCGGCCTGGGACGCCGAAGAGCCGGGCTTCATCGGCTCCACGGAGTGGAGCGAGGCCCATGCCGAGGAGCTGCGGCGCAAGGCGGCCGTCTATGTGAACACCGACAGCAACGCGCGGGGTTTTCTGGCCGCGAGCGGCTCTCTCACCTTGCAACATTTCCTGAGCGAGGTCGCTCGTGACGTGATCGATCCGCAGTCCGGCGGCAGCGTGCTCGACCGCGCGCTCGCCCAACTCCGGGTGGCCGGCGCCGCCCCGAGCGAGCCGACCATTTCGCGCCAGGCCGGCAAGACCGTCGATCATCCGGTGCTGCTCCCCCTGGAGCCGCTCGGCTCAGGCTCGGACTTCACCGTCTTCGAGGACCACCTGGGCATCGCGTCCCTGGACTTCAGCTACTGCTGCGAATCCGACTACGGCGTCTATCACTCCGCCTACGACTCCTTCGATCATTACACCCGCTTCGTCGATCCGAAATTCGAGTACGAAACGACCCAGTTCCAGACCGGCGGACGCGTCGTCCTGCGCCTGGCCAACGCCGACGTGCTGCCTTTCGAATTCGCCGGCTTCGCCGACCGGGTCGGCGCCATGGTGGAGGAAATCTCTGCCCTCGCCGAGCAAATGCGGCAGGACACGGCCCGGCACAACGAATGGATCGCGGAGGATCTCTACCGGATCGTCGCCGACACCCGGCACCCCTTCGTGCCGCCGAAGCCCCTGAAGCCGGTGCCCTTCCTGAGCTTCGCCCCCCTGGAGAACGCCGTCCACCGCCTGAAGACCGCCGGCCAGCGCTATGAAACGGCCCTGACCCGATTTTCCAGTCAAGCCAAGCCGCTGCCGCCGAACGCGGCGGACCGGCTCGGCCGGGCGCTGATCGATACCGAGAGAGCGCTCCTCCAACCGGCAGGGCTGCCGGGAAGGTTCTGGTATCGCAACCTTCTCTATGCGCCGGGCGTGTACACCGGCTACGGCGTCAAAACCCTGCCCGGCGTCCGCGAAGCCGTCGAGCAACGGAGCTTCGACACCGTCGACACGCAAATTCGCGCCGCGGCAGAAGCGCTGGTCCGCTGCGCGGAACAGATCGAGGCGGCGGCCAGCATCCTGGAGATTTGACAGTCCGTCGAGGGCACCGCTACCCTCGATTCACTATGCGTGTGCGAGATCTTCGCCTGCGGCGTCGACGGCGTCGGGCCGGCCGAAATCGCTACCCTGTTCCACTCTTTTCCGCAGTACTGGAGTGGGATCATGACCCGCTGGCGGCTCCGCGTCGGCGATCCGGAGAGGGACGCGGATCTCAACCGCTCGATCTCGCCGCTCTACCACGTCGACGCCATCCGCGCGCCGCTCCTCATCGGCCAGGGGCAGAACGATCCGCGGGTGACGATCGTCCAGGCGGAATCGATGGTCAAAGCCTTGCGCGCCGCCAAGCGCGAGGTCGTCTACGTCGTCTATCCGGACGAGGGACACGGCTTCGAGCGACCCGAGAACAACCTCGACTTCTATGGCCGGGTCGAGGAGTTCCTCGCCAAGCACCTCGGCGGCCGGGCCGAGCCATGGAAGAAAGTCGAAGGCGCGACGGCAGAGGTGCGGTGAGCGCGCTCTGCAGACGCCCCCACGTGCGCTTGCCCCTGTGGCCACATGGGGCTACACTGTGACGATGCAAGTCGTCGCCATCCGGGAGCTTAAGAACCATCTCAGCGAGTACGTCCGGCGTGTTCGCGCCGGAGAGAGGCTCCTGATCACCTCGCACGGCGAGGTCGTCGCCGAGTTGCGATCCCCCGAGCCCGCAGATGTCGAGCACGCTCCTCTCGGATTGCAGGAGTTGGTCCGCCGCGGAACGGCACGAGGGCTCGTCCGCAACGATCCTTCGCAGTACCGGACCTACGAGCGGGCGCTCACCAAGACCACGGCCCAAGAGCTTCTGGACTGGGACCGAGACGATCGGTGATCGTCTACGCGGAATCGAGCGCTGTGCTGGCCTGGCTGCTCGGTGAGCCGACCGGGCCAGCGGTCCGCCGCACTCTGGAAGCTGCCGAATTCGTGGTGACCTCGGATCTCACCCTCATCGAGTGTGACCGAGCGCTCCACCGCGCCCGGAGTCTTGGTCAGCTCTCGGCGGAAAGCTTCGTGGAGCTTTCTGCCGAGTTGCGGCGAGTCGCGGCGGGATGGATTCTGCTGCGCATGAGCGACGAGATCGTCGAGCGGGCACGGGGAAGCTTTCCGGAAGAACCCATTCGCTCCCTCGACGCTCTCCACCTCTCCAGCGCCTTGACGGCCGCCGCTCTGATTCCGGAAACTGCGATCCTCACCTTCGACGGCCGCGTGCGGCGATGCGGTCGCGGGTTGGGACTGACTCTGCTTTCTTCCGAGTGACGAGAGGCAGAGCAACATCCACGGTGCTGAGCAGAGGAGGGTGTCGTGGTAGAGGGATCGACAGGCGGCGCGGCCGGGGACCGGGAGGTCACGGCGCTCCTCGTCGCCCGGGAAGGCGGTGCATGCCCTCTTGTGAAGCCCGTTCGAGAGCTGGGTGCGGGAAATCTGCACGCCCAGTTCGATGAGCGGCGGCGGGAAACGGAGCCATGGCCGAGACTGAGGCACCGGCATCAAGGCGAAGGCCGCCGGAAACAGCTACTCCCTCGACCTACAGCCACTGCGCCCGCCGTCGACGCTACCCTCTCCCCGGCACTCCAGCCGCACGAAGCCGGGTGTAAATTTATTGACATGGCGCACATTCTATAGGCTTGAAAGTGTTCTGACCTAATTTTATCATTAGAGTCGTCCTTATAAGTCGGAAGGTGTTATGACTATAGCGACTCCACTTGCAGCCCAGCCCGGACATCTCGATCCTTATACCTTTCGACATTGGCGAGAGCTATGTTTTTAAGAAGCCGAACCATCCTATGCGAAAGATGCATATGGGCAAACATCTTTAAGCCAATAAATTCCGGCAAATCTGACGCGGAGTGGGAGTGGAGCAAAAATCGGGAGGGGTGAATGTCTGCAACACGGTGGGTTGATCTTACGCCGATAGAAAACGCGGCCAGCCGTCTGGAGACGCTGCAGCGCCTGTTTGCGTGCTACGCTCTTTTCACGTTCGTCACGCTCGTACGATCACTACCGGACCTAGTGAAACCGGATCAGACGGCGTTTCTGAAATTGCCCGGGGAACTCGGCCGAAGGCTCATGGCAACCGGAATCAATCCTGAAACCTACTTGCGGAGAGTTAGCTTTGAAACAGCGATTGCGCTCGTCATTTTGCTTGTTGTCGCAATGGCCTCCAATCGTTGGCTGCTCCGCTTGTTTGCCGTTATTGCCGCAGCGTTATTCGGGATCGTATTTTTATGGTCGTCATTCATGTTAGGTGTTGCTGTGATCGGATTGATCACGGGCGAAGCGGCGAGGGTCTATTCTATGACAGGCCGGGATTATGTGCTCACACTGCTGCTTCGCATCGTGTGGGCGACAACCGCTGGTGCATTGGCTGCTAATGCGGTTTTTGCGTTGATTGGTTTGAGCACTCGATCAAGGGACGATCTGGCGCTCTTGCGTACATCCGGTGCCGGTCGGTGGATATCGCTCAGGCGCTTTTTTTGCGGTGTTTGATATTCCTCAGATGCTCGCCCTGCGAGCGCAAGGGCGCCTATGGCGGGTGGTCGTGATTTTGATCGGTCTTGGAATTTCGTCGGTCGGAGTCTTTATCTGGATGTGGGCGCCAGTCATAGCCATTGCGTTCGACGTTCCGACCATGCTTTCTTGCTTTGACTACCATTCCGGCCATGTCCTCGTGTGCACGGCATTTGGCAATGAGGCCGATATCACGGGTCCAGTGTTGGGCTATGTCATCATTCCAGCAGTAGCTGCGCTGACTGGATCCTTCGTTATAAACGTCGTGAAGCGTTTCACGCGCGCGCCAGTTTTGCGGGATGCAGCGCCGATTCTTTTTCTGCGCTCGTTTGTTGATGATCAGGCGCATCTCAAGGCGCACCGCGGTGATTTGCTCAGGTTGTTAATGGATGCGGGGCGCTCACCTGACAGCGTCGACCAACTTCTCGTGTACGAATTCATCAATCGCGGGCCGGTGGTGGCGCTTGGCCGGCCGGGCGAACGACGTCCACCGTTCGGAGCCCAGCGCATCTATGCCGATAACGCGACTTGGAGGAACGCCATCACCGCGCTGTTTGATCGCTCGCAAACGATCGTCTTAGCGGTTAATGAAAGCGCTGGATTGCGCTGGGAGATCTACGAATGCGCGCGCCGCCCTGACCTTCTGATCAAGACGCTCTTTCTGATGCGCAAGACGTCCGACTTCGACTTGGTTACGACGATCCCGATGGGCGCAACAGTTGTGCCGACGGGCTTCAACGGAGTGGTGATCGGCGCGTATCAGAGCCAGGGCGGGTGGGTGATCCTGACGTCGCGGAAGCCGACTCGGATTACCTACCAGATCGCAACACGGCACTATTTCCAAGCCAAGCCCTCGGTCGCGACCAAGCCTTGAACCGACCGGGAAAGCCGCCGCAACGCACCATCACCTGCAATCATCTCGAACCGCAAAAGCACACGCTTGGGGTCTTTTCATCTCGCCCACGCTATGGGATGCCCTCCTACCCCCTGAAAGAAATCCGCTTGCCAGCACCA
>DATARD010000172.1:0-37990 GCA_036264355.1 Thermoanaerobaculia bacterium
GCCGCTCGAAGAGCTGCTGGCCGGGGTGTGGGCCGAGCTGCTTGGGGTCGAGCGGGTCGGTATCCATGACAGTTTCTTTGCCTTGGGCGGCCACTCCCTGCTCGCCACCCGGCTGGTGTCGCGCCTGCGCGAGGTCTGCCATGTCGAGCTGCCGCTGCGGACGGTCTTAGAGCAGCCGACCGTGGCCGCTCTCGCCGCCGCCCTGGAGCGCGGCCTGGGGGCCGGCGACGTGGAGCCGTTGCGGCCGGTGCCGCGCCTGGGGCGCCTGCCGCTGTCGCCGTCGCAGGAGCGCCTGTGGTTCCTCGACCAGCTCGAGCCGGGAACGCCGGTCTACAACATGCCCGCCGCGGTCGAGCTGCGCGGCGCGCTCGACCCCGCGGCCCTCGGGGCCGCTCTCGCCGGCCTGGTCTGCCGGCACGAGATTTTGCGGACGACCTTTCCGGCCGCCGCTGGCGTGGCGCACCAGGAGATCGCTCCGGCCGCGGCCCCTCCCCTCGCCCTGGTGGATCTCACCGCCCTGCCTGCCGAGGTACGGCAGGCCGAGGGGGAGCGGATCGGAGCCGGGCAGGCCCGCAGACCGTTCGATCTCCAGGCCGGACCGCTGCTCGACACCCTGCTGGTGCGCTACGCGGACGACGTCCACCGGTTCCTGCTCGTCACCCACCACATCGTCTCGGATGGCTGGTCGGTCGGCGTGCTGATCCGCGAGCTCGGCGCGCTCTACGCGGCGGCGGTGTCCGGAAGCCCTGCGGTCCTGCCGGAGCTGCCGGTGCAGTACGCCGACTTCGCGGTCTGGCAGCGCCGCCGCCTGGAGGCGACGAGCGAGCGTGACCTCGCATACTGGGTGGAGCGTCTGGCCGGGGAGATCGAGCCGCTCAATCTGCCGACCGACCGCCCTCGGCCGGCCGTCCAGACCTACCGAGCGGGGCGTGTCGAGGGCGTCCTCGAACCGGAGCTGGCGAGCCGGTTGTGCTCCTTCGGCCGGGCCGAGGGAGCCACCCTGTTCATGATCCTGCTGGCGGCGGCGGACGTGCTGCTCCAGCGTCTGTCGGGCCAGGACGACGTGCTCGTGGGAGCGCCGGTGGCGGGCCGCCATCGCGCGGAGGTCGAGGGGCTGATCGGCTTCTTCCTGAACACCCTCGTTCTGCGCACCAGCCTCGCGGGCGACCCCGGAGTCCGCGGCCTGATCGCCCGGGTACGCGAGGCCACCCTCGGCGCCTTCGCGCACCAGGACCTGCCGTTCGAGGCGCTGCTGCACCGCCTGCAACCGGAGCGCGACCTGTCGCGGACGCCGCTCTTCCAGGTGCTCTTCAACCTGCTGAGCCTGCCGGCCGGAGAGCTGCGCGCCCCCGGCCTCGATCTGGAGATCCTCGCCGCGCCCGCGATCGCCTCCAAGTTCGACATGACCTTCTACGTCTCCGAAGCGGGCGGCGCGGTCCGCCTCGAGCTGGTCTACAACGCCGACCTGTTCGATGCGGCCCGCGCCGAGGAGTGCCTCGAACAGCTCCGCGCCGTGCTGGAGCAGATGGTCGAGCGGCCGGCGGAACGGATCGGCAACCTCTCCCTGCTCACCAGCCGGGCACGGCGCCTGCTCCCCGATCCCACCGCCGAGCTCGGCAACGCCTGGCACGGCGCGATCCATGACCTGTTCACGGCGCGGGCGCAGGCGGCACCGGGGCGGCTCGCCGTGGAGGGCTGCGGCGGCGCCTGGACCTACGGCGAGCTGGACGCGGCGAGCAACCGGCTGGCCTCCTGTCTCCTCGCCGGCGGCCTGCTCCGCGGCGACGCCGTGGCGGTCTTTGCCCACCGCAGCGCGCCGCTGGCCGTGGCGGTGCTCGGCATCCTCAAGGCCGGCGGCGCGTTCACCCTGCTCGATCCCGCCTATCCGCCGGCGCGCCTGGCGGAGATCCTGCACCTCGCCTCGCCGCGCGCCTGGGTGGCGCTCGCCTCCGCCGGACCGGAGCCAGAGGCGGTGGAGGAGTGGCTGCGCGAGACGGGCTGCCCGCGGCTCGCGCTGCCGGCGGGCGGACCCGCGGAACGCGCCGCGGCGCTGGCGGGCTTCCCGGCGGATCACCCCGGCCTCGCCGTGGGGCCGGACGACGCGGCCGTCCTCGGCTTCACCTCAGGCTCGACCGGCACACCCAAGGGGATCGTCGGCCGGCATGGCTCGCTGACCCACTTTTACCCCTGGCAGTGCGAGCGCTTCGGAATGACGGCCGAGGACCGCTTCAGCGTGCTGTCGGGGCTGGCCCACGACCCGCTGCAGCGCGACTTCTTCACCCCGTTCTTCCTGGGGGCGACAGCCGTCGTCCCCGATCCCGCGCACTTCGCGGTTGCCGGCCGCCTCGCCGCCTGGATGGCGGAGCAGCGGGTGACCGTGGCGCACCTGACGCCGGCCATGGCGCAGCTCCTGACCGAACGGCCGGTCGAGGGCGAAGCGGTCGCGGTGCCGTCCCTGCGGCGCGTGCTCCTGGTGGGGGACCGCCTGACCCGCCTCGACGTAGCGCGCATCCGGCGCCTCGCGCCGTCCGTGGTCTGCGTCAACCTGTACGGCTCGACCGAGACGCAGAGGGCGGTGAGCTTCCATGTGGCCGCCGACGAAACCGAGCGAGAGCTCGAAGGCCGCACCGAACGAGCCCTCCAGGTGCTGCCGCTGGGCCGCGGGATGCGCGACGTTCAGCTCCTCGTCCTCGGCCGCGGCGGCCGGCTCGCCGGCGTCGGCGAGGTGGGGGAGATCGCGGTGCGCAGCCCGCACCTGTCGCGGGGGTATCTGGACGATCCGGAGCTGACCGCCGACCGGTTCCGGTCCAATCCCTTCGCCGGCGCCGGTGTGCGTCCTGCCGACCGCCTCTACCGCACCGGCGACCTTGGCCGGTACCTCCCGAACGGCGAAGTGGTGTTCACCGGCCGCGCCGACCAGCAGGTCAAGATCCGCGGCTTCCGCATCGAGCTGGGCGAGATCGAGGCGATCCTGGGTGGGCTGCCCGGGGTGCGCGAGAACGCCGTCCTGGCCCGTGAGGAAGGCGGCGAGCATCGCCTCGTGGCCTATGTGGTTCCGGAGGCCGGCGCGGCGCCGGACGCCGCGGCGTTGCGTGCGGCTCTCGGCGCGCGGCTGCCCGCCTACATGGTGCCGTCGGCCTTCGCCTTCCTGGCGCGCCTGCCGATCACTCCGAACGGCAAGCTGGACCGCCGTGCCCTGCTGCGCACCGCGGTGATGCCGGCCGGCGGCGGTGGCGAGGCGGCCCTGCCGCGCACGGCGACCGAAGAGCTGCTGGCCACCCTCTGGGCCGGCGTGCTGGGTGTCGAGCAGGTCGGTGCGGGCGACGACTTCTTCGCCCTCGGTGGCCACTCGTTGCTCGCCACCCAGCTCCTCTCCCGCGTGCGCTCGGCCTTCGGCGTCGAGCTACCATTGCGCGCGCTCTTCGAGTCTCCGGTGCTGGGCGAGCTCGCCCGGCGCCTCGACACGGAGCGGGCCGGGGCGGCTGGAGCCCTGCCCGCGGCGCCGATCGGGCGTGCCGCCCGCGCCGGCGAGGCTCCCCTCTCCCTCTCCCAGACCCGGCTCTGGCTGGTCGCCGAGATGGAGCCGGAAAGCTCGGCGTACAACCTGCCGGCGGCGCTCCGCCTGCGCGGCCCCCTGGAGCCTGCGTGGCTGGAAGGGGCTTTGGAGCGGGCCGTCCACCGGCACGAGATCCTGCGCACCACCTTCCCGTCGCGCCGGGGCGTGCCGGTGCAGAGCATTGCGCCTCCCGCCCCGGTCACCCTCCCCCGCGTCGACCTGGCGGCGCTGTCTGCCGATGCCGCCGATATCGCCGATACCGAAACCAGCCGCCTGCTGGCCGCCGAAGCCCTGCGTCCCTTCGACCTCGGCCGCGGACCGTTGTGGCGCGCCCTCCTGATCCGCCGTGCCGCGGACGAGCACGTGCTGCTCTTCGCCATGCACCACATCATCGGCGACGGCTGGTCCACCGGCGTGCTGGTGCGCGAGGTGGTCGAGGCCTACCGTGCCCTGGCGGAGCGCCGGGAGCCGCGCCTCCCCGGCCTCGCGGTGCAGTACGCCGATTTCGCGGTCTGGCAGAGCGAGCGGCTGAGCGAGGGCGCTCTGGACGCCCTCCTCGCTTGGTGGCGAACGCGCATGGCCGGCGCTCCGCTCGTCCTCGAACTGGCGGCCGACCGGCCGCGTCCGTCGCTGCCGGGAGGCCGGGGTGAAACCTGCGCGGCCCTCCTCGCTCCGGCGCTCTCCAAGGCCCTGGCCGGCGTGGGGCGGCGGGAGGGGGTCACTCTCTTCATGACCCTGCTCGCGGGCTTCCTCGCCCTCGTCCAGCGCACCACCGGCCGGGACGATCTGGTGATCGGCACCGACGTGGCCAATCGCGACCGCGAAGAGACGGAGCCGCTCATCGGATTCTTCGTCAACCAGCTCGTCCTGCGGACCGATCTGTCGGGAGATCCGGCGGTGCGCACCTTGCTCGGACGCGTGCGCGAAACGGCCCTCGGCGCCTATGCCCATCAGGATCTGCCGTTCGACCGCCTGGTGCAGGAGCTGCGGCCGGAGCGCGATCCGTCGCGGCACCCGCTCTATCAGGTCTCCTTCACCCTGCAGAGCCAGCCGCGCGTGGCCCTCGACCTGCCCGGGATCGCGCTCGCGGCGCTGCCGGTCCACGGCCGCGCTCCCAAATTCGATCTGCTGCTGGAGGCCGCGGAAACCCCGGAGGGCCTCGCGTTGACCGCCGAATACGACGCCGGTCTCTACGAGCCCGCGACGATCGCCCGCCTGCTCGGTCACTTCAAAAACCTCCTCGCCGGCCTGGCCGAGGGCCCGGAGCGGCGCCTGTCGCACCTGGAGCTGCTCACCCCGGCCGAGCGCCACCAGGTGGTGCTCGAGACCAACGCCGAGACCCATGCCGGCATCGCCGCCTTCCCGCGCAAGATCTGCGTCCACGAGCTCGTCGAGCGCCAGGCTGCGCTCACCCCCGATGCCCTGGCCCTCTCCTTCGAAGGTCTCCGGCTCTCCTACCGGGACCTGGATGTCCGTGCCAACCAGCTCGCGCACCGCCTGCGCCGCCTCCGCGTCGGGCCGGAGGTGCGGGTCGGCCTCTGCATGGAGCGCTCGCTGGAGGTTGTCGTCGGCCTGCTCGGCATCCTCAAGGCCGGCGGCGCCTACCTGCCGCTCGATCCGACCTACCCGCCGGAGCGCCTCGCCTTCATCGCCGAGGACGGCTCCGCGGCGGTGCTCCTGGTGCATGCGGCCACCCGGGACATCCTCCCGCTCGATCTGCCGGTGGTCTGTCTCGATCCCGACTGGCGGGAGATCGCGGGCGAGAGCCCGGAGGCGCCGCGCTCGGGAGTCACCCCGGCAAACCTCGCCTACGTCATGTATACCTCGGGCTCGACCGGCAGGCCCAAGGGGGTGTCGATCCCGCACGAGGCGGTGGCCTGGCACGTCGGAACGCTCGGATATACCGCGCCGCGGCCCGGAGACCGGTTCGCTCAAGGCTCGACGCACTCCTTCGACGCGGCGACCTTCGAGGTGTGGGGTGCCCTGGCGCACGGCGCGGCGCTGGTGGGCATCCCGAAAGACGTGATGATCTCGCCGCGCGACCTCGCGGCGCGCCTGCGGGAGGAGGAGATCAGCGTCCTCTATCTCACCGCGGCCCTCTTCGCGCAGACGGCCAGCCAGGCGCCGGACGCGTTCCGCCCCCTGCGCCGCCTGCTGACCAGCGGAGAGGCCGTGGGGGTCTCGTTTTTCCGGCGGGTGGTCGAAGCCGGGCCTCCCGAACGGTTCCTCCATCTCTACGGACCGACGGAGACCACCGTGTTCTCCTGCTGGCACGAGGTCACGGAAGTGCCGGCGGACGCCGCCATGGTCCCCATCGGCAGGCCGATCGCCGGTGCACCGCACTACCTGCTCGATCCCGGCCTGAGCCCGGTGCCGCTCGGCGTCTTCGGCGAGCTCTACATTGGCGGCGACGGCCTGGCGCGGGGCTACCTGAATCGCCCCGCACTCTCCGCGGAGCGCTTCGTCCCCGATCCGTTCAGCGCGGTGCCGGGCGCCCGCCTCTACCGCACCGGCGATCTGGTCAGGTACCTGCCGAACGGCGAGATGGAATTCGGTTCGCGCATCGACACGCAGGTGAAGATCCGCGGTTTCCGCATCGAGCCCCTGGAGATCGAGGCCCTGCTGATGCGGCACCCGGCCGTCCAGGAGGCGCTGGTGATGGCGCGCGAGGACGTGCCGGGCGACAAGCGGCTGGTGGCCTATGCGGTGCTCCGCGAGGGCGAGTCGCTGAGCGCCGCCGGGATGCGCGCCGCCCTGCGCCGCGAGGTTCCGGACTACATGGTGCCGGCGGCCCTGGTGACACTCCCCGCCTTCCCGCTGTCGCTCAACGGCAAGGTGGACCGGCGGGCGCTGCCGGCCCCCGAGGCCTTCATCGCCGGTAACGCCGAGCACGGCGGCCTGGCTCCCCGCACCTCCACGGAGGCGGCCTTGGCGGCGATCTGGGCCGAAGTGCTGCAAGTCCCCGGCATCGGGATCGACGTGGACTTCTTCGCGGCCGGCGGCCACTCGCTGCTCGCCGCCCAGGTGATGACGCGGGTGCGCGCCGCCTTCTCCATGGAACTGCCGCTGCGCGCCCTCTTCGAGGCCGCCACAGTCGCCGGCCTCGCCCGCGAGATCGACGCCGCGCGCGGGCTGGTGGAGACCACCGAAACGCCTCTACGCCCGCGCCCGGCCGGAGCCGGTGCGCCGCTCTCGTTCGCTCAGGAGCGCCTGTGGTTCCTGGCCCAGCTCCAGCCCGCGAGCCCCGCCTACAACATCCCGGCGGCGGTCCGCCTGCGCGGCCGGCTCGACGTGGCGGCGCTCGCCGCGACGCTGACCGAGGTGCTGCGGCGCCACGAGGTGCTGCGCACGTCCTTCCCCGAGAGCGACGGCCGCCCGGTGCAGCAGGTGGCGCCGGCGATGCCTTTCCCTCTGCCCGTCGTCGATCTCCGCGGCATGGCGGCCGGGGAGCGGGAGCCCGAGGCCCGCCGCCGCATGGCCGCCGAGGCCCGGCAGCCCTTCGATCTGGCGCGCGGACCCGTGCTGCGTGCCGTCCTCCTGGTGCTCGGCGAGACGGATCATCTGCTGCTGCTGACCCTCCACCACATCGTGTCAGACGGCTGGTCGACAGGTGTCTTCGTCCGCGAGGTCGGGAGCCTGTACCCGGCCTTCGCCATGGGGGGGACCTCGCCGCTGCCGGAGCTGCCGGTGCAGTACGCCGACTACGCTTGGTGGCAGCGTTCGCGCCTCACCGGCGAGGTGATGGCGGCGCATCTCTCCTGGTGGCGCGGGCAGCTCGGGGACCGGCCGCCGGTGCTCGAGCTCCCGGCCGGCCGGCCGCGGCCGGCCACGGAGGTCTCGCGTGCCGCGTCCGAGCCGTTCGCCCTGGCCGAGGACCTCACCGAGGGCCTCCTTTCGCTCGGCCGCGCGCAGGGCGCGACGCTGTTCATGAGCGCGCTCGCCGCCTTCGCGGCCGTGCTCTCCGCCTGGACGGGACAGGAAGATCTCGTCGTCGGCTCGCCGGTGGCGGAGCGGCATCCGGTCGAGACCGAGGAGATGATCGGCCTCTTCCTCAACACCCTGGTTCTGCGCGCCGATCTGGCGGGCAACCCGCGCTTCGTCGATCTGCTCGCCCGGGTGCGGGAGACGGCGCTCTCGGCCTGGGCGCATCGAGAGCTGCCGTTCGAGCGCCTCGTCGAGGAGATGCAGCCGGTCCGCGACGTCTCCCGGCCGCCGCTCTTCCAGGCGATGCTCGTGGTGCAGAATGCACCGCCGGGGCGGCTGGAGCTGCCCGGTCTGGAACTGGAGCCCCAGCCGGTGGAGAGCGGCGTCACCAAGCTCGACCTGGTGCTGACGCTGTTCGAGTCCGCTCGGGGCGTGCAAGGCAGCTTTGGGTACAACCGCGATCTCTTCGAGCCGGCGACCGTCCGCCGCATGGTGGGGACCTTCGAGACCCTGCTGGGAGGGCTGGTCCGCCAGCCCGAAGAGCGCCTCGCGGACCTCCCCCGGTTGACCGGGCCGGAGCGCCGGCAGCTTCTCGCCGATTGGTGCGGCGGCCTGGAGGTGCACCCGGTCGCCCGTCCGCTCCACCGTTTGTTCGAGGAGCAGGCGAAGCGCACGCCCGAGGCGGTCGCGGCCGTCTGCGACGGGAGCTCTCTGACCTACGGCGGGCTCGATGCCCGCGCCAACCGCCTGGCCCGCCACCTGCGCCGGCACGGCGTCGGCCCGGACGTGCCGGTCGCGGTCTGCGTGGAGCGCTCGCTCGACCTGATCGTCGCCCTGCTGGCGGTCCTCAAGGCCGGCGGCGCCTATGTGCCGCTCGATCCGGCCTATCCGCCGGAGCGCCTGGTCTTCCTGCTGGAAGATGCGCTCGCGGCGGCAGCCTCCCCCGTCCTGATCACCCATGGCGACCTCGCGGCCCTCTTCCCGGCCGAATCGGCGCCTGTGCTCGCCCGCACCCGGATCGTCCGGCTGGACGCCGACTCCGTGGCGCTTGCGGCGGAGAGGTCCGGCCCCCTGGCGGACGCCCCGCCGGTTGCAGCCGCGGCCTATGTGATCTACACCTCGGGCTCAACCGGCCGTCCCAAAGGCGTGCTGGTGACGCACGAGAACGTGGTCCGCCTCTTCGCCGCGACCCGCGATCACTTTTCCTTCGCGCCGGCGGACATCTGGTCGGTCTTCCACTCCTACGCCTTCGATTTCTCGGTCTGGGAGATCTGGGGCGCCCTGCTGACCGGCGGCCGGGCGGTGATGGTACCGTACTGGATCAGCCGTTCGCCGGACTCCTTCTACGAGCTCCTGGTGCGCGAAGGTGTGACGGTCCTCAACCAGACGCCGTCGGCCTTCCGCCAGCTCATCCAGGCGGACGGACAGGCCACGGACGCGTTGCGGCGCGGTCTCGCGGTCCGCTTGGTGATCTTCGGCGGCGAGGCGCTCGATCTGGCCGGCCTGGAGCCCTGGATCGCACGGCGGGGTGCCGAGCGGCCACGGCTGGTGAACATGTATGGAATCACCGAGACGACGGTGCATGTCAGCTATCGCCCGCTTTCCGCGGACGATCCGCGGCGGGCGCCGGCCAGTCCGATCGGCGCACCGTTGCCCGATCTGCGGATCTATCTGCTCGACTCCCGCGGCAGCCTGGTACCTCTCGGCGCGCCAGGCGAGATCCACGTGGGCGGTGCCGGCCTGGCACGCGGCTATCTGGGCCGGCCCGGCCTGACCGCTGAACGCTTCGTGCCGGATCCGTTCGGCGCCGAGCCGGGCCGGCGCCTCTACAGGAGCGGCGACCTGGCGCTCTACCGGCAGGACGGTAGCCTGGACTTCCTCGGCCGCGCCGACCATCAGGTCAAGATCCGCGGCTTCCGCATCGAGCTCGGCGAGATCGAGGCGGCGCTGGTCCGCCACCCGGCGGTCCGCGAAGCGGCGGTGCTGCTCGTGGGCGGTGGCGACGACCGGCGCCTGGTCGCCTTCCTGGTGCCCGCGGGGGGCGCGGCGCCGGCCGCCGCCGAGCTGCGCGACTGGCTCCTGGGCCGGCTGCCCGACTACATGACGCCGGCGGCCTTCGTGCGCCTCGACGCCCTGCCGCTGACCTCCAACCTGAAGCTCGACCGCCAGGCCCTGGAGAGCCTCGCCGGCACCGCGGCGGACGCCGGTGGGAGCACCTCTGCCGAGGTGGCGCCCCGTACTCTCACCGAGCAGGTGCTGGCCGCGACCTGGGCCGAGGTCCTCGGCCTCGACGCGGTGGATGTGCGGGCGAGCTTTTTCGATCTCGGCGGCCATTCGCTGCTCGCCACCCGGCTGGTGTCGCGCATCCGGCGTGCCTTCTCCGTCGAGATTCCGTTGCGCGACGTTTTCGAGGCTCCGACCGTGGAAGAGCTGGCCGTGCGCATCGACGGCATGCTCCGCGGCGGCGAGGAGCGGCGCATGCCGCCGCCCCTGGAGCAGGTCCCCCGCGGCGGGGCGCTCCCCGTCTCCTCGGGCCAGCGGCGGATGTGGTTCCTCCACGAGCTGGCGCCGGACAGCCCGGTCTACCACCTGCCGGCCGTCCTGCGCCTGTCGGGCGCCCTCGACGTGGCGGCCCTCCGCGACGCCTTCTCCGAAATCGTCCGTCGCCACGAGGTGTTACGGACGCGTTTCTCTCTCGCCGGCGGCGAGCCGATGCAGACCATCGAGCCCCCCACGCCGCTCGCGCTGCCCGTGGCGGACCTCGCCGGCCTGCCTCCGGAGGCGCGCGCAGCCGAGGCGCGGCGCCTCGCGGCCGAGCTGAACCGCCGCCCGTTCGACCTGCGCACCGACACGCTGCTGCGCGTGGCGCTCCTGCGTCTCGACGGTGGCGAGAGCCTGCTCGTCGCGACCATGCACCACATCGCCTCGGACGGCTGGTCGATCGGCGTTCTGCTGCGCGAAGTGGAGGTCCTCTACCAAGCCTTCCGGACCGGCGCGGTTTCGCCTCTCCCGGAGCTGCTGTTTCAGGTCGCCGACTTCGCCGCCTGGCAGAGGCGGTGGCTCGACTCGGGCCTCCTCGGAACGCAGGTCGCATGGTGGAAGGGGACGCTCGTCGGCGAGCTGCCGCCCCTCGAGCTGCCGGCGGACCGGCCGCGTCCGCGCCTGCAGAGCGTGCGCGGCGCCACCGTCACGGTTGCCCTGCCGCCCAGGCTCGCCGCCGACGCACGCCGGCTCGGGTATCGCAGCGACGCCTCTCCGTTCATGACCTTCGCCGCCGCCTTCGCCGCTCTTCTGGCGCGCTACACCGGCCAGGACAGCCTCTGCCTCGGCGTCCCGATCTCGGGCCGCAATCTGGCCGAGATCGAGGGGCTGATCGGATTCTTTGTCAACACCCTCGTGCTACGGCTCGACCACAGCGGCGATCCGTCCTTCCATGCTCTGCTGGACCGGGTGCGCGCCGCCGCTCTCGGCGCCTTCCAGCACCAGGACGTGCCGTTCGAACGGCTGGTCGAGGAGATCCAGCCGGAGCGCGATCTATCCCGATCGCCGCTGTTCCAGACCATGCTGGTCTTCCAGGAAGAGGCCCCGCGACTGCCGGTCCTCCCCGGCGTGGCCGTGACGCCGGTCCCGGCCGAGAACCCCACGACCAAGCTCGACCTCACCCTGGTGGTCGAGCGGACGCCGGAAGGCTACAGCGTCGGTTTCGAGTACTGCACCGACCTCTTCGACGCGGTCACCGTTCGCCGCTGGGGAGCCCACTTCCTCCGCCTGCTGGAAGAGGCCGTGGCGGGCGAGGACCGGCCGCTCTCGGCGCTCTCTCTGTTGAGCGAAGCCGAGAGTCACCAGATCGCCGTGGCCTGGAATGACACGGCGGTGGTGCTGCCGCCGCTGCGGCATGCCCAGGAGCTCTTCGAGGCGCAGGCGCGGCGGGTTCCGGAGGCGATGGCGATCACCTGCGGCGCGCGCCGCCTAACCTACGGCGAGCTCGACCGCGCCGCCAACCGCCTCGCCCACCAGCTCCGCGCGCTCGGTGTCGGGCCCGAGTCCCGGGTCGGCCTTTGCCTCGACCGCTCGCCCGAGCTCGCCACCGGGATCTACGGCATCCTCAAGGCCGGCGGCGCCTATGTGCCCCTCGACCCCGCTGTGCCGCGGGAGCGCCTGCTCGCCATGCTCGACGATGCGCGCGCCACCGCCGTGGTCACCGGCGAGCGTTTCGTTCACCTGGTCGCGGACCGCGAGATCCCACGGGTCTGCCTCGACCGCGACAGCGAGGCGCTCGCCGGGTGGCCGGCGGAAGCGCCCGCGCCGCAAGGCGGCGGCGACCACCTGGCCTATCTGATCTACACGTCGGGCTCCACCGGCCGGCCCAACGGCGTGATGATCTCTCACGCCGGTCTGCTCAACTACGTCGATTGGTCCGTGCGCACCTATGCCTCCGGTGGCGGCCGGGGCGCTCCCGCTCATTCTTCGATCGGTTTCGATTTGACGGTCACCAGCCTTTTCGCCCCCCTGGCCACGGGGCAGATCGTCTCTCTGGTCCCTGAGGAGGGGCGGATCGCAGCCCTCGGCGAGGTCCTGGAGAGCGAACGGGGCTTCAGCTTCGTCAAGCTCACTCCGGCTCATCTCGAAATCCTCGGCCAGCAGCTCCGCCCCACGGACGCCGGCGGGCTGACTTCCGTCCTGGTCATCGGCGGTGAGGCGTTGCGCGGCGAGGCGGTCGCGTTTTGGACGCGACATGCTCCGGCCACCCGCATCGTCAACGAGTACGGCCCTACCGAAGCGGTGGTCGGCTGCACGGTCTACGACGTGCCGGCCGGGGAGTTGGAGGCCGGCGCCGTGCCGATCGGACGACCGATCGGCAATGCGCGCATCCACCTCCTCGGGGCCGCGTTCGAGACGGTCCCGCTCGGGGCACTCGGCGAGATTTTCATCGGCGGCCCGGGGCTCGCCCGGGGCTACCTCGGCCGCCCGGACCTGACCGCCGCCAGGTTCCTGCCCGATCCCTTCGCCGGTATACCGGGAGCGCGGTTGTACCGCACCGGCGATCTGGCACGCCACCGGCCCGACGGCGCCCTTGAATACCATGGGCGGCGCGACCACCAGCTCAAGATCCGCGGCTACCGGGTCGAGCCGGAGGACATCCAGGCGGCGCTCGCGGAGCACCCGGAAGTCGACGATAGCGCGGTGCTCGCATTGCCCGACGCGTCCGGCCGGAAGCGGCTGATCGCCTATGTGGTGGCGCCGGGCCGGCCCGCGCCGAGCCCGGCCGAGCTGCGGGCCTTCGCCGAGCTGCGCCTCCCCGAGTACATGGTGCCGAGCCTCTTCGTGGTGCTCGACGCGCTGCCCCTGACACCCAACGGCAAGCTGGACCGTAAGGCCCTGCCCCAACCCGAAGGGGCGGGCGATGGCGGATCAGCCGCCGCGGCGCCGCAGTCCGCCATGGAGCGTGCGATCTCCGCGGTATGGCAGGAGGTCCTGGGTGTCGAGCGGGTCGGGATCCACGACAACTTCTTCGACCTGGGAGGCCACTCGCTCCTCCTGGTGAAAATGGGGCGGCGGCTGGAGGAGATCTGCGGGCGCAGCCTGCCGCTCAACGACCTGTTCCGCTTCACCACGGTCCACGGCCTCGCCGGCTACCTGCGGGAGACCGCGCCGGAGGAAGAGACGCGGATGGAGGAGACTCCGGAGACTCTGGCCGCCGCCGTGGCGGAGGGCGGCACCGAGATCGCCATCGTCGGCATGGCCTGCCGCTTTCCCGGCGCCACCAACCCGGGCGAGCTCTGGCGGAACCTGCGGCAGGGTGTGGAGTCGATCACCTTCTGGAGCGACGAGGAGCTGCGCGCCGCCGGCGTTCCCGAGCACGTGATCCGCAACCCGATCTACGTCAAGGCCGGCGGCAGTCTCGGCAGCCGGGGCGACATCGGGCTGTTCGACGCCGGTTTCTTCGGCTTCAACCCGCGTGAGGCCGAGGTCACCGATCCGCAGCACCGTCTGTTCCTCGAGTGCTCGTGGCAGGCGCTGGAGGACGCGGGGTACGACCCCGGCCGATTCGCCGGCCGCATCGGTGTCTTCGCCGGCGTCGGCCTCAACCATTACTGGCTCCATCTCTCGGCGCCCTCGCTGCTGGCCTCGGCCAACGCGATGCAGGTGGTGGTGGGCAACGACAAGGACTTCCTGCCGACCCGCGTCTCCTACAAGCTGGATTTGCGGGGTCCCAGCGTGGGCGTACAGACGGCCTGCTCCACGTCGCTGGTGGCGGTCCACACCGCCTGCGCGAGCCTGCTGCGGGGTGACTGCGAGATGGCTCTCGCCGGCGGTGCCTCGGTCGACGCGAGCCCGATTCCGGGCTATTTCTGCCAAGAGGGGGGAATCTTCTCGCCGGACGGCCACTGCCGGGCCTTCGATGCGCGGGCCCAGGGGACCGTGGCGGGCAGCGGTGTGGGGATCGTGGTGCTCAAGCGCCTGCGCGACGCCCTGCAGGACGGCGATTCGGTCTACGCGGTGATCAAGGGCTCGGCGGTCAACAATGACGGCTCGGCCAAGATCGGCTACACGGCTCCGAGCATCGACGGCCAGGCGGGGGTGATCGCCGCGGCCCAGAAAGCTGCCGGCGTGGCTCCCGAGAGCATTTCGTACATCGAGGCCCACGGGACCGGAACCGTGATGGGAGACCCGATCGAGATCGCGGCCCTGAGCCGGGCCTTCCGGGGCGCCACCGGCCGCGGCTTCTGCGCTCTCGGCTCGATCAAGAGCAATCTCGGCCATCTCGACACTGCGGCGGGGGTCGCCAGCCTGATCAAGACGGCGCTCGCCCTGTGCCACGGCGAGATTCCTCCGAGCCTGCACTATGAGACGCCGAACCGGGAGATCGACTTCGCGTCGACGCCGTTCTACGTCAACGCCTCCCTGGCTCCGTGGCAACGGGGGAGCGAGCCGCGGCGGGCGGGGGTGAGTGGGTTCGGCATCGGTGGCACCAACGCGCACGTGATCCTGGAGGAGGCGCCGACGCCGGAGCCTTCCGTGCCGCTGCGGGCGCGGCAGGTTCTGGTCCTGTCGGCGCGTTCCGCGGCCGCCCTGGAGGCCGCCGCGCTCCAACTGGCCGAGCACCTCGAGCGCCGGCCGGAGCTCGATCTCGCGGACGTCTCCCACACCCTGCAGGTCGGGCGCCGTGCCTTCGCGCACCGGCTGGCAGTGGTCTGCGGCGGAACCGGCGAAGCGGTGCGCCTCCTCGCGGCGGGGCTCCCCGAGGGAGCCGGCGGAGCCGAAAGGATTCGGGGGATCGCGGACGAGAACCGCGGCGAGCGAATGGTGGCCTTTCTCTTCCCCGGCCAGGGAGCCCAGTACGTGGAGATGGGCGCCGGGCTCTACGAGAGCGAGCCGGTCTTCCAGCGCGAGGTCGATCGCTGTTGCGACCTGCTCCTGCCGCACCTGGGACTCGATCTGCGCGATCTTTTGTTCCCCGCCTCACAGGAGTGTTCGGAGGCCGCCGGCCTGCTGCGCCAGACGCGTTACACCCAGCCGGCGCTCTTCGTGGTCGAGTATGCCCTGGCTCAGCTCTGGAGCACCTGGGGCGTCCGCCCGGCGGCGCTGCTCGGCCACAGCATCGGCGAGTACGTGGCGGCCTGCCTCGCCGGCGTCTTCTCCCTGGAGGACGCGCTACGGCTGGTGGCGGAGCGCGGCCGGCTGATCTCCGGTTTGCCCACCGGCGCGATGCTGGCCGTTCCGCTCCCCGAAGAGCGGGTGCGGGAGCTGCTGAGCGAGGGGTTGTCTCTGGCGGCGGTCAATGCTCCGGCCCTCTGCGTTGTGTCGGGGCCTGCGGCGGTGGTGGAGGCGTTGCGAGCCCGCCTGGAGGGAGAAGGCGTCGCCTGCCGCACCCTGGAGACCTCGCACGCGTTCCATTCGGCCATGATGGAGCCGATCCTCGACCGCTTCTCCGCAGCGGTCCGCCGGGTGTCGCTGCACTCGCCACGGATTCCGTTCCTGTCGAACGTCACCGGCACCTGGGTGCGCCCCGACGAGGCGACGGACCCGCTCTACTGGGTGCGCCATCTGCGGCAGACGGTGCGCTTCGCGAGCAGCGTCCGCGAGCTGCTGGCGGATCCCCGCCGCATCCTCATCGAGGTCGGACCGGGGAGCTCCCTCGGCGCGATGGTACGCCGGAACCTGGACCGCGAGGAGCTGCGCGACCGGGTGCTTCTCTCCTCCCTGCCGCCGCAGGGCGAAAGCCAGGGCGGCCACGCGTTCCTCCTCGCCTCTCTAGCTCGTTTCTGGTCGGCCGGCGGCGGAGTGGACTGGAGCGGGCTCCACGCCGGAGAGCGGCTGCGCCGCGTCTCTCTCCCGACCTACCCGTTCGAGCGGAAACGCTACTGGGTGGAGGCGGCTGCGCAGATGCCGGCCGCCTCACCGCTCGCTCCCCGGGAAGAGCTGGCGGACTGGTTCTACTTCCCATCCTGGAAGCGGACGCCGCCGGTCCGGCCGCGCCCGTTCGGGCCGGCGGTCTCCCGCTGGCTGGTCTTCGCCGACGCCTCGGCGCTGGCCGAGGAGGTGCTGGCCCGGCTCGCCTTCGCTGAGCGCGACGTGGTGATCGTCCACGCGGTGGAGGCTTTCCGCAGCGAGGGCCGGGTGATCGGCATCGACCCGCGCCGGCGCGACGACTATACGCGCCTGCTCGCCGAGCTCGGCGGGTGGATTCCAGAGCGGATCGTGTACCTGTGGAGTGCCGGGTCCGCGGCGGGTCCGGACGCCGAGCTGCGCTCGTTCTACGACGTCCTGTTCCTCTCCCAGGCTCTCGCCGAGCTCGGCTGCGAAGAAACCATCGTTCTCGGCGTGGCCGCGAGCGATCTCTGCTCCGTCACCGGTCGAGAGGAGATCCGGCCCGAGAAGGCGACCCTGGTGGGGCTCTGTCGAGTCGTGCCGCTGGAAGTGCCGCGGGTGGCCTGCCGCTGCATTGACCTCTCTTCGACGGAGATCGAAGGCGCGGAGATTTCCTGGCTGGCGGCGGCGCTCCTCGCCGAGATCGCCGCGGAGGCGGGGGAACCGGTGGTGGCCTATCGGATGCCGCACCGTTGGGTGCCGGCGTTCGAGCCCATCCGCCTGGAGGACGACGGCTGCCGCGACCGCCTGCGCGAGTCGGGGGTCTACCTGATCACCGGCGGCTTGGGAGGCGTTGGCCTCGAGCTGGCAGCCTTCCTGGCCGGCGAGGTACGGGCTCGACTGGCCCTGGTCGGGCGCTCGCCGCTGCCCCCCCGGGAGGAGTGGGAGCGGTGGATCGCCACCCAAGGGGAGCGTGACCGGATCAGCCGGCGCCTGCGCCGCCTGATCGCTCTGGAGGAGCAGGGTGCCGAGGTGTTGGTCCTCACCGCGGATGTGGCCGACTTGGCGCAGATGCGCAACGCGGTCCGCCGGACCGAGGAGCGTTTCGGCGCCATTCATGGCGTGATCCACGCCGCCGGCCTGCCGCCGGGCGGGGTGCTGCAGCTCAAGACCGCGGAAGGGGCGGCGGCGGTGCTCGCCCCCAAGGTGATCGGCACGCGGGTGCTCTCCCAGGTTCTTGGGGAGGTTCTCGGCGATCGGGACCTCGATTTCGTGCTGCTCTGCTCATCGCTCGCCGCGGTGGCCGCCAAGCCTTTCGACGCCGATTACTGCGCCGCCAACAACTATCTCGACGCATTCGCTCAAGGGGCCGCCGGCTGGTTCCGTGCTCCGGTCGTCTCGCTCGGCTGGGACACCTGGAGGGAGGCCGGCATGGCCGTCGACGCCGCGGACCGCCTTAGCCTCGATCCCGGCGAGTCGGCGGCGAGCGGCATGTCGTCGCGCGAGGGCTGCGCGGTGTTTCTGCGTGCTCTGCACTGTGGCCTGCCGCACGTGGTGGTCTCGATGCGTTCCTTGCCGGCCCTGCTCGCCCACAACGCCACCCTGCACGCCGCGGTCCGGGAGGCGTTGCGCGGCGAGCAGAAGGTGTCGTCGTCCCATGAGCGCCCCGACCTCTCAACGCCGTACAAGGCGCCGGAGACGGAGGCGGAGAGGATTCTCGCCGGGATCTGGCAGGAGCTGCTGGGCTTCGCGCGGATCGGCACGGAGGACAACTTCTTCGAGCTTGGCGGCGACTCGGTGGTCACCATCCAGGTGATTTCCCGTGCCAACCGCGCCGGGCTCAGGCTGACCCCCAGGCAGGTCTTCGAGAATCAGACCATCGCCGCCATGGCGCGGGTTGCCGGGAAAGGAGCGGAGATCGTCGCCGAGCAAGGAACGGTTTCCGGGCTCGCCCCTCTGTCGCCCATTCAGGCGTGGTTCTTCGACCAGGAAATCGCGGCCCCGGATCACTGGAACCAGGCTCTTCTCCTGCGGGTGGATCGCCCTCTCGACCCGGTGCTCCTCCGCCAGGCGGTCGGTGCTCTTCTCGCGCATCACGATGCCCTGCGTTTCCGGTACCTCCGGACGGGGACGGAATGGCGGCAGGAAGGGCTCGCGTCCGGTCCAGACGTCCCCCCGGTCCTCTGTCTCGATCTCGCCGCTTTGCCCGCCGACCGGCAGCGCGGCGCCCTGGAGGCCGCGGCCGAAGCCGTCCAGGCCTCCCTCGACCTGGCGGCCGGCCGCCTGCTGCGCGCCGCCTCCTTCCGGATGAGTGACGGCTCCGGCCGGCTCCTGCTGGTGATCCATCACTTGGTGATCGACGCCGTGTCCTGGCGCTTCGTGGTCGAGGATCTGGAGGCGGCCTACCGCCAGCTCGCCGCGGGCACCCGGCCCGGCCTGCCGGCGAAAACCACCTCGTTCAAGAGCTGGGGTGAGCGGCTGGCGGCGCACGCCGGGTCGGACGAGATCCGCGCCGAGCTCCCGTTCTGGCTCGCGGCGGAGCGGGCGCGGGTCCGTCCCCTGCCGGTGGATCACCCGGGCGGCGCCAATATGGTGGCCTCGCTGCGCACCGTCACCGGAGAGCTCTCTGCGGAGGAGACGCGGTCGCTCCTCTTTGAAGCTCTGCCGGCGGCCAAGGCCCGCGTCGACGAGATGCTCCTGGCGGCTCTGGCTCTGGCCTACCGCCGCTGGGCCGGCGATTCCCTGCTGCTGGTCGACCTTGAAGGGCACGGCCGTGGCGCCGCTTTCGAGGACGTGGACATCTCGCGCACCGTGGGTTGGTTCACCGTGATGTACCCGGTCCTGGTGAGTATCGAGGGCGTCTCGCACGACCCCGGTGCCGTGCTGGATGCCGTCAAGCAGCAGCTCCGCGCCATCCCTGACGGCGGCCTGGGCTATGGGCTGCTGCGCCATCTCGGCGGGGAGGCCTCCGGAGCCCTCGCCGCGCTGCCGCGGGCGGAGATCAGCTTCCTCTATCTCGGGCAGCTCGATCACGCGGGTGCGGCGGCCTCGCTGTTCGGCGCCGCGCCCGAGTCGAGCGGCCTGGCGCAGAGCCGCGCGTCGCGGCGCACGCACCTCCTCCACGCCAGCGGCGCGGTGGTGGAAGAGAAGCTTCGGCTCTCCTGGCTGTACAGCGCGAGCCTGCACGACCGGGCGCGCGTCGAGCATCTCAATGAGCAGTTTTTCACGGCTTTGCGGAGCTTGATTTCCCACTCCCTGACGGGAGGAGCCGTCCGCTATCAACCCTCCGACTTCCCGCAGGCCGCAATGAGCCAAGAGGAGCTCGACGAGCTCCTGGAGTCGCTCGTCTGAGGGGGGAGAGAACGACCATGAGCAAGACCGCGAAGCTTCAGATCGAGGATATCTACCCGCTGTCCCCCATCCAGCAGGGGATGCTCTTCCACGACCTCTACGAACCGGATCTCCAGGTCTACGCGCAGCAGGTGGCCTGTACCCTGGAGGGTCCTCTCGACCCGGTGGCTCTCGAGCGCGCCTGGAGCCTGATCGTCGAGCGCCACCAGCCGCTACGCACCGGATTTCTCTGGAAACGGCGTGAGGAGCCGGTGCAGATCGCCTATCGCGGAGTGGCGCTGCCATGGCGGGCGCACGACTGGTCGGATCTCCCTGGCGCGGAGAAGCAGCGCCGGCTCGCGGAGCTGCTGCGCGCCGATCACGCGCGGGGCTTCGATCTGTCCGCCGCGCCCTTGATGCGCCTCCATCTGGTCCGCCTGGAGCCGGAGACCCACCAGTTCGTCTGGACCTATCACCACATGCTGATGGACGGGTGGTCCCGTTCCCTGGTCCTCCAGGAGGTCTTCGCCGCCTACGAGGCCCTCGTCCATGGCCTCCCGCCCGCCCTGCCGCCGGCGCCGCCGTTCAGCCGCTACATCGCGTGGCTGCGCGCTCAGAAGCTCGACCCGGCGGAGGGATTCTGGCGCGGCGCCCTCAGCGGCTTCACCCATCCGACTCCGTTGGGGGTCGATCACCGGCCCGAGGAAACGGCGGAGCGCGAGGGCTTCGGGCGCCTTGATGACTCGCTGCCGGCGGAGCTGTCGGGCGCGCTGCGCGAGACCGCGCGACGGCATCAGCTCACACTGAGCACGCTCTTCCAGGGCGCCTGGGCACTCCTGCTGAGCGCCCAGGCCGGCCAGGACGGTCCGCGCGACGTGGTCTTCGGCGCCACCGTGTCGGGCCGGCCGGCGGAACTCGCGGGGGTCGAGTCGATGGTCGGCGTCATGATCAACACGCTGCCGGTGCGCGTGGAGGTCCCGGCGGACGGTCTGCTGCTGCCCTGGCTCCAGGAGCTGCAGGTGCGGTCCCTGGAGCTGCGCGAGTTTGAGCACACACCGCTGGTCCGCATCCAGGAGTGGAGCGAGGTCGAGCCGGGCCGGCCGCTGTTCGAGAGCATCCTGGTTTTCGAGAACCTGCCGGCGCAGAGGAGAGGCCGGGAGCAGGCCGAGGGCTTGCGCATGGCCTCCATTCGCGGCGCCGAGGCCACCAACTATCCGCTGGCCCTGATGGTGACGCCGGGCCCCGAGATCTCCCTCGCCCTGCTCTACGACCGGGGCCGCTTCGACGACCTGGCGGCGCGTCGCCTCCTGTCCCGGGTGCGGACAGCGCTCGCGGCGATCACCGCCGCCGCGAGCCCGGAAGCGCTTCTCGCCTCCCTGCCGCTTCTCGCCGAGGCCGAGCGCCACCAGGTCGTCACCGAGTGGAACGACAGCGCCCGCGCGGTGCCCCTGCACGGCTGCCGGACCGTCCACGGTCTGTTCGAGATGCAGGCCGACCGTATCCCGGACGCGCCCGCGCTGCTCGCCGGCGCCTGCCGGCTCACCTACGGCGAGCTCGAGGCGCGCGCCAACCGCCTGGCTCACCGCCTGCGCGCGCTCGGTGTCGGTCCCGAGTCTCTGGTCGGCGTGGCCCTCGATCGCAGCGCCGCCCTGGTGGTCGCCGTGCTGGGAGTGCTCAAGGCCGGCGGTGGCTACGTGCCTCTCGATCCCGCCTATCCTCGGGAACGGCTCGACTACATGCTCCAGGCGAGCGGCGCCGGCTGGCTGGTAACAGGGGCGGAGATCCTGCCGTCTCTCCCCCTGCCGGAAGCCTGCTGTACGGTCTGCCTGGACGAGGACGGCGTGCTCCCCGGCGAGTGGAGCGCGGCCCGTCCGGACCTGCCCGTTCCATGGCAGGCCGCGGCCTATGTGATCTTCACCTCGGGCTCCACCGGTCGGCCCAAGGGCGTACAGATCCCCCACGGCGCGGTGGTCAATTTCCTGGCCTCGATGGCCGAACGGCCCGGCCTGCGGCGGGAAGATCGCCTGTTCGCGGTCACCACCCTCTCGTTCGACATCGCGGGCCTCGAGCTCTATCTCCCGCTGAGCGTCGGCGCCCAGGTCGTCCTGGGGCGCAACGCGGCGGACGGTCCGCGCCTGATGGCCGAGCTGGCGGCGACCGGCGCCACAGCCCTCCAGGCCACGCCCGCCACCTGGCGCTTGCTCCTTGAGTCGGGTTGGCAGGGAACGCCCGGCCTGCGCGCTTTCTGCGGCGGCGAGGAGTTACCGCGGGGCCTCGCCGAGGCCCTCTTGGAGCGTTGCTCGGAGGTCTGGAACCTGTACGGCCCGACCGAGACCACGATCTGGTCTGCCACCCACCGCGTCGAGCCTGGCGCCGGCGTGGCTCTCGGCCGGCCCATCGCCAACACGGCGATCCGCCTGCTCGACAGCTTTCTGGAGCCGGTGCCGGTGGGGGTGGCAGGCGAGCTGTACATCGGCGGCGATGGCGTCGCCCGTGGCTATCTGGGACGCCCGGAGCTCACCGCCGAGAGGTTCGTCCCCGACCCCCTGGCCGCGGCGCCGGGAGAACGGCTGTACCGCACCGGCGACCTGGCCCGCTGCCGTGCCGATGGCGCGATTGAGTACCTCGGACGGGAGGACCATCAGGTCAAGATCCGCGGCTACCGGATCGAGCTGGGAGAGATCGAGGAGACGCTGCGCGCCTGCTCCGGCGTGCTTCAGGCTGTGGTCGTGGCGCGTCCGCTCGGCGGCGAGAAACGCTTGGTCGCCTACCTCGTGACCTCCGGCGGCGAGCCCCTCCCGGCGGGTGAGCTGCGCCGCGCCCTTGAGAGCCGGCTGCCGGGCTACATGATCCCCACCGCCTTTGTGACCCTGAGCGCCCTCCCGCTCACTCCCAACGGCAAAGTGGCGCACAAGGACCTCCCGGAGCCCGGCGGGACGCGCGCCGAGGGCCTGGTCGCGGCGCGGACGCCGGTCGAGGCGAAGCTTGCCGGGCTCTGGCGCGAGCTGCTCGGGGTCACCGGGGACGGGGTAAGCGTCGACGACAGCTTCTTCGAGCTGGGCGGCCACTCGCTGCTGGCGATCCGGCTGATGACGCGGGTGCGCGAGACGTTCGGCGTCGAGGTGCCGCTGCGCCGCCTGCTGGCCCGTCCGACCCTCGGGGCCCAGGCGGCCGTGATCGCCCAGGTCAAGGCCGAGCAGCGCGCGGGCGCCGCGGGCGGGGCCGGCAAGCTGCCGCGCCTGGTGCCCGAGCCGGCCTCTTGGCATCTGCCGTTTCCGCTCAGCGAGGTGCAGCAGGCTTACTGGATCGGGCGCCAGGGCTCATTCGACCTCGGCAACGTGGCGGCGCACGGCTACAGCGAGGTCGAGGTACCGGATCTCGATCTCGAGCGCTTCCAGGGCGCATTGCACCGCCTGATCGCCCGCCACGACATGCTGCGTGCGGTGGTCCACCCCGACGGCCTGCAGCAGGTGCTCGCCGGCGTGCCGCCGTACGAGGTGGAGGTCCACGACTGGCGCAGGCTCGCCGCGGGAGAGGCGGAGCAGCGGGCTCTGGGGGTGCGCGCCGCGATGTCGCACCAGGTGCGGCCCGCCGACACCTGGCCCCTTTTCGACGTCCGCGCCGGCCGGCTCGACGGCGGACGGACCCGGCTCTTCGTCAGCCACGACCTGCTGCTCACCGACGCCTGGAGCAGCCGCATCCTGCTTCAGGAGCTCGCTCTGCTGTATGAGGAGCCGGACGCGCTCCTCCTCCCTCTGGAGATGACCTTCCGCGACTATGTGCTGGCGGAGCGCGAGCTCGCGGCGACCGATCTCTACCGGCGGGCCGAGGAGCACTGGCTCGGCCGCCTCGACACTCTCCCCCCGGCGCCGGACCTGCCGCTCGCCTGCCGCCCCGGCTCGCTGCGCGAGGTGCGCTTCGGCCGCCGCGCCGCCCGCTTCGGAGCCGCGCAGTGGCTGCGGTTGAAGCGCCGGGCGGCGCACGCCGGGATCACACCGGCCGGCATCCTGCTCGCCGCCTATGCAGAGGTGCTCGCCGTCTGGAGCCGTGCGCCGCGCTTCACCGTCAATCTGACCACCTTCAACCGGCTGCCCCTCCACCCGCAGGTTGACAACGTGGTGGGCGACTTCACGTCGCTCACCTTGCTGGAGGTCGGCCACGACGCGGCGCAGCCGTTCGAGATCCGTGCCCGCGCTGTCCAGGAACGGCTCTGGGAGGACCTGGAGCACCGCGCGTTCGGCGGCGTGCGCGTCCTGCGCGAGATGGCGCGGCTTCGCGGCCGGAGCTCCGGCACGCTGATGCCGGTGGTGTTTACCAGCCTCCTCTTCGATACGCGGCGCGACGAGATCGAGGAGACCCCGATGCCGGCCGGCGAGGCGGCCTGGGCCTACGGCATTTCGCAAACGCCGCAGGTCTGGCTCGACTGCCAGGTCTCCGAGACCGCCGGTGCCCTCTCGGTCTGCTGGGATGCGGTCGAAGACCTGTTCCCGGCCGGCCTGCTCGACGACATGTTCGCCGCCTACCGCGGGCTGCTCGAGCGGCTGGCGAACGAGCCCGCGGCCTGGGAGCGGGCGGAGCACCCGTGGCTGCCCGCGGCGCACCGCGCGCTCTACGACTGCGTCAACGCCACGGATGCGCCGCTCTCCGGCGAGCTGCTGCACACCTTGTTCGACGCCGCCGCACGGCGCGACCCTGCGCGGCCCGCAGTCTTTGCGCCCGGCCGGACCCTCACCTTTGGCGAGCTGCTGGCGCGCGCCGACGCGCTGGCCTGGGAGCTGCGAAAGCGCGGCGCGCAACCGAACCGCCTGGTGGCCGTGGTGATGGAAAAGGGGTGGGAGCAGGTGGTCGCGGTCCTCGGCATTCTGAAATCCGGTGCCGCCTACCTGCCGCTCGACGCGGCGCTGCCCAGGGAGCGCCTGCGCCAGCTCATCGCTCGCGGGGAGTGCGAGCAGATCGTGACCCAGCCGTGGATCGACGCGCGCGTCGACTGGCCCGCCGAGGTCGGCCGCCTGGTGATCGACGGTAAGGCGCCGGCCGGCGGGGGTCCCGGCAGCCCGGAGAGCGTCCAGGCCACGTCCGACCTCGCCTACGTCATCTTCACCTCCGGCTCCACAGGAGAGCCCAAGGGGGTCATGATCGACCACCGCGGCGTCGTCAATACCGTCCTCGACGTCAACCAGCGCCTGGAGATGGGAGCCGGCGACCGTGTGCTCGCCTTGTCCTCGCTGAGCTTCGACCTGTCGGTGTGGGACATCTTCGGGACTCTGGCCGCCGGCGGAGCCGTGGTGTTTCCTCCCGCGGCCGCGGGGCGCGATCCGGAAGCCTGGGCGGATCTGGTCGAGCGCTACGGGGTCACCGTGTGGAGTTCGGTCCCGGCCCTGATGGAGATGCTGCTGGTGTCGGCGGCGGGCCGGCCGCAGGTGCGGCTCGACAGCTTGCGCCACGTGATGCTTTCGGGCGACTGGATCCCTGTCCATCTACCGGACCAGATCCACGAGCGGTGCCCGGGGGCGCGAGTGCTCAGCCTGGGTGGGGCCACCGAGGCCTCCATCTGGTCGATCCTCCATCCGGTCGGGGCGGTGGATCCCGGGCAGCCGAGCATCCCGTACGGCCGGCCGATGCGCAACCAGACGTTCTACGTACTCGACGCCGCCCTGGAGCCGCGGCCCCTGTGGGTACCCGGCGAGCTCTACATCGGCGGCATCGGCCTCGCCCAGGGATACTGGCGGGATACGGAAAAGACCCAGGCGCGCTTCATCGAGGCGCCGTGGGGCGAAAAGCTGTACCGCACCGGCGACTGGGGCCGCTACCTGGCGACGGGAGACATCGAGTTCCTCGGACGCGAGGACCTGCAGGTCAAGATCCAGGGGCACCGCATCGAGCTCGGCGAGATCGAGGCGGCTCTCGAAAGTCATCCCGAGGTGCGCTCCGGCGTGGTGGTCGCGGTGGGCGCCGAGCGCGGACAGCGGCGGTTGGTGGGCTATGTGGTGCCTGAGCCTGTGCCGGCAACCGCCGGAGACGCAGCGCCGGCTCAAGGAGAGAGCATCCAGCTCCCCTGGCCGCTGGAGCCGCTCGCGCCGCCAGCGGTGGCTCCGGTGGGCCCGGTGGGCCCGGGTTCCCTCCACCTGCCAGCCCTGGGAGATCTGCTGGCCTGCCTGCTTCAGATCGAGCTGCCGGAATCGCCTCTGCCGAAATACCGCTATGCCTCGGCCGGCAACCTCTATCCGGTCCAGGTCTGCCTCTGGGCCGGCCCTGACCGGATCGAGGGTCTCGCGGCCGGGGCCTATTCCTACGATCCCAGGGAGCACAGCCTTCTGGCCTTGGCACCGGGCGATGCGCCGGGCCTGGCGGATCGCCCGGACCTTCCGGAGGATGCGTATTGCGCCCTCTTCCTGGTCGGCGAGATGAAGGCGGTCGCTCCACTCTATGGCGCGCTGGCGCGCGACTTTTCGGTCCTCGAAGCGGGGTCGATGGGGAGCCTGCTCGCCACTGCCGCCGGAGAGCGCGGCCTGCACATCCGCGAGCTCGCGGCACAGGGAGCCGGGCGGCTGCGCCGGCTCTTCCAGCTCGAACCCTCGCATCTCCCTCTCTGGGGGTTGGCGGTGGTGCCGCGCCCGGCCGGGAGGCCCTCCGCCGTGCCGGAGGACGCGCCCGGTGAGCCGATCGCGGCGGCGGTCGAAGCGGGCTCTCTTCCAGCGCCGATCGATGGCGAGCTGGAACGCCTGGAATTCAAGCTGCGCCAGCCAGGGCTGCGCCGTCTACCCGGGGCCACCGCCGTGAGGCTGCCGCGGCAGGAGGCCGGCGCGGCCCGGCTCGACCTCTATCGCGCGCGGCGCAGCCACCGCGAGTACCTCGGCCGCCCGGTGCCGCAGGAACAGCTCGGCGGTCTGCTGAGCACGCTGGCGCGGATGGAGGCGGGCGAGGCGAGAATGCCCGGCCCGCGAGAGGCCCTGCCGTGGCGCCTCTACCTGCACATCCGGCCGGACGGTGTATCCGGTCTGGAGCCCGGGATGTATGCGTATGACAGCGCCCGGCACCGGCTCGTCCTGCTCGCCCGCGGCGACCTGATCGGCGCCGGTCTCCATGCCGCCGTGAACCGGCCGATCCACGAGCAGTCCCGCTTCACGCTCTTCTTCGTGAGCCGGCCGGACGCCGGGCGGGACCGCGGCCTGCTCGCGGCGGGTTTCGCCAGCCAGCTTCTGATGGAGTGCGCGCCGCATCACGAGATCGGCCTCTGTCCGATCGGCACCTTCCAGTTCGAGCCGGTGGCGCGCGCCGCCGGGCTCGACTCGGGCGACGTCCTGCTCTACACCCTGGCCGGAGGCGGAATCCGGTCGTTGCCGGGGGCGGCGGCAGAGACCGGAGTGGCGGTCCCCGCCCGCGTCGTCCGCGATGAGGAGCCGCGCCGGGACCTCGCCGGCCGGCTCGAACTCCACCTGCGCGAGCGACTCCCGGAGTACATGGTGCCGGCCCGGCTCGTCGTGCTGGACGCGCTCCCTCTGTCGGCCAACGGCAAGGTGGACCGCGGCGCCCTGGCGCAACGTGACGTGGTGGCCGCGGAGGCCGGCGTGCCCTTCGTCCTGCCCGAGACGGAGACCGAGCGGCTCCTCGCCAATCTTTGGAAGGAGGCCCTCCAGGTCGAGCAGGCAGGCGTCTACGACAACTTCTTCGATCTCGGCGGCAATTCACTCCACATGGTGCGCGTGCACGTGCGCCTCCAGGAGACCCTCGGACGGGAGATCCGGATCACCGATCTGTTCCGGTACCCCACGATCCATTCCCTCACCGAATTCCTGGCCGGCGACGCGGCTCCCGCGCAGCCGGCCTTCGAAGAAGCGTCCGACCGCGCCGGCAAATACCGCGAGGCGATGCGGCGGCAGAAACAGGCCCTGCGCGAGCGCAGCACACCGGAGAGGAAAGATTCCAATGCGTGACGAACAGCAGATGGACGGGATCGCGATCATCGGCATGGCGTGCCGTTTCCCCGACGCGCAGAGCCCCGAAGATCTCTGGCGCAACCTTTGCGACGGCGTCGAGTCGATCACGCGCTTGAGCGACGAAGAGCTGCGCGCCGGCGGCGTAAGCCCCGAGCTCCTCGCCCACCCGGCGTATGTCAAGGCGGCGTCGATGCTTGCAGGGATCGATCAATTCGACGCTGGCTTTTTCGGCCTCAACCCGCGTGAGGCGGAGCTCACCGATCCGCAGCAGCGGCTCTTCCTCGAATGCTCCTGGGAGGCGCTGGAAAACGCCGGGTATGACGCCGCGGTCTGCGCCGGCCGCATCGGCGTCTACGCCGGCTCACGCCTCAACATGTACCTGCTGGAGAACATCTATCCGCAGCGTGCCTCAATCCGCAACATCGACCCCCTGCAAGTCCTGATCGGCAACGACAAGGACTACCTGGCGACCCAGGTGTCCTACCGGCTCGGTCTGACGGGACCCAGCCTCGGCATTCAGACGGCCTGCTCGACGGCTCTGGTCGCCGTGTCCCTGGCCTGCCAGGGGCTGTTCAGCTACCAGTGCGACATGGCTCTGGCCGGCGCCGTCAGCGTGCGCATCCCGCAGGCTGAGGGGTATCTGTTCCAAGAGGGCGGGATCTGCTCGCCCGACGGCCACTGCCGGGCCTTCGACGCCCGCGCCCAGGGGACGGTCTTCGGCAGCGGGCTCGGCGTCGTCGTCCTCAAGCGGCTGGAGGACGCGGTGCGCGACGGCGACACGATCCGCGCCGTCATCCGCGGCTGGGCGGTCAACAATGACGGCGCGGACAAGGTGGGCTACACCGCCCCGGGGCAGGCCGGCCAGGCGGACGTCATCGCCATGGCGCAGGCTCTCGCCGGCGTGTCTCCGGAGACGATCGGACTGGTCGAGGCGCATGGCACCGGGACGCCGCTGGGCGATCCGGTCGAGGTGGCGGCGCTGGAGGAGGTGTTCCGCGCCGGCACGCACCGCCGCGGCTTCTGTGCCCTCGGCTCGGTGAAGACCAACCTCGGGCACCTCGATACGGCTGCCGGGGTGGCCGGCCTCATCAAGGCGGTCCTGGCCGTGGAGCATGGGCAGATCCCGCCGATCCTGCATTTCGAGCAGCCGAACCCGCGGATCGACCTCGCGGCGAGCCCGTTCTACGTCAACGCGCGCCTCTCCGATTGGCTTCCCGAGCCGGGGACGCCGCGGCGCGCCGGCGTCAGCTCGTTCGGCGTCGGAGGGACCAACGCCCATCTGGTGCTCGAAGAGGCGCCGCCTGCGTTGCCCGGAGCCCCGTCGCGCTCCGCACAGTTGCTCGTGCTGTCGGCCCGGAGCGCGGGCGCGCTCGACAAGGCGACGGCCAATCTGGCCCGCCATTTCCAGCTCCACCCCGAGGTCGACCTGGCCGATGCCGCCTGCACGCTGCAGACCGGGCGCCGCGGCTTTCCACATCGCCGGATGGTCGTGGTCCGGGACAGGCTGGACGCCGTCGAGGCGCTCACCGGGCTCGATCCGCGCCGGGTCGTCACGGGCGTGCAGCCGCATCGCGACCGGCCGGTGGCCTTCCTTTTCCCCGGCCAGGGAGCGCAATACCCGAACATGGGCCTTGAGCTCTACCGGGAAGAGCCTGTCTTCCGTGAGCATCTGGACCGCTGCTGCGACTTGCTGCTGCCCTGGTTGCAGACCGACTTGCGGCCGCTGCTCTACCCGGCCGCGGGCGAGGAGGCCATGGCGGCGGAGCGGCTGGCCGAGACGGATGTTACCCAGCCGGCACTCTTCGCCGTCGAGCACGCGCTGGCTCAGCTCTGGATGGCATGGGGTGTCCGGCCGAAGGCGATGGCCGGGCACAGCGTCGGCGAGTATGTCGCGGCCTGTCTGGCCGGCGTCCTCAGCCTGGAGGACGCGGCGCGGCTCGTCGCCGCGCGAGCCAGGCTCATGCAGGAGATGCCGCCCGGCGCGATGCTCTCCGTCCCGCTGCCGGAGGCCGAGCTGCGCCCACGGCTCGGCGACGGACTTGCCCTGGCGGCGGTCAACGGCCCGGCCCTCTGCGCGGTGGCCGGCACCCCTGAGGAGGTCGAGTTGCTGGAGCGGCGCCTCGCTGAAGAGGGTGTGGCCTGCCGCCGGCTCCATACCTCCCGCGCGTTCCACTCCGCGATGATGGAGCCGATCCTGGCGCGCTTCGCCGCCGAGGTCGGCAATGTCCGGCTGAGCCCGCCGCGGATCCCATATCTGTCCAACCTGAGCGGCGGCTGGATCACCGCCGCGGAGGCGACGAGCCGCGACTACTGGGTCCGGCATCTGCGGCAGACGGTGCGCTTCGGCGACAACCTCCAAGCCTTGCTGGCGGACCCTGGCGTCACCCTCCTCGAGGTCGGGCCCGGGACGGCCCTCGGCTCGCTCGCGATGCGCCACCCCGCCCGCGCCGCGGGCCAGGAAGTGCTCTCCTCGATGCGCCACCCCGCCGACTCGCGCTCCGGCATGGCGGTGCTGCTCGAAGCGTTGGGGGGCCTCTGGCTTGCGGGCGCGCATGTCGACTGGTCCGGGCTCTATGGACGGGAGCGCCGGCGGCGGATACCGCTCCCTACCTATCCCTTCGAGCGCGAGCGGTATTGGATCGATAAGATCGATAGGATCGAAGCGAGCCAGCCCGGCGGGGCCGCCTCCGCCCCGGCCGCCGGATTCTCGGTGCCGGTCTGGAAGCAGACGCCGGCGCCGCTGCCCTGGCGGCCCGAGGAGGGTGCCGGTGCGGGGAAGCGTTGCCTCCTGTTCATGGACGAAGCAGGCCTGGCGGCCGGGATCGCCCGCCGGCTCGGTGACGCGGGCCGGGAGGTGATCAAGGTCTTCGCGGGGAGCGCTTTCGCCCGGCTCGGCGTCGGCGAATACACCCTCGTGCCCGGAGACGCCGGCGGGTATGGCGCTCTGCTCGCCTGCCTCAAGGCCGAGCACAGAGTCCCGGACACGATCTTCCACTGCTGGTGTGTCACCGGCTCGCGGGATGTGCTGCCGGAGCACGTGCAGGATCGCGGTTTCTTCAGCCTGCTCTTCCTCGCCCAGGCGTTGGGGGAGCACGGCATCGGAATTGGCACGGGCGCGCCGCTGCGGCTCGCCGTGCTCTCCGACGGCATGCACAGGATCGGCGGGGAGAGCCGGTTGCAGCCTGCCAAGGCCACGGTCCTGGGGCCCTGCCGGGTGATCCCCCAGGAGTACCCGAACATCCTCTGCTCCAGCCTCGACGTCGTTCTGCCGGAGCCGGGGGCAGGGCTCGCGAGGCTCGTCGATCAACTGCTGGGCGAGCTGGCCGGACAGCCCGGCCTGGTCGCCTACCGCGGCAACCTCCGTTGGTCCCAGACGCTGGAGCCCGCTTCGCTGGAGGGGCCGGCCGGGTTGCCGCGCCGGTTGCGTCCTGAGGGTGTGTACCTGATCACCGGCGGCCTCGGCGGGATCGGGCTCGTCCTCGCCGAGCACCTGGTGCAGATGGCCCGGGCGAAGCTGGTGCTGACCGGGCGTTCCTACTTCCCCGAGCGGACGGAGTGGGACAGGTGGTTGAAGGCCAAGGGACCGGACGGCGAGGTCAGCCGGAAGATCCTGCATCTGCGGCGGCTGGAGGAGAGCGGAGGAGAGATCCTCACCGTCCGCGCAGACGTCACGAGCCTGCCGCAGATGCAAGAAGCGGTGGAGCGTGCGCACGCGCGGTTCGGCAAGATCCACGGCGTCATCCATGCCGCGGGCCTGCCGGGTGGCGGTGTGATCCAGCTCAAGACCCGTGAGGCGGCCTCCGAGGTGCTCGCCCCGAAGGTGGCCGGCACTTTGGTGCTGGACGCTCTGCTCTCAGATGAGCCGCTGGATTTTCTGCTGCTCTGCTCCTCGACGTTCGCCCTCCAGGGTGGTGTGGGGCGGGTGGACTACTGTGCCGCGAACGCATTCCTCGATGTCTATGCCCGCCACTGTGACGGCTCCGGAGCGGGCTACACCGTCGCCGTCGACTGGGACGGCTGGGCGGAGGTGGGAATGGCGGCACGCGACGTGGCGGAGCCGTCCAGGGTGCGGCGCGAGGTGCCCATCGCGCCGGAGCCTTCCACTCCTGTGGATCATCCGCTACTCGACCGCCGCCTGCGCGACACGCCGGCGGCCATGGCTTTCCGCACCGGCCTGGACGCCTCCAAAGACTGGGTGCTCGCCGAGCACAGGCTGATGGACACCCCGGTTCCTCCCGGGGCCGCGCTCGTCGAAATGATGCGGGCCGCCGCGGCCGAGGCTCTCGGCCGCGGGAAGCTCCAATTGCGGGATGTCACGTTCCTGACGCCTCTGTGGGTCCCGGACGGAGAGGTGCGGGAGGTTCACACCGTGCTGTCGCCCGGCAAGGGCTCCTGGTCGGCGCGCGTCGTGACCCAGGCCGGCACCGGGGAGGCGGCTCCGGCCTGGAAGGAGCACGCCACCGCGAGCGTCTTCCGGACGTCGAGGCCGGCACACCGGGTTTCCCTGGACAAGATCGCCGCACGCTGCTCCAAGGTGCAGACCTTCGAGCCCGGACAGACCTGGCGCGCCGGGAGCCTGGGCTTCTGGGGACCCCGCTGGAGCTGCTTGCGGCGGCTCGATATCGGCGCTGACGAAGGACTGGCGACCCTGGAGCTCCCCGAGCCCTACAAGGGAGACCTGGAGCGGCTCTGGCTCCATCCCGCGCTGCTGGACGTGGCCACCGCCTGCGGCCTCGCCCTCGCGGGAGACGGCTTCTTCCTGCCGCTCTTCTACGGCAGCCTGACCTGCCATGGGCCTCTTCCCGGACGCTTCTACAGCCATTTCCGCCTGCGCGGCGAGACGGGGGAGGACATCCTGCAATTCGACGTCTCGCTGTTGGACGCCGAGGGCGTCGAGCTGGTGACGATCGAGGAATTCACCCTGAAACGGGTGGAGGAAGCGGCGCTCGACGGCGCCAGGGACGAGCCTGGCGTTGCCGTCAATGCGATCGCTCCGTCCCCGGCGCGCCTCCTCGGCATCTCCTCCGCCGAAGGCGCGGAGGCCCTGTCGCTGATCCTGGACCACTGCACCTGGCCCCAGATCGTCGTCAGGGCCCGTCACGCGGCCGTGCCGGAAACCTTTGCTCCGGCCGCTGAGAGGGGAGGGGACGCAGCTCTGCCGGACGCGCATGGGCGGCCCGACCTCAAGACCCCCTATGTGGCGCCGCGCAACGAGATCGAACGGGCCCTCGCCGGCATCTGGGAGCAGGCTCTCGGCTTCGATCAGATCGGTATCTACGACAACTTCTTCCAGTTGGGGGGCCACTCGGTCGTGGCGATCCAATTGATTTCCCGGATTCGTGAAGAGCTTGAGATCGAGCTCTCCCTCAATGTCCTCTTTGAAGCCAACACCATCGCCGACCTGGCGGCCGTCGCCGTGCGCATCCTGAGCGAGCAGGCAGGGACCGAGGACCTCTCGGACGTGCTCGCCGAGCTCGAAGGGCTCTCCGACGAGGAGGCGCTGGTGCTGACCGGATCGCCGGCAGGGAGTCTCCCATGAACAGTAACGTGCAGACCCGCATCGCCGACCTCTCCCCGGAGAAGCTGAAGCTGCTGGCGCAGCGCCTCAAGAAGGGTCCGCGGGAGATGGCTCTCCCGGTCCTGCGTCCGGCGCCGGAGCGCAGGTACGAGCCCTTCCCGCTGACCGACGTGCAGGAGGCGTACTGGATCGGCCGCCAGAGCCTTTTCGAGCTCGGTAATGTAGCCTCCCACGCCTACATCGAGATCCCCTTCCGGGGGCTCGATCTGGAGCGCCTTCAGCGTGCGCTCGACCGGCTGATCGACCGTCACGAGATGCTGCGTGCGATCGTCCTCTCGGACGGGCGCCAGCAGATCCTCGAGAGCGTCCCGCCTTACCGCATCCTGGGAAAGGACCTGCGCGGCGGCTCCGCCGCCGGGGTGGAGGCTGAGCTCGAAGCGGTCCGCGGCGAGATGTCCCACCAGGTGCTGTCCGCCGACCGCTGGCCCCTCTTCGAGATCCGGGCTTCGGTCCTGGACGGCGGCCGCTCGATCGTCCACCTCAGCTTCGACATCCTGATCGGCGACATCTGGAGCTTCCAGCTCTTGCAGCGCGAGCTTGACGAGCTTTATGCCGATCCCGAGGCCGAGCTGCCGCGGGTCGAGATCTCGTTCCGCGACTACGTGATGGCCCAGGTTGCGTTCGAAGAGGCCCCGGCCTACCAGCGCTCGGTCCACTATTGGCGGCAGCGCCTTCCGACCCTGCCGCCGGCCCCGGAGCTGCCCCTGGCGGTCAGCCCGGGGACCTTGCGTGCCCCCCGTTTCCAGCGCCGGATGGCCACTCTCGATGCCGCGAGCTGGAGCGTGATCAAGGGACGCGCCAACCAGCTCGGGATCACTCCCTCAGGCCTGCTGCTCGCGGCCTATGGCGAGGTCCTGTCGCTGTGGAGCAAGTCGCCGCGCTTCACCATCAATGTGACGACGTTCAACCGGATGCCGGTCCATCCCGGGATCGACCGGGTGGTGGGCGATTTCACCTCGCTGACGCTGGTGGCTCTGGACACCGCGCTCGCCGGTGCATTCATCGAGCGGGCACAGAGCGTCCAGCAGCAGCTCTGGCGCGATCTGGAGCATGCGCATGTCAGCGCCGTGCGCCTGTTGCGCGAGCGCACGCGGTCGATGCAGGGCGCCTCCGGTGCCGCCATGCCCGTCGTCTTCACCAGCCTTCTGTTCAACAAGGCCCAGGAGGAGCCCGCGCCGCCGCCGTCCGGGGCGGTGCAGGTCGAGACGGGCACCAGCCACAACATCTCGCAGACGCCCCAGGTCTGGCTCGATTTCCAGGTCGGCGAGGAGCACGGCGTCCTGGTCTTCAACTGGGACGCGGTCGAGGATCTGTTCCCAGCCGGTCTGTTGGACGACATGTTCGCCGCCTTCCGAGGCCTTCTGCGTTCCCTGGCGGAGGACGCCACGGCCTGGGCGCGGACCTCCCGCGCCTGGCTCCCGGGGGAGCAGCTCCGCCGGCGGCAGGAGATCAATGCGACCGCGGCGCCGCTGTCCACCCGGCGGCTGCACGAGCTGTTCGAAGAACAGGCCCGCCGCGATCCCGCCCGGCTCGCCGTGGTGGCTGCCGGCGCGCGGATGACCTACGGGGAGATCGACCGCCTGGCCGGTCGGCTGGCCCGCCGGCTGCGGGAAGCCGGCGCCCGGCCGAACCAACTCGTCGCGGTCGTCATGGAGAAGGGATGGGAGCAGGTGGCGGCCGTGCTGGCCATCCTCAAGAGCGGCGCGGCCTATCTGCCGATCGACCCCGATCTTCCCATGGAGCGTTTCCGCCACCTCCTGGCGCATGCCGAGGTGGCGCTCGCCCTCACCCAGCCCTGGCTCGACGAGACACTCGCCTGGCCGCCGGGCGTCGAGCGCTTCCAGGTCGATGCCATCGATGCCGAAGACGCCGCGCCGCCGCTCGCGCCGCGCCAGGAGCTCGACGACCTGGCCTACGTCATCTTCACCTCCGGCTCGACCGGCCTGCCCAAAGGGGTCGCCATCGACCACCGCGGCGCGGTCAACACCGTTCTCGACATCAACCGTCGGCTCGCGGTCGGCCCCGAGGACCGCGTCCTGGCGCTCTCCTCTCTGAGCTTCGATCTGTCGGTCTACGACGTCTTCGGCCTGCTCGCCGCCGGCGGCTGCGTGGTGATCCCCGAGAGGACGGCACAGCGTGCCCCGGACCGCTGGTACGAGCTGGCGCGCGACGAGCGGGTGACCCTGTGGAATTCCGTCCCGGCGCTGATGCAGATGCTCACCGAGTACACCGCCGACCGGGGCGCGGCTCCCCTGTCCGCGCTGCGTGTGGTCATGATGTCGGGCGACTGGATCCCGGTCGCCTTGCCGGACCAGGTGCGGGAGCTGGCGCCGGAGGCCCGCGTCATCAGCCTCGGCGGCGCCACCGAAGCCTCGATCTGGTCGGTCCTGTATCCCATCGCGGAGGTGGACCCGGCCTGGAAGAGCATCCCCTACGGCCGCCCGATGGACAACCAGACGATGGAGGTGCTCGACAGCCGGCTGGCACCGCGGCCGGTGTGGGTCCCCGGCGATCTCTACATCGGCGGAGTCGGGCTCGCCCAGGGATACTGGCGCGACGAGGAGAAGACCCGGGCGAGCTTCATCGTGCATCCGGAGACCGGCGCGCGCCTCTACCGGACCGGCGACCTCGCCCGTTGGCTCCCCGACGGCCAGCTCGAGTTCCTCGGCCGCGAGGATTCACAGGTCAAGGTCCAGGGTTTCCGCATCGAGCTCGGCGAGATCGAGACCGCCCTGGAGCAGCACGCGGACGTGCGCCACGGTATCGCCCTCGCCGTCGGAACCGGGAACAGCCGCCGTCTGGTCGCCTGCGTGGTTCCGAACGGACCGGAGGTGAACGCCGTGGAGCGCGCCGCCCTGCCGGCCACGCCTCCGGCGATCACCGAGCGCGGCCGGATCGAGGCCGGGCGCGTCCCCTTGGCGGCTCTCGGCGAGCTCCTCGGCTCCCTGCTCCAGTACAAGCCGGCCGACGCCGTCCTCCCGAAGTACCGCTACCCTTCCGCCGGCAGCCTCTATCCGGTCCAGACCTACGTCCTCGTACGGCCGGACCGCGTCGAGGGGCTGGACGGCGGGGCCTACTACTTCCATCCGCGCGACAACCGGCTCGTCCAGCTCACGCCCGGCTCCGCCTATCTGCCGGCCGCCTGGTGTGATGAGGAGGCGCTCGCGGGGGCCGCTTTCGCTCTCGTCCTGGTGGGCAACCTGGCGGCGATCGAGCCGGTCTATGGCGACCTGGGCCGGCCGTTCTGCGTGCTGGAAGCGGGGTCGATGAGCGAGCTTCTGCGCGGCACGGCGTCCGCTTGCGGCCTCGCCCTGGAGCCGGCTCTGCCCGCGGATCTTGAGTCCCTTCAAGAGAGGCTTTCTCTCGGCGAGGAGCAGGTGCCGGTGCATCTCCTGCTCGGCGGGCGGCTGGCCTGGGACGATCCGGACGGCGAGACCGCTCCGGCGCATGCCGCAGCATCGCCGGCTCCCCCTGTCCTGCACCGTGATGCGACCCCGGTTCTGCGCAAGGCGCTCGCCGACCCGCTGGCCGAGCTCGAGCACCGGCTGAGCGAGCCTGGCCTGCGGAAGACCTCGCCCTCCCTGCCGGCGGTACAGCTCCCGGCCCCTCGCGACGGGGAGGAGCGGGCCCGCCCCTACAGCGAGCGCCGCAGTCACCGTGAGTTCCTTGCCGCCCTGCTGCCGGCGGATCTGCTGACCGGGCTCCTCGCGGGGGTCGCCTCGGCCGATCCTCGCTCTGAGCACGATGAGATCGGCCTGTCGGCGCTCCGGGTCTACGTCCATGTCAAGGCCGGCCGTGTCGCCGGCCTCGCGGCAGGGTACTACCGGTACGACTCCGCGGGAGCGCAGCCCTGGGTGCGCCTGCCGGGAGAGGGAGAGATCGAGGCGAGCGTCCATGCCGCGGTCAATCAGCGTCCGTTCGAACAGGCGGCGTTCTCGATTTTTCTGGTGACCGATCCGGCGGAAGCCCCCGCCGGCCTCTCCCCCTGGGCCCTCGACGGGGCCGCCTTGGAAGCGGGTGCCGTGAGCCAGCGTCTGATGGAGAGCGCGCCCGGCTACGGAATCGGCCTCTGCCCCATCGGCACGACGGAAGTCGACCGGATCCGCAGGCGATTTGCCTGGACCGCGGGCGAGATCCTCATCCACAGCCTCATCGGCGGCGGCATCTCCGGCGGGGGAGGCGGCAGGGCCGCCGCCCGACTGGAGGAAGGCGGGCTCGCCACCGAGCTGCGGGAATTCCTGCGCCGCAAGCTCCCCGAACACATGGTTCCGGCCACCCTCTTCACCGTCAGCGAAGTTCCGCTGACCGGCAACGGCAAAGTGGACCGTAAGGCCCTGGCCGCGCGGATCGACCTGCCGGTACAGGCCCCGGCGGTCTACGCACCGCCGAGGACCCCGGGGGAACGCCGGCTCGCCGCCCTCTGGCAGGAGGTGCTGGGGATCGGAAAGGTGGGGATGGAGGACAACTTCTTCGAGCTGGGAGGCAGCTCGGTTTCCCTGGTGCGCCTGCACCGCAGGCTGCAGGATCTGTTCAACCGCGAGATGCCTCTGACGCAGCTCTTCGCGCACCCGACGCCGCGCTCCCTCGCGTCGCTTCTCGACCAGGAGGCTCCGGCGAGCGTCTCGCTCGACGAGGACCGCGAGCGCGCCGGGATGCGCCGCGCAGCTCGCGACCGGCGGCGGCGGCCGGCCCAGCTCACCGGTAGCGATGAAAAAAACGAGGTGGAATCCCATGACTGAACCCGTGAACGGCGTGCGAGGCGTCGCCGTCGTCGGTCTCGCTTGCCGCTTTCCCGGGGCGGCGGACGCCGGCGAGCTCTGGCGCAACCTGCGTGACGGTGTGGAGACGATCCGCCGGCTCTCCGCCGAGGATCTCGCCGAGGCAGGTGTCCCGCCGGCCCTGGCAGGGACTCCAGGCTACGTGCGAGCGGCCTCCTCGGTGGACGGTGTCGAGCTGTTCGACGCCTCTTTCTTCGACATCCATCCGCGCGAGGCCGAGATCCTCGATCCGCAACAGCGGCTCTATCTCGAATGCGCGTGGCACGCCTTCGAGTCCGCCGGCTACGACTGCCGCAACTTCCCTGGCCGGATCGGCGTTTACGCGGGCTCCCGCATCAGCGACTACTTCCTCTACCACCTCCTCGCCAATCCCGAGCTGCTCGACACGGTCGGCCAGTTGCCGCTCCTGTTCGGCAACGACAAGGACTATCTGTCCACCTTTACCTCCTACAAGCTCGACCTGCGGGGGCCGAGTGTCAGCGTGCAAACGGCCTGCTCCTCATCGCTGGTGGCGGTGCACCTGGCTTGCGAGAGCCTGCTCAACGGCGAGTGCGACATGGCGCTCGCCGGCGGC
>DATARD010000176.1:0-18067 GCA_036264355.1 Thermoanaerobaculia bacterium
ACTGGCGGATCAAGCCGGAGGAGCGAGGCGTCGAGCTGGTCCGGCGGCGAGGTCCAGAGGAGCTTCTTGACCTTGAACTGCTGTTCTCTTGCGGCCGCGAAGGTTTCGAAGGCGACCGTTGCATCGCTGGGTTCGAGAGAACCATATTTTTCCCGGACCACCGCATCGGTGCTCACCACATGCGCGTTGGTGAGCAGCAGGAGCTCATCTCCCAGGGCCGGCATCAGATCCTTGCCGCGCACCAGGAAGCCGGTCCCGAAGCCGTCTCCGGCCGGATTGAGGACCTTGGCCACGACCTGGGCGCGATCGAGCCCGATCTTGTACCAGCCCATGGTGACGACACCCTCTTTGCCGAGCACCTTCTCGTAGTTCTTGGGCGGCGGAGCGGCGTCGATCGCCTTGTCGAGGGCTGGGGCGGCGTCGGCGGTCTTCTGGCGGAGCTCGGCGAGCTTGTCGCGGTCGAGAACGATGCTGCCGCCGCGGCGCTGGAGGAGGTTGGACTGCAGGAGCGGCAGGAGGATCATGCCCGGCGCTTTGTCGATGGTGAGACCCCAGACCTCGGTGAGCTGGCGCAACGTGCTCGCGATCTCGAAGGCGTCGGCATCTTTCTCCTGGACATACCGGGCGAGCCAGAGGAGGGCGTTGGTCGCATCGCCCAGGACCAGGTGGGCCTCGGCGCCGGTGGCCAGGTCCCAGGCGTTCAAGGCTGCTGCCTTTTTCCCGCGTGCCGCCAGGGTGGCGAGAATGTCTCGGGCGATAGCGGCCGGATCGGGACCTTGGCTCAGTGCCACGCCGTCACGCGCCGCCCGGGCCGACAAGGCAGCGGCATTGATGCCGTGCCAGAGGTGAGTCGCTGGATCGCTCCCGTAGACGGAAAGGTAGGCATCCACCGCCCGCTGGATGTTGAGACGGTTCAGGGCGAGATTGGGAGACCCTCCGGCATTGACGGCGTTGACGTAGAGCTGCTTGTAGATCCGGCCGAGGAGACCTCGCGCTTCGGCATTCTCGGCTGGATCATCCGCCGTGCGGGTGATCAGCGACTCGATGACGTAGACGGCGGCTGGGATCTTCCCCTGGTCGATCAGTGCCTGGGCATACTGGCGCCGGACCTGGGCGTCGTCCTGCTCGGTGAAGCAGAGCGCCTCCGCGACCTTCTCCAAGAGAGCGAACCACCCCTTGCGGCGCAGGGCTCCGAGGATCTTCCGCGCGGTGGCCGCTTCAATCTTCTCGCCGTGCTCTAGGCCGTTGATGAGGTCTTTGCTGAGGCGTTCGGCTTCCTCTTGATTGAAGCTCTCGGCCGCGCCCTCGATCGCTTTCAGACTTGCCTGAGGATCCCAGCTCATCGTCGTTCCTCCTAAAGCTTCAACAGTCCGCGCAGCTTAGTCCGCAGGTTTTCGCCCCGCAGGTATTTGGTGATGTCGTGGCGCCAGGAGCCGTAGTTCTGCTCGTTGAGATCGTCGATGACGTTCTTCTTGCCTTGGCGATAGTCATTGGCGAGGTTGGGATCGAGGCCGGCGACGGGGTCGAGCTTGTCGTAGACGTTGACCCAGCCGCCGGAGAGCTTGTCGGTGGGGAAGCCGTCGTCGCGGGTCCATTCGGGCTGGAGCTTGTCCTGGATCTCGTCGAGGCCGAGCGGGCTGCCGGCGGTCAGCAGGCCGGCGACCTTCGGCGCGTCGGCGACCCTTTTCAGGCAGTCGTAGGCGATCACCGTTCCCATGCTGTGGCTGACCACGACGTGCGGACCGGGTTTGCTGGCTCCCTCTTGCAAGGCCCTGATCATGCGGCCACGGATCTCGTCCTGCACCTGGTAGGTGGTGCCGCGGCCCGGGTCGTATTTGACGTTGAAGAGGTAGTGGTGGACGTCGCGGAGCAGCACCTTCATCAGGCGCTCCTTGATGAACCAGGGGAGCGGGATGCGCTCCAGGGTCTCCTTGACCGGTGACGGCGCGAGCGCGGCGGCTGTCGGCTCCGCGGCGACCGGCACGGCCAGCTTGGCGGCCAGGGAAGCCGTCCAGGCGAGCTCGTCGGCGTCGGCCACGTCGACGGTCACTTCCGGCGCCTCCTCCCGCTCCACGGCGACGGCTTCGTTGCCGGCGCTTTCCGTATCGGCCTCCGCGGCCGGCTCTTTGTACATCACGTCCGCCCAGTAGACCATCGAGCTGGTGATGCCTTCGGTGCCGAGGTCGAGACCGCCGCCGTCCGCAAGGCTGCGCAGCCAGACGTCGAGGAGCTGGTCTTGCGGTGGTTTATTGGCGATTCCGTGGATGAAGGTGACGTGCGCCATGAAGTCCTCCGTGACAGATCCGTTACAGGCGGTTTCCTTCTTACCCGCTCGTGTGTCTGTTCTATCAGGAAAGCGGGGAGCTTGAGAAATCGACGTCTGCGGATTGGCGGGGCATTGAAGGAGGTCAGGGTTATGAGAAGGCCCATCAGGGTCTGCGTTCGGGTGTGGATGGTCTGCGTTCTCGCCGCCGCGGTGGCCGGAGCCCAGCAGGTGACGTTGCCGTTACCCCAGTATGAGGATCTGCGCAGCCGCGCCAATCCGGTGCCGGAAGCGACGCCGGTGCCGCCGGCGCCGTTCGCCCTGGAGTCGGCGGATTTCGCGGTGGTGGCCGGCGCGTCGAGCGCGCGGATCACGCAGACGCTGGCGCTGACGATCTATGCCGACGGCTGGCAGCGTGTGCCGCTCGGCGAGGCCGGCTCGTTCACTACCGCCCACTTCGGCGATCTCGAAGGGCGGGTGGAGGTGAAGGACGACGGCTGGGCGCTCCAGGTGAAGGGGCGCGGCCGGCATGAGGTGAAGCTGGAGTCGGTGGTGCCGGTGCGCCGCGACGAGACGGCGATCCGTCCGGCGTGGAGCTTCAAGGTGCGTTTTCCGCCGGCGGCGGTGGTGCGCGGCCGGTTGCAGGGACCGGCGGAGGTGGAGGAGGTGGAGATGAGCGGCGCCGGGCTGATCCGCCGTGATGAGGCGAATTGGAGCTTCATCGCGGCCTTTTCGGATCCGGGTGCCGTGTTCACCCTCTACGGCCGGCGCACGTTGCCGCCGCGGGCGCAGCTTCCGCTCCGTTTCGAGGCGACCTCGGCGACGTCGGTAGTGATCTCGCGCACGCAGCTCCGGGTGCATGGCTGGGTCGAGGCGCGGATCGCGCAGGGGCGGCTGGAGATGCTGCGGGTGCCGATCCCCGCCGGGCTCAGCCTGGTGTCGGTGAACGGTCCGCTCGCCGGCTGGAACGTCGAAAACGGTGTGCTGGTCGCGACACCGCTGGCGCCGGTGGAGACCTCGCTCGCTCTCGATCTGACCTTCAAGGGCGATCCGCCGCAGGCGTTCGCGAGCCCGCTGCTGGTGCCCGAGGGGAGCCGCCGCACGCTGTTCCTCACCAAGGCGGCGCTCTTAGGCGACGGGCTGCTCACCGTCACCGATCCCGGCCAGGTGCGGGCGGCGGAGACGGTCGATTCCAACGCGTTGCCGGAAGGGTTGCGCAAAGCCGCCGGCCGGCTGTTCGCCGTTCTCGATCCGGCGAAGCCGCCACGCTGGGAGGTGGAGTGGGCGGAACGCACGGAGGTGCTGGCGGCGCAGGTCGACCGCTTGCTGGTGGACGTCCTGGTCGGATCGTCGGGGCGCGCCGCTTATCAGGTGTGGGCCGAGGTGCGCAACCGCGGCGCGCAACAGCTCGGGGTCGATCTCCCTCCCGGTTTCGAGCTGGTCGCCTCCAGCCGCGACGGCGAGCCGGTGGCGGTGGGGAGCATGGGGGCGAGCGGCGGGCTGGCGGTGCCGTTGCAGACCGGGGAGGCGGCGCAGGTGATCCATCTCGCGGGTCTGCTGCCGCTGGCGCTGCCCAAGGGGAGCGCCGATTTCCAGGTGCCGCTGCCGACCCTCTCGGCGCCGGCGGCCCGCGTCGAGGTGCGCCTCATTCTGCCGGACGACCGGCCGGCGACGTTGGCCGATCTGTCCCGCGCGAGCGGCTTGCGGCCACCGCCGCAGACGGCTGTGCACAAGGAGGCCGCCACCGCCAACGCGATCGCCAAGCAGGTCCTCGCCAACACCAGCACGGTCGCGGCCACCGGCGGCGCCGGCCTGTTCCTCCTGCCGCCCGGCTTCAATGAGGTCGACGCCGGCTGGAACGCCCTGTCGGCGACGCCGCTGCCCCTGGTGGTCCGCCTCAAGACCGAGAAGGAGAGTGCGTCATGGTTCTGAAAACGATTCCGAGGCGTAGCCTCTTCGCTGTTTTCTCGCTCGCTCTCCTCGCCGCCGGTCTGGCCGGCGCGGTGCTGCGGGCCGACGACAAGCCACGGCCGGGCGAGGTCTCCCTGCCGCTCAAGGAGTATCTGACCCTCGTCGAAGCGGGCGAGCGGGCGGCGAAGGAGAAGATCCGGCAGGCCGCGCAACGCGAGGCGCCGGTGGCCGAGGTGGTGGCGCAGCACGTGGCGCTGGTGGTCGGCGGCGCCGTCCGCGACGACGTGGAGGTCAGCTCGGAGCTCGACGTCCTCGTCCAGGGTGCGCCGGTCAAGCCGGTGTTCCTGCCGTTTTCGGGCTATCCGGCGAAGACCGAGGTCAAATTGATGAGTGGCAGCAGCACCGGCGCTCCCGCGGCGGTCACGGCGGTGAACGGCGGCGGGGGCGTGGTGCTGGTCGCTCCGGACGGCGGCAAGTACACCGTCAAGGTCAGCGGCCGGGCTCATCTCGACGACGACGGCGGCATCCAGCGGCTGGCCTTCGCGCCGGTGGTGGCGCCGGTCGCCGCGACCGACGTCGATCTGCCGGCCGATCTCGCCTGGAGCTGTCCGGGCGCGGTGGTGGTGGAGGACCAGGTGCAGGGCAACCGCAGGCATGTGCGATTGGCGGCCCGCCGGGGCGAGAAGCAGGTGCTGGAGCTGCGGCGCAAGATCGACAGCGCCGAAGCGGACAAGCTGATCGCGCAGACCGTCGTCCTCACCCTTTTCCAGCTCCGCCCGGAAGGGCCGCGGCGGCACGACGTCATCCTCTATGAGCTGTCGCGTGGCAGCCTGGGGCGCTTCACCGTCGCGCTGCCGCCGGGGCTGGAGGTGGAGCAGGCCGGCACGGACGAAGGCGCCGTCGTGCCGGTGGTCGAGAACGGCTCGCTCACCATCCACCGCCAGCATCAGCTCCAGGGGACCGGCTACCTGGTGCTGACCTCGACGCCGGCGGCGGAAGCCCTCGCCCAGGGTGTGCCGCTCGCCGCGGTGAAACCGGAGTACGACGTGCGGGCGCGCTATCTCGCGCTCTCCTCGGCGGTCGCCGCCGATGCCCGGCCGCTCCCCGAGAAAGCCTGGTCGCGGGTCGATCTGTCCGACCTGCCGCCGTCGCTGTCGGAGGCGCTCGCCGCTCTCGACCTCACCGCCGCCTGGCGGCTGAGCGGCACGCCGGCCGAGGCCGAAGGCGCGCGTCTCGCGGTGACCGCTCTGCCGGCCGCGCCGAGCCTGGACGCGACGGTGACCCTGCGCGAGACGACCACCCTGATGACAGTGGACGGCACCCTGCTGCACCGCGACCGCTTCACCCTGGAGTCGCGCAGCCGGGCCGGCGCCTCGCTCGACCTCACCCTGCCGGCCGGCGCCAAGCTGTGGTCGGCCAAGGTGGACGACCAGCCGGTCCGTCCGCTGGAGCACGGGGGTGTGGTGTCGGTGCCGCTCGGGTTCGACAGCGGCGCCCGGGCCGTGGTGGAGATCGTGGCGGTGCTCGACCGCGCCATTCCGCCCGGCCGTTCGCAGCTCGCTCTCGATCTGCCGCAGGTGCGCATCCCGGTTCTCGACCATCGCTGGAAGGTCCTGCTGCCCGAGGGGCCACGCTACCGGTTCAACCACGGCGACCTGCGGCCGGCGAGCGTGATCGGCGCGCCGACGGCCCGCGATCCCTGGCAAATCCTGCAGAAGACTCCCGGTGTCCTGACCGACCGCATCAACGTCGGCGGCAACGCGGCAGGTCAGCAGAGCGGCTACATCGCGCCCATGGCCGTGCTGCGCGGGAAGGTCGTCGACGAGCAGGGCTCGGCTCTCCCCGGAGTCACCCTGACCCTGTCGGGCTCGTCGCTCCCTCCGGTTGTCCAGGTCTCCAACGCCCAGGGAGTCTTCCAGATGAACGGGATCCCCGGTGGCACCTACCGCTTCAAGGCCGAGCTCGAAGGGTTCAGCACGGTCGAATATCCCTCCGTCAACCTCGCCTCCGGACAGACGGCGAGCCTCGAGGTCACCCTCTCGGCCGCGGTGGAGGACGTCATCACGGTCACGGCGGAGACACCGGTGCTCGATCAGAGGAGGATCAGCACCGGCGAGACGATCCCCTTGAACGAGCCGAAGCCCTCCTACGACTTCAGCGCGGGGAGGAAGGACAAGAAACGCGATGAGGACCAGGAGGCCCTCCGGAGCAAGGCTCTGTTCGCCCAGGAAGCGCAGGGCCTGCAACAGGGACTGGTGGGAGGCGTCAAGCCGCTGCCGATCTCGATCCCCGAATCCGGCAAGGTCCTCCTGCTGACCGGCGTCCTGCCGCCGTCCCGGGTGGCCGTCGAGCTGGAGGTGAAGGCGAAGAGCAAAGGGCTCTGGTAGAGAGATTGGCCGGCGTCTGTCAGGCGGGCGCCGGCTTCCTACTTTTTCTGGAGATACAGACCGGGCCGGACGATCTCCATGTGGCGGTCCGGATTCTGGATCTCCGCGAACCCGAAGCGCCGGTAGAGCTCGTGGGCGTCGCGGGTCACCAGGTTGAAGCGCCGCAACCCCTGGAGATCGGGGTGCTCCAGGACGGCGCGCATCAGAAACTTGCCTGATCCCCGACCGCGGAATTCGGACAGCACGTAGACGTCGCACAGGTAGGAGAACGTCGCGGCGTCGGTGATCACCCGGGCGAAGCCGATCTGGCGCTCGGCCCCCTCCTCCCGAGCATAAAGCCCGAAACAGAGCGAGCCGCGCAGGCTCCTCTCCACGATCTCCCGCGGGATTCCTTCCGACCAGTACGCCTGCGCCAGGGCGGCGTGGATCGCGTCGACGTCCAGGCGTGCGGGATCGGTGCTGACGGTGAATCCTTCCTGCTCGAGCGTGTAGGACATGGCGGAAATCCTATGTCAGTCTGAGCCTCTAAACCGCTGCCAGCATCACGAAAATCCGCAAAAGGGCCACTCTTACAGGAGAAGCATCTCCGCCCGCCACTGAAGGCGTCGCGGTCTCCGAGAGGAGCCTTGTCATGATTTGCATTCGGCACAAGTCCTTGATCGCCCTGGTCACCCTGATCCTCATCGCCGCCGTTCTGCTCAATCCGGCCGTCGCATCCGCGCGGCCTCGCGGAGTGATCTCTCCCTCTTCGACTGTCTTCGCCAGCAGCTTTATGGATATGCTGCTGAACTGGATACTGAAGGCCGGGTGGGGAATGGATCCGAACGGCAATCCCCTTCCCTGTATCGGGAGCGTCGTGGATGCGGGGTGGGGGATGGACCCCAACGGCGGAGTGTGAGCTCAGCCGGGGCGCCGGCCTCCGAGACCGGCGCCCGCCTCTTTTTCGCCTCCGGTTGTCCCGTTTTCGGGCTGGCCGGCAACTAAGGTCTATAGAGGAGGGCGTCACCTTTGAAGATCCACCCGAGTGAAGAGCGACTGGAAGAGCTGTTTCTGTCGACCGGGAGCGATCGACAGGCCCTGGTCCAGCATCTGATCCAATGCGCTCCCTGCCGCGAACGTCTTCTCCATCTGCCGCGTCCCGGGACCGCCGGCTCGCGCTACTCCGCCCTGGACTATGCCCAGGCTTTCGACGCGGCGGCCAGCAGTCTGTGCGGCCAAGCCGCCGCTCTGGCCTGCGAGAGGGACGCGGCGGTCGAGCGGATCGGCGAGCTGACGGCGGCACAGCCGGCTGAGCGCGAAGCGCTGCTGCGCGAGGAGCGCTACCACACCTGGGGCCTCTTGGAGCTCCTGGTCGACCGGTCGCAGGAGGCGAGCGTCGAGAACCCCCTCTGGGCGCAGGAGCTCGCGACTCTCGCGCTGCGTCTCTCCGATCTCCTGAGCCGCAGCCTGTACCGGCCGGAGCTGGTGGAAGATCTGCGAGCCCGCGCCTGGGCCTACCTCGGCAACGCGCGGCGGCTGACGTCGGATCTGCAAGGCGCCTCGGAAGCCTTCGCGGCGGCCGAGGAGTGTCTCCGGAAAGGCACCGGCGACCCCATCGAACGGGCGATCGTGCTCGACCGCCGGGCCTCCCTGGAACGGGACCAGCGCCGTTTCGACGCCGCGCGGGCGACGTTGGAGAGAGCGGTGGGCATCTTCCTGCGCAGCGGCGAGAGCCACCGCGCCGGCAGATCGCTGATCAACCTCTCCCTGGTGCATTGCTACGCGGGAGACATCGCGGAGAGCATCGAGGCGCTCTACCGGTCGCTCGCCCTGATCGATCCGGAGCAGGAGCCGCGCACCGTGCTCTGCGCCCGTCACAACCTAGCGGGCTATCTCGCCGAAGCCGGCCGCCTGGAGGAGGCCGTCCACCTCTACCACACCTCGCGCCCGCTCTACCGCGCCTTCCCGGACGCCTGGACCCAAAACCGGCGCAAATGGCTGAAGGGCCGGATCAATCACGGTCTGGGCCACCACCGCGCGGCGGAAGCCCTGCTCACCGCCGCCCGCGACGGCTTCCTGGCGGAAGGCATCCCCTTCGACACGGCGCTGGTCTCGCTGGACCTCGCGCTCCTCTACGCCGAGCAGGGCCGCGCCGCCGAGCTGAAGCGTCTGGCCGGCGAAATGATCCCCCTCTTCGCCTCCTGCCACATCCACCGCGAAGCCCTCGCCGCGCTCGCCTTCCTCCAGCACGCCGTGGAGACCGAGACGGCGAGCCTGGACGTCGTCACCCGGGTCGCCGGCTACCTGCGCCGGGCGCAGCACGATCCCGAGCTGCGCTGGGAGGGTGTGTGTTGACGACAGATCTCCCCAGGGCGGAGATCCGAAGGACTCGGATCTCCGCAGAGGAGTGGAAGGCCGGACAGAAGGGTGCCCAAGCCCTCCGTCCGGTCGATCGATAAATTGTCAATGAACACCCGCCACCCCCGGTAACCGGTCATCCGTCAGGCTTGACGGGTTCGCCGTCAGCCTCAACCGGTCATCCGTCAACACTGACGGATCACCCGTCAGCCCTAACCGCTCCCCCGTCAGCCTTAACGGGTCATTCCGTCAGCCTCGACGGATCATTCGTCAGCCCTAACCGCTGATCCGTCAGCCTTGACGGATAACCCGTCAGCGTTAACCGCTCATCCGTTAGCGTTGACGGATCGTTCGTCAGCCTTGATGGACGACTCGTCAGCGTTAACGGGTAATCCGTCGGCCTTAGCGGGTAGTCCGTCAGCGCTAGCGGATCATCAATCAGCCTTGACCGCTCATCCGTCAGCTCTAACGGATAACGCGTCAGCCTTAACGGAGAATCCTTCCGGACTGGTGAGACTAGCTTATGTCCGAAGATGTAGGGTACTATACCAACGCTTTCTGCTGCTGTCCAGACCGAATCAGCAGAATGAAGTCGGAAAAGGCTCTTTGAAAACTTAACCGTGTGAGAAAGGCTGGCCACGGCCCGTTCGGCGCCGGTCCGCGCCAGCCTTGGGGTGAGCCGTGCGCCCTCACCCCCCGGCCCCTTTCTCTTTCCCTGTGGAGCGGAGAGGAGCCGGGAGTGAGGGTGCGCTGTGCGGGCCGCGATAGAATCTCCGTGTTTCCCGGAACACGTCCCATGAGCGGACCCACGGTCTTCATCAGCTACAGCCACAAAGACGAGACCTGGAAAGACCAGCTCGTCGGCCAGTTGCGCGTCCTGGAGCTCGAAGGTGGCCTCGAAGTCTGGGACGACCGGAAGATCGCCGCGGGTGACGGCTGGCGCGCCGAGATCACGACGGCCGTGGAAAGCGCCCGGGCCGCCGTGCTGCTCATCTCGGCGGACTTCCTGACCTCGGGCTTCATCCGCGGCACCGAGGTTCCCCATCTTCTGCAACGCCGGGCACAAGACGGCCTGCGGATCATTCCCCTCATCGTCCGGCCTTGCCCATGGCGTCGGGTGCCCTGGCTGGCGGAGATTCAAAGCCGTCCCACGGATGGGAGGCCGATCACGGACGGGAACTCGGTCCAGATCGAGAAAGATCTCTCCGCTCTTGCCGAAGAGATCGCGGATCTCCTGGGCCACAAACCCAAAGTAGGGGAGGGGCTTGCCCCTTCCCGGGAGGGCGGAGGCCAACCCCATCTCGACCTCGGCCGCCTCCCCATCCCCGGCCCGCATTTCGTCGGCCGTGAGGCCGAGCTCGCCCGACTCGACGCCGCTTGGGAAGACCCTGCCGTCCATGTCCTCACCCTCGTCGCCTTCGGAGGAGTCGGCAAATCCGCCCTGGTCGCCCGCTGGCTCGACCGCATGGCCGCCGACGGTTGGCGGGGCGCCGTGCGCGTGCTCGACTGGTCCTTCTACAGCCAGGGAACGAAAGACCAGGTCACCTCTGCCGAGCCCTTCATCAACTATGCTCTCCGCTTCTTCGGCGATCCCGATCCCCAGGCCAGTTCTCCCTACGACCGCGGCAATCGCCTCGCCCATCTAATGAGGAAGGAGCGGACTCTCCTGATCCTCGATGGCGTCGAGCCGCTGCAATACCCGCCGGGCCGGCCAGAGATCGAAGGCCGCCTCAAAGATCCCGGCCTCACCGCTCTCCTCAAAGGCTTGGCCGTGGGCAATCCGGGTCTCTGCGTAGTGACCACCCGGGAACGGATCGCGGATCTCACGAGCTACCCGACGACGGCGCCCCAGATCTCCCTGGAGGAGATCGATCCAGATGCGGCGGTCGAGCTGTTGCGCCAGCTCGGAGTGGCCGGTCGAGAGAGGGATCTCCGCGCCGCCGTCAAAGAATTCGGACGTCATGCTCTGACGCTGACCCTCCTCGGCAACTATCTCCGCCGAGCCCATAGCGGCGACATCCGCAAACGGAAAGAGATCGATCTCCACCGCGCCGACGAGAAACAAGGCGGCCACGCCTTCCGTGTCATCGCCGCCTACGCCCGCTGGCTGGGAGAGGGACCAGAGCTGGCGACCCTCCGCCTCCTCGGCCTCTTTGACCGTCCCGCGGAGGCCGGAGCCCTGAAGGCCCTGCGCGTCGCACCGCCGATCCCCGGGCTCACGGAGCCACTCGTGGACCTCTCGGACGAAGACTGGCGCCTCGCCGTGACCACTCTACGCGACCACAACCTGCTTGCGGCGGCCGATCCGCGGGAGCCTGAGACCCTCGACGCGCATCCTTTGGTGCGCGCCTGCTTTGCGGAAGAGATCGAGAGCCGTCACCCTATCGCTTGGCAGGAAGGCAACGGGCGCCTCTATGAGCACTTGGCCAAGGCAGCGCCGGACCTCCCCGACACCCTGGAGACTATGCAACCCCTCTATGCCGCGGTCGTCCACGGCTGCCGGGCGGGGAGGCAGCAGGAGGCAATGGATGAGGTGTACCGGCGGCGAATTCTGAGGGGCAAGGAGTTTTACAGCACTAAACAGCTTGGAGCCTTTGGATCCGAGCTAACCGCGCTGGCGGGCTTCTTCGATGGGCCCTGGTCCCAGCCCTCCACACTCCTGACCGCGATGGGACAAGCATTCGCGCTGAACGAGGCAGCCTTCGTCCTACGAGCCTTGGGTCGACTTGCGGAAGCGGTCGAGCCAACGCAGTTGGGGCTGGACGCCGATCGCCGCATGGAGAATTGGGAGAGTGCCGCGAAGGAGGCCAGCAACCTCAGCCATCTGACCTTGACACTAGGAGACGTACCGGGCGCCGTGGCGTTCAGCGAGCAGAGCATCGAACTGGCCGATCGAAGTGGAGTCATCAAGCAGATAGTGAGCAGTTGGAAGGAGCAGGCCGATGCTCTTCACCAGGCGGGCAGGTGGGAAGAGAGTGCGGTGGCTTTCTCCAAGACCGAGGCGATGGGTTTTCGATACTGCGACCTGCTGCTGAGCCGGGCGGAGCCTGAGGACGGGGGCGGACTGGGCGGCTTCGCAGGGCCGGGCTCCTTTCAGGAGAAGGAGCGATTCCGGACGGTCTGTCGGAAGGTGTTGAAGCAGGGAAACGAAAGCCTGCGGATGGCAGAAAATAAACACTTGCTCCTCGACGTTCCTCTCCACCACCTCAGTCTGGGACGCGCTTACCTCGGGTTGGCCCTGACGGCTCCTCAGCCGGCGGACCCAGGAGACGATCGCGCTGCCGGGCTTGCACAGGCCACCGAGTCACTGGATCAGGCGGTGGACGGCCTGCGGATGGCCCGCCGAGAGGACCACCTCCCCCTCGGTCTCTTGGCCCGCGCTGCCCTCCGGCGCTTCCGTCACGACTTCACCGGCGCTGCCGCGGACCTCATTGAGGTTCTGGAAATCGCCGAGCGCGGGCGGATGCGGCTTCACGAGTGCGATGCGCACCTGGAATGGGCGCGGCTGCACCGGGACCAGGGAGATGTCGCCGCGGCGCGGCGGCATATGGCTCAAGCGCGGGTGTTGGTGACGGAGACCGGGTATGGGCGGCGGGAGCGGGAGGTACGGTGGTTGGAGGGGGTGTTGGTCGAGGGGGCGGGAACGTCAGGTTGAGCCTCTCGTTGGGAGCGCTGGCTTCCAGCCGGATTGGGTCGGCAGGATGGCAGCGGTCCCAGCGAGAGGGCTCAAGGGTTCGGCGCCCCGGTTCGAAGCTTCTTCCTGACATCGGTCCTGGAAGGTCCCAAGCTGTTTTTGATCGGGAGCCAACATGAGCTTGACCGCCTGGCCAATTGACAGGAGAAGAGCGCGATGAGTCAAATCCTGCTCGACATCCCCGAAGATTCCCTGTTGGCCCTTCGAGTCTCGGCCGATGAGATTGGCGATGAGCTTCGGATGGCGGCCGCTGTGAAGCTCTTCGAGATCGGGAAGTTGTCCTCGGGGGCGGCCTCGGAGCTCGCCGGAATTCCAAAGCCTCTGTTCATGGCCCGACTCGGCGACTACGGCGCCTCAGCGTTCTCTCTGGCTGAGGATGAGTTGCGGCGAGACCTGGAGAATGCCTGAGGTGGAACGCGGCTGGACTGTTGCCGGGCAATCGGTTCTGCAACGGCCTTTCGAGGTTGAGACGGGCCGACGATCGTGGTTTCGGAGAGCATTGTGGTTGACGACTGGCCCGTCTCTACGGACCGTCGTACCCGTGCTTTGACCGGCTTCCTACGCGAGACACTTATTTTGTGACAGGCGCGCACCCTTTCCACCCTGCGCGTGTCACTGCCACCGTCGCGGAATAGCCTCCCGCCAGGTCCGCCGGCGCACCATCCGGCCGTCTTCTTTCAGCCTGCGGGTGACGGTGAGGTGGAAGACCGCCGCATCGGAACGGAGGTCGATCCGGGTGGTCAGGTCGACGGTGCGCCCTCCGGGGAGGTCGATCCAGGTCGTCTCTTCGCCGAGGAAGCGGGAGTCGGCCGGATCGGCGTCGTGGGTGGTCCAGACGAGACGCTGGTGGATGCGGAGGCGCCGGTCCTGGACTTCGAAACGCGTGTCTCCTTCCCAGGTGCGGAAGGTCTCTCCGGTCTTCTCGTCGTGGTCGATGCGGTCGATCTTGGGCCAGCCGCCGCCGGGGAGGGTCGCGGCGTCCGCTCGCTCTTCGCGTGGCTCGGGCGGCGGCAGGTCCGGGGTGATGCCGGCGCCGGGTGGCAGGATCGGTAGGTCGAGGAAGGTGCCGGGGCCGAGGTGGAGGGTCGTCGTCATCGGGCGCGGCGTCGGCCAGAGCATCGGGAAGGTGGCGTTCGAGACGGAGAGGCGGATGCGGTGGCCGGGCTGGAAGGTCCAGGTGGTGAAGTGGAGGTCGAAGGCGAGGTCGACCACCTGCCCGGGTTGGAGAGAGCGCGGATGGAGGCGCGACGTCCGCTGCGCTCCGTTGAGCGCTCCTCCCGTGATCAGGGAGACGCTGCCGTCCGGCGCGATGTCTTCCAGGCGGGCGGCCCAGTGCGCGAGGGGGACGTCCGCCGCGGCGCGCAGGGCGACGTGCGGCAGACCGGCGATGGCCAACGGCTCGCGCAACGGCGGTCCGGCGAAGACGAGGCTGGCGGCGTCGTCCGGCCGCTGATCGCCGGTCGGATCGCCCCACCAGAGACCCGCGGCGGCGCCGCTGCCTGGTGTGTAGCGGAGGCTTTGCACCGCGGAGGGTCCGGCGGCGTTGCGCAGCTCGCGGCCGGTGGGGAAGAGCCGTTTCATCGTGGCTCCGGGGATCGGCCAGTCCACCTGCCGCCAGGCTCCGGGGGTCTGCTTCAGATGCGCGTCGGGTGGGCTGCCGGCGCGCACGAAGAGGAGCAGGCGCGGACCATCCAGTATTTCGTTCTCGCGTCCTTTCAGCCAGTGATCCCACCAGCGCAGGGCTTCTTCGCGCCATTCATAGTTCGGTCCCGGAGTGCCGTTGTCCGGCCAGTCGTGGCCCCAGGGACCGACGGCGGCGCGCACCGGCCCCTTGGCGGCGGCGAGGAGCCGCGGCACGGAGTCGCGGTAGCCGTCCAGGAGGCCGCCGATCACGTAGACCGGGACCTGTAACGCGCCAGGATGGAAGCGCGCCGATTCGTGGCGCCAGAAGGCGCCGTCGGTCTGGTGGCGGAGATAGGTGAAGAGCCAGGGCTTGCGGTCGAAGCGGTCCGCGAAGTAGGCGGCGTCGAGCGGATAGGCGGGCGATCGCGGCAGGCCGTTCTCGTGGTCGATCTCCAGGGTGTACTGATCGAGATGGAGGATGCCGTCGATGTAGTGGACATCGTCATGGTAGAGGTCGTCCGAGGGATGGAGCACCAGGACGGCGCCGAGCGCGGCCGGCCGGCGCATGGCGATCTGGAGGGAGTTGATGGCGCTCCACGAGATCCCCCACAGGCCGACCTTGCCGTTGCAGCCCGGCAGCCTGGCGCTCCAGTCGACCAGGGAGACGGCGTCGGCGAGCTCCGTCTCCGAATACTCGCGGAGCGGCAGCGCGCCGGTCGAGGAGCCGGTGCCGCGGAGGTCCACTTTGACCGTCAGGTAGCCGTGGCGGGCGAACCAACTGTAGAGCGGATGGTCGCGGGCGTAGAAGGAGTCGTCTTTCCTGTACGGCAGGATCTCGAGCAGCGCCGGGAAGGTCTCACCCGGCTCCCGCGGCACCGGCCGGTAGAGGGTGACGGAGAGCTTGGCGCCCTTCACGCCGCGAACCGATGCTCCGAGCTGCTCGATGGTGAACGAGTAGCCGGCGGCGGCGGCGGGATCTGTCCGGGGAGCGGCGGCGGCGAGGAGGCCCAGCGCGGGGAGGAGCGCGAGCCAGCGGACGGCGGTGCCGGGAGTCGTCATCGAGCGGCATTGTCTCTCGCCGCTGACAAAAACGCTTCCCCTGAGTCAGATGACCTGAGCGGGTATACTAATACCTACCGTCGGCAGCGGCGTCAGGTTGGTAAAGGGGAACCCATGCATCGCCATTCCATCTTCTTCCGTTCGATCGCCGTCCTGACCCTGGTCGCGGTCACCGCCTCCTGCGCGTCCACCAATCTGCCGCCGATCTCGGCCTCGGGAGCCGGTTTCAAGCCGCTGCCGGACGAGACGGATCTGTGGGCGAAGTCGCGGGATGAGGAGGCGAAGCTGCTCGAGAAGGTGTCGCTCTACGAAGATCCGGCTCTCGAATCCTACCTCCAGGGAGTCGTCACGCGGATGACGCCGCAGGGGATGGCCGCCAACACGGCGGTCCACTACCGGGTGCGGGTGGTCGAAGATCCGACGCTCAACGCCTTCGCCTACCCGCACGGCTCGCTGTACATCCACACCGGCTTGCTGGCGCGGGTGGAGAACGAGGATCAGCTCGCGACCGTGCTCGGCCACGAGATGACCCATGTCGAGGGGCGCCACATGCTGCGCCACCAGCGGGCGGCGCACAACCGGGAGGTCGGCTTCACGGTGGCGGCGATCGCCGCGTCGGTGGTGGTGGCCGCGGCCGAGGGGAGCGCCCTCGACCATGGCAACTGGGGCGATGCGGCGGCGCTCGACGTGTTCGGCAACCTGCTCGTCGGCCTCGGGCTCGAGCTCGCCCTGATCGCTTCGGTGAACGGTTACGGGCGCGAATTGGAGACCGAGGCGGACAACGGCGGATTCGCCAAGATGGCCGCCGCCGGCTACCGGTTGAACGAGGCGCCGAAGGTCTACGAGGCGCTCAAGGACGACCATGGCGAGCAGAAGCGGGTGGAGGCGTTCTTCTTCGGCAACCACCCGCGCCTGACGGAAAGGGTCGAGAACAGCCAGCGTTACGCCCATGCCCACACCGCGGCCGAGGCGACGGACCGCAAAGGTATCGATCCCGAGCTCTTTGCGCGGCGCATCCGGCCAGTGGTGCGCGACGACGCCCGTCTCAACATCCTGCTCGGCCGGCTGAACATCGCGTCGGCGGAGCTGGAGAAGGCCCGCGCCTGGATGCCGGACGATCCGCTCACCCGCGTCTACATCGGCTACCTCCGTCTCGCCCAGGCGGACGCGGAAAAAGACGAGAAGGCACAGCGCCGGCTGCGCGCCGAGGCCGGTGACGCTCTCCGCGAGGCCGTCAAGCTCGGCCCGAAGCTGCCCATCGCGCACCGCGAGCTGGGGCACTTCCTCTACGAGCAGCAGGACTGGAAGGGCGCCTGCCGCGAGCTGCGCCGCTATACTGAGCTGGCGGCGGATTCCGAGGAGCGGGACGCCGTCGCGGAGATCGTCCAGAAGCTCAAAAAGGGCGGGTACTGCAAGTAGGAGAATGATCGGAGACCGCCAGTCAGGGGGCCTATGCGTCAAACCGTCTTGTTCCGTGTCGTCACCGGCTTGGCCCTGCTCGCGGTCACGGCCTCCTGTTACAGCACCCAGCTTCCTCCGATCTCGGCCTCGGGAGCCCGGTTCAAGCCGCTCCGGGACGAGACGGCGCTGTGGGAGCAGTCGCGTGCCGAGGAGAAGAAGCTCCTCGGCAAGGCGAGGCTCTATGAGGATCCGCTCCTCGAGTCCTATCTGCAGGGGGTGGTCACCCGGCTCACTTCGCAAGGGATGGCGGACAATCCTGCGGTTCACTACCGGGTGCGCGTCGTCGAGGACCCGACCCTCAACGCCTTTTCCTTTCCGCACGGCTCGATCTATGTGCACACCGGGCTGCTGGCGCGGTTGGAGAACGAAGACCAGCTCGCCACCATCCTCGGCCACGAGATGACCCATGTGGAGAGGCGCCACATGCTGCGGTTCGAGCGCTCCAGCCATAACAAGGAGGTCGCCTTTTCGGTGGCCGCGACCGCTGCGTCTGTCGTTCTCGACGCCGCGGAAACGGTCGCCCGGTCCGAGGGGCATCAGGGCGCGGCGGTGGCCATCGACGTGCTCGGCAACGTGAGCGTCGAGCTGAGCCTCGGGTTCGCCCTTGTCGCGTCGGTCGACGGCTATGGCCGCGATCTCGAAGCCGAGGCGGACCACGGCGGCTTCGCCAAGATGGCCGTCGCCGGCTACCGCTTGAGCGAATCCCCGAAGGTCTACGAAGCGCTCAAGGAAGACTACAGCGAGCCGAAGAAGGTCGAGGCCTTCTTCTTCGGCAACCATCCGCGTTTGAGCGAACGGATTGAGAACAGCAAGCGCTATGCCGGCCTCCATACAGCCGCGACGGCCAGAGACCGCAAGCCCATCGATCCGGACCTCTTCGCCCGCCGCATCCTGCCGGTCGTGCGGGACGATGCCCGCCTCAATATCGAATTGGGCCGGCTCAAGATCGCCGAGGCCGAGCTCGAGAGGGTTCGCGCCCGGATGCCGGACGATTCCCAAGCCCGGCTCTATTGGGACCGTCTCCGTCTGGCCCAGGCCGCGGCGGCGGAAACCAGGAACGAACCGGAGCACCCAAAGAAGGACGGGCACTGAAGCGAGGAGGCGCGGCGGAGATGGACGACAAGGGGGTGGAGAGGCCGCCAGCCGAGCCGGAAGCGGAGATCGCCGCCGCCCGCCGTCTCATCCATGAGCTGCCGGCCGGTGCCGCCGACCGCCAGGTGCTCTTCCGTTTCTACGTCGCCGGCGAGGAGGCGGAGAGTCTCCGCGCCGCGCTCCATCTCGACGCGGCGGCCTACGACCGGATTCACTCGCGCGCTCTGCAACGCTACAGGG
>DATARD010000231.1:0-6243 GCA_036264355.1 Thermoanaerobaculia bacterium
ACCAGCTTGCAGGGATACTCGAAGGCGAGAGCGCGGAATCGCTCGGGCTCGCGGGCGACCAGGGAGCCGATCACCGCGCGCTCGCAGCCGGCTTCCAGGGCCCAGGCGATCGATGCGCCGTCGCGCAGACCGCCGCCGAGCTGCACCGGGAGGAGCGCCGCCATCCTCGCAATCAGCCCGCGCTGCGCCGGCTCGCCGAAAGCGGCATCCAGATCGACCACGTGCACCCGCCGCACCCCCGCGTCCCGGTATGCGGCGACCAGGGCGAGCGGATCGTCCGCGTAGACGGTTTCGCGTTCCGCATCCCCCTGGCGCAGACGGACGGCCCGGCCGTGCCGCAGGTCAATGGCCGGTAAAAGATCCATCGGCCATCTCCAGAAAGTTGGCGAGCAGGCGCAGGCCGGCCTCACCGCTGCGCTCGGGGTGGAACTGCGTGCCCATCACGCGGCCTCGGCCGGCGACGGCGGGAAAGACACGGCCGTGGGTACAGCGGGCGATGCACAGCTCGTCCGGCACGCCCTCGGGCGCGAAGCTGTGGACGAAGTACATGTACTCGCCCAAAACATCCGCAGCGCCGAGCCCAGCCACCAAGGGATGATCGGCGAGACCGTGCAGCCGGTTCCAGCCGATATGCGGTACCGGCACACTCACCGGTAACCGGGTCACCCGCCCCGGCAGCAGTCCGAGGCCGTCGATCTCCCGGAACTCCTCGCCGGCTTCGAACAGGATCTGGAAGCCGACGCAGATGCCGAGCAAAAAGGCGCCGCCTTCGAGCGCCGATCGCAGAGCAGCTTCGAGAGGGCCGCGCAGCGCCTCGCGCGGCGGTGCGAAGGCGCCGACGCCGGGGAGGAACAGGCAGCGCGCCGCCGCCACCTTCGCCGGATCACAGGTGATCTCGGCCTGCGCGCCGGTGTGCTCCACGGCACGCACCAGGTTGCCCAGATTGCCGACCCCGGCGTCGATCACCACGGCGCGGCTCATGCGGAGAGGGTCCCTTTCGTGCTCGGAACGTCTGCTGCCATCGGCCGGTCCCGCCGCAACGCCACCGCCTGGCGCAACGCCAGCGCCACCGCCTTGAACGCCGCCTCGGCCGCGTGATGCCCGTTGCGCGCCGCGAGCACATCGAGATGAAGGGTCAGCCGGCCGCGGTCGGCCACCGCCTGGAAGAAGTCGGCCACGAGAGTGAGAGGAAAATCCGCCGTCACCCAGGAGGCGGCGACGTCGCGCGGTGCCGTATAGGCGAACGTGCCCCGTCCCGAGAGATCGACCACCGCCCGCGCCAGAGCTTCGTCGAGAGGCGCATAGGCATGGGCGAACCGCACAATGCCTCGCCGTTCCCCCAAAGCCGACGCGAGGGCCTCGCCGAACGCGATCCCCACATCTTCCACCGTGTGGTGCAGATCGACATGCGTGTCGCCGACCGCCTCCAGCTCGAAACCGAGCCCGCCGTGCGTCGCCAGGGCATTCAGCATGTGGGCGAAAAACCCGTTGGGCACCACGATCCGCCGCTCACCCCCTTCCAGAGCCACCGCCAACCGGATCCGCGTCTCGCCCGTCGCCCGCTCCACGATCCCGATCCGCTGCCGCTGTCCCTGCTGTTCTTGTCCTTGATGTCCTTGCAGTCCTTTTGGTCCTTTGTCCTTTTCCTTCGGTACCCAAGGCCGCGCCGCCACCCCCTGCCGGATCTCCGCCAACGCCAGATGGGTGTCCCGCAACGCCGCGCCGCTCCCCACCGACACCCGCAGGCAGCCGGCCAATCCAGCGTAGCCACCCACGTCCCGCACCAGGATGCCGCGCGCGGCGAGGCCGTCGCGCACCTCGGCCGCCCGCTCCACCGGCGAGCAGCGGACGAGCAGAAAGTTGGCCTCGGACGGAAAGACCTCGAACCCCTCCTCGATCAGCATCCGCGCCCACTGCGCCCGGCGGGCCACGATCAGGCGCACCCGCCGCTCCTCCTCCTCGCGCGCGGCCAGCACGGCGCGACCGGCCGCCGCCGCGGCGTGGCCGAGGTTGTACGGCAGCTTGATCTTGATCAGCTCGGTCACCAGCCGCGGATCGGCGAGCAGATAGCCGAGCCGCAATCCGGCCAGCGACCAGGCCTTGGAGAAGGTGCGGAAGAGGATCAGGTTCGGGTACTCGGCGAGGAGCGGCCGGTAGTCCCAGCGGCAGAATTCACCGTAGGCGTTGTCGAGCAGGAGCGGCGCCTCCAGGCGCTCCAGGTAATAGGCGATGCGGTCCGGCGGCAGCGCGTCGCCGGTCGGATTGTTCGGCGTGCAGAGGAGGAGTGGCCGGCGCGGGTTGCGCTCGATCTCGGCCTCGATCTCGTCTGCAGGCAGCGCCAGGTCCGCTCGCGAGGGGATGAAACGCGGCACACCGCACGCCTTGAGCACGAACGAGCGGTAGAGCCCGAAGCTCGGCTCGGCGCCCAGCACCTCGCCGCCCGCCGGCACGAGCGCGGTCAAGGCCACCGAGAGCAGCTCGTTCGAGCCGTTCCCCACCAGCACGCCTTCCCACGGATGACCATGCAGGCGCGCCAAGTCCTGCCGCAGAGCGTCGGCGTGGAAGTCGGGATAGCGGGCCCAATCCGTCGCCACCAGGCCCTCCGCGACCTCACGCTTCAGGCGGAGCGGCAGATCCCACGGCACCTCGTTCTGGTCCAGCTTGTGGCGGGCCGGCCGCAGATCGAGATGGTAGGCGGAAAGCCGGCGCAGCTCCGGACGAACGAACGAAGCGGGATCGGTAGGCGTCCGGTGGATCATCCCAGTCTCCTGCGGGCGGCGGCGGCGTGGGCCGGCAGCCCCTCCGCGTCGGCGAGGACGGCGGCGGCGGCGGCCCGGTGCGAGGCGGCGGCGCGGCTGAAGCGCAGGCGGTGGCTGCGGCGGAGGAAGTCCTCGACGCCAAGAGCCGACGCGAAGCGCGCGCTGCCGCAGGTGGGGAGCACGTGGCTCGGGCCGGCGATGTAGTCGCCGAAGACCTCCGGCGTCGAGCCGCCGAGGAACACCGCGCCGGTGTTGGCGATCCGCTCCGCCAGCGCTTCGGCTGCCGGTCCGACGAGCTGCAGATGCTCCGGAGCGATGCGATCGGCCAGCGCGGCGGCCTCCGCCATCGACTCGACGAGGAGCACGGCGCCGAAGTTTTTGAGCGACGCCCGCGCGGTCTCCGCAGTGGCGAGGTGACCGAGCTGCTCCTCGACCTCCCGCGCCACCTTCTTCGCCAGCTTCTTGCCGGTCGTGATCAGCACCGCCGCGGCGTGCGGATCGTGCTCCGCCTGGGCGAGAAGATCGGCAGCGAGGTCTCCCGGATCGGCGGTTTCGTCCGCGACGATGAGCACCTCGCTCGGTCCGGCGATGCCGTCGATCGCCACGTCGCCAGTGACCAGCTTCTTGGCCGCCGTCACCCAGGCGTTCCCCGGGCCGACGATCTTGTCCACCCGGCCGATGGTCTCGGTGCCATAGGCGAAGGCGGCCACGGCGTGCGCGCCGCCCATCCCCCAGATTTCGGTGATCTCCAACCGTTGCAGGGTGTAGCGCAGAGCCGCGTTGGAGCGGTAGGAGCCAGGTGGCGTCGCGACCGCGATCTCGCGCACGCCGGCCACCCGCGCCGGGACGACGGTCATCACCACCGTCGAAGGGTACGCCGCCCGGCCGCCCGGCACGTAGACGCCGACCCGGCGCAGTGGCGTCACCAGCTCTTCCAGCTCGACGCCTTCTTCGTTCAGCGTGTAGCCGGTGCGCGCCTGCGGGGCATGGAAACGCTCGACCGCGGCGATGGCCCGTTCGAGAGCTTCGGCAAAGCCGGCCGGAAGCTCTGCAGGGTCCACTTGATCGGGCGCGAGAGCCAGCCCGGCCGCCGTCTTCCCCGCCGCGAACACCGCGCCGTCGAGCTTGCGGGCGTATTCGACCAGCGCGCGGTCGCCCTTCTTGCGGACGTCAGCGACGATGCTCGCGGCCCGGCGCAGGGTCTTCTCGTCGAGAACGGCTTCGCCGCGGCGGATCAGGCGCTCGACGGCGCGGCGCCCCGCCCGCGACTCGGCATCCAGAACGTAGAGGATCATGACACCACCTCCGCCGCCTCCAGGCGGCTGATCCAGTCGTTGAGCAAGGCGCGATGGCGCTGGTACGAGGCGCGGTTGACCACCAGGCAGGCGGCGACCTCGGCCACGGTCTCGATCTCCACCAGGTTGTTCTCGGCCAGCGTGCGGCCGGTCTGCACGATGTCGAGCGCCAGCTCGGCGAGGGAGAGGAGCGGCGCCAGCTCGATCGAGCCGGAGAGCTTGACGATCTCCGCCCCCCACGGCCGCTCGGCCACGATGCGCCGCGCCGTGCCCGGGTACTTGGTCGCCAGGCGCACTTGGCCGCCCGGCGGCGGCAGGCCGTGCTCGCGGCGGCCGATGAACGACAGCCGCGACCGCCCCGCCTTGAGGCGCACCGGCACCAGCAGGTCACCGTCCACCTCGCCGAGCACGTCGCTCCCCACCACGCCGCAGTCCGCGACGCCGTGCTCGACATAGAGCGGCAGGTCCCAATCCTTGAGCGAGAGCACCTCGATGCCTTCCTCCGGGAGCGGGGTGAGCAGGCCGCGCCCGCTGCCGTCGTAGCTGTACAGGAGGCCCGCGGCGCGAAAGGCGGCCAGGGTCACCTCCAGATTGCGCCCTTTGGGTAGCGCCAGGCGGATCATGCCGCCTCCAAGCCAAGGATGCGGCGCGCGAGATCGAGCGGCATCTCCCGCCCCGTCATCATGCGGAACTGCCCGAGCGCCTGATCGAGCAGCACCTCGCGGCCGTCGATCACCGTGCACCCGCGCGCCGCCGCGGCCCGCAGCAGGGGCGTCGGCTCTTCGCTATAGACCAGGTCGATCACCACCACGCCCTGGCCGAGGCCGTCGACCGGAAACGGCAAGGGCTGGCCGCTCCCTCTGCCGAGACTGGTGGCGTTGACCAGGAGATCGAACTGCCTGGGATCGAAGTCTTCGAGCGGGAGGAAGGGGAGACCGAGGAGCGCCGCGGCGCGCTCGCCGCGTTCGATGCTGCGGTTGACCAGGGTGACCCGCGCTCCGGCGCCGGACAGCCCCTCCGCCGCCGAGCGCCCCGCGCCGCCCGTGCCCACCACGGCGGCGCGGCGGGCCGTGAGCTCGATGCCGCGCTCCCGCAGCGGCAGCACGACGCCGTCCGGATCGGTGGACTCCCCTTCCCACACGCCCTGGTTCCATACCAGCGTGTTGGCGGCGCCGATGCGTTCCGCCCGCGGGCTGACCGCGGCGGCCACGGCGAGGGCCGCCTCCTTGTGCGGCGTCGTCACCGAGAGGCCGCGCACCGGAAAACCGATCTGCTGCAGCGCTTCGTTCTCCACCACCTCCAGCCAGAGCTCGCCGAACGATTCGGCATGGAACGGCAGATAGAGCGCGGGGATGCTCAAAGCGCGATAGGCGGCGTTGTGCAGCCGCGGCGAGAGGGAGTGGTCGACCGGATCGCCGGCGATGCCGAACAGCGCCTCCATCGGCCGCAGCTCCGGCAGCCCGAAGTCCTCGCGCAGCTTGCGGATGGTGAGCTGCCCCGGCGCGCCGGGCACCGCCCCGAGCGCGCCGTAGACCACCGGCGCGCCGAGATGCGGCGCCACCAGGCGGGTCCAGGCGCCGGCCGGCCCGGCGGCGAAAGCCGCCACGTCGCGCCGTTCGAGAGCGGCGAGGAGCAGCAGCGGCGGAATCTCCTCGCCGGCCTGCGTCGCGGTCGGGATCAGCTTGTAGAGGACGGCGTCGACCGCGGCCATCTTCTCGAAGATCGCCTTGAGCTCGTCGACGCTGGCGGCCGGTCCGTGCCAGGAGAGGATCCGCTTGCCGGGCGGAATCGCGCGCAGGACATCCTCCGACAGATCGCGCGCCGCCTCCAGGTCGACCAGGTCGTACTGCTCGGCGGCCTCGATCAGCCGCTGCTTGCGGCGCTCCGCCGAGCCCTCGAAGGCGCCGCTCTCGGCACGGCTGCGCAAGGTGTACAGCAGCTTGCCGGGAAACTCGCGGCGCAGCGGCGCCGGATCGAGATCGCCGACGAGATCGCCGCGGACTTCGAGCCAGGAAGAACCCGCGACGCCGTCCAGGGCAGCCAGGAAGCCGGCCGCCGGAGGGGTCGTCAGGGTCGCCACCAACGTGGCGACCGCGGGAGCGTCGGGGATCTCAGTGTCCAAAAACGAAACCTCCTTCCAGGCCCGGAAGGAGGTGACGGTCGGTGTGCAGGCTGTCTCTCTCGTCCCG
>DATARD010000337.1:0-9800 GCA_036264355.1 Thermoanaerobaculia bacterium
ACGGACCGCTGATCTCACACGTTTTTTCGAGGAATCCACTGATCGTCCTCCTGCGAGGACGTTTTCCTACCCCCCGATCTGCATGAAGCTCACCAGGTTGCCGTAGTTGCCCTGGGTGAGCATGTGCTCGGCCGGCTTCTCCTGAAGGACGCGGAGAATCTCTTCCTCGAGCATCGCTTCGGGGTCGGCGGCGGCGAGCAGCGGGCGGAGGGGGAAGACGCGGTCGGCGAAGAGGCAGAGGCGGAGCTCGCCGCGGGCGGTCAGCCGGAGGCGGTTGCACTCGGCGCAGAAGGTGTGGGAGAGGGGGGTGATGAAGCCGACCTCGCCCTGCGCTCCGGCGAGACGGAACGCCTTGGCCGGACCGGTGCGGGCGGTCAGGGTGCCGGCAGGTTCCAGGGCGCCGAAGCGCTCCTCGATGCGGGCACGGATGGCGTCGCAGGAGATGTACTCGGCCGGTTGCAGGTGCTGGTTGCTCGCCGTCGGCATCATCTCGATGAAACGGATGGAGAGCGGCCGGTCGAGGGTGAGGGCGACCAGGCGGTCGAGGTCGGCGAGATTGCTCTGCGCGAGGAGCACCGCGTTCAGCTTCACCGGGTGGAGACCGGCCGCGAGGGCCGCCTCGATGCCGCGCCACACCTGCTCGACGTCGCCGGTGCGGGTGATCTCGCGGAAGGTGTCCGGATCGAGACTGTCGAGACTGACGTTGACGCGGTCGACGCCGGCTTCCTTGAGCGCCGGGGCCAGCCGTTCGAGCTCGGTGCCGTTGGTCGACAGCGCGAGGTCCTCGATGCCGGGGAGCGACTTCACCCGGCTGGCGATCTCCAGGATGTCACGGCGCAGCAGCGGCTCGCCGCCGGTCAGCCGGACGCGCCGGATGCCGAGGCGCGCCAGCGCGCCGACGATCGCCTCGATCTCGGTCACGGAGAGGAAGTCGCGGTCGCCAAAGGGGAAGGACGCATCGGCCGGCAGGCAGTAGGCACAGCGCAGGTTGCAGCGGTCGGTCACCGACACGCGCAGATAGGTCAGCCGCCGGCCGAAGGCGTCGATCAGGCGCGTTTCCGGGCCGGTTTCCGAGTTGGAGAGGGAGGCCGGTGCAGGGGCTTCAGGGAGAATCGTCAAGCGGCTCATCGCGGTTCCTTCCAGCCCTAAGCCCCTGAACCGGAAAGAACAACGAGAGCCGCGGACCCGGAGGTCACGGTCTCGCCCGCCTTTCCGAACATGGGAGGCGGCCCGGTTTCCCGGACCACCCTGGCGGCCTGCCTCCCGCCGATTTTTCCGGGGAGGGTGGGACAGGCTCGGTGGGCTTCGAGTATTGTACGTCAACGGGGAGTCCGCTTGCTTCCCCGGATCGCTGTTCTTAGAATCGCCACGCCGATCTCAGTCAATGGAAACGAATGCAGGGACGAATGCAGGTACGAAGACCGCGCTCGAAGCGCAATTGCGCATGATCACCGGGTACAACACCGACGTCCGCCACAACGAGGTGGTCTTCCATGTCCAGACCGAGGACAAGGGGACGGCCAATCCATACATCGAGAGCCTCATCTACGTGGGCGGGCAGGTTCTCGCCAGCAAGCGCGCCAGCTATGCCGAGCTGCTGGCCGAGGGCAAGGAGAAGGACATCCTGGGTCTGATGGACCATCAGCACCGGACGATGATCGCCGCCATCCGCCACGGCAAGTTCGACGCCCGGCTGGCCGAGCTCATCGCCGGCCGCCAGACCGGCCACCATCCGCGGCTCGAGGTCAAGTCTCCGACCCCCATGCCGGGCCAGATCCAGGGCCAGGTCCAGGCACCGGCTCCGGCACCGCCGCCGGAGGCGCTGCCGGAGCCGGAGCTCAAGCCGCCGCCGCCGCGGCCCGCTGCCGGCGGCCGCGAGCGGACGCTGGACCAGGTCATCCTCGAATACCTGACCAACGAGGCGGACCAGGAGCAGCTCGTGCTGATGGTGGAGGACGAGCAGGATCTCGCCTTCGGCAGGCGGGCGCTGCTGACCCTGCGCGCCAGCTCGAGCAAGAGCGGCGCGCCGGTGATCGGGGCGCAGATCTCGGTGCGCATGATCTCGACCGTCTCCGAGCCGCGCGTGCTCGGCACCGGCAAGACCGACGACCAGGGCGTGCTGCCGATGAGCTTCGACATCCCGCAACTCGGCCGCGGCACGGCCGCCCTCATCATCACCGCGGTGAGCGCGATCGGCCGCGCGGAGCTCAAGCACCTCCTGTAGCCAATCGAAATAGGATAGTATGGAGACTGAGACTGCTCCCCTGGAGATCGTGCTGAACGGCGAGCCGCACCGGTTGACGGCCGGAGCGACCGTCCTCGATCTCGTCGCCGGCCTCGGACGCGATCCGCGGACCGTGGCGGTGGAGCGCAACGGGGAGATCGTGCGCCGGCCCGAGTATGCGGCGACCCGGTTGCTCGCGGGCGATCGCATCGAAGTGGTGCACTTTGTGCAGGGCGGTTAGGGAAGTGGGAATGCGGGGGCGGGAGGGCGTGTTGCAGGCAGGGACGAGAGGGGACCTTGAAAAAAGTTTGACCGGGGGCGTTGTTTTCCGCTCCTCTCTTTGAGTATCATTCGCCGTGTCAGGGCCGCTAGCTCAATTGGTAGAGCAGCAGACTCTTAATCTGCGGGTTCTAGGTTCGATTCCTAGGCGGCTCACCATCCCCCATCTCATCCCACCTCCTTGACCCCGAGCTTGACCCGAGGAGATCCCAACTGCGAAAGTGGCGGAATTGGTATACGCGCTAGACTTAGGATCTAGTCCCGAGAGATCGGGTTGGGGGTTCGAGTCCCCCCTTTCGCACCATAGACCGGAGAGGACGACAGAGCGATGAGCGTGGTTGTTTCCTTGCAGGACGTAGGGCCGTGCCGCAAGCAGCTCACCGTCGAGGTGCCCGCCCCCGCGGTGGAAGCCGAGACGCAGCGTGTCGTGGCCGAGTTTGGCAATCGTGCCCGCATCCCCGGCTTCCGGCAGGGGAAGGTGCCGGCGAAGCTGGTCCGCCAGCGCTTTGCCAAGGACATCGAGCGCGAGGTCGTCGAGCGCCTGCTGCCGCGCTACTGGCGCCAGGCGCAGGCGGAGAGCTCGCTCGATCCGCTGCTGCCCCCCGAGGTCGACGAGGTCAAGGACCTGGTGCCGGGTGAGCCTTTCACCTTCACCGCCACGGTGGAGACGCGGCCGCAGATCGAGCTGCGCAACATCAAGGACTTCGAGCTGCCGAACCCGTCCACCGATCCCGGCTCGGTGGAGGTCGAGGACACGATTGAAGACCTGCGCCGCCAGGTGTCCCCCTGGGTGCCCGTCGAGCGCGCCGCCGGCCGCGGCGACCTGGTGGAGGCGGAGATCACCCCGCTCTCCGGAGCGCACGGCGAGGCTTCTCCCGAGGGCGGTGAGGCGCCCGCCGTGAAGACCGACCCGAAAACCGACAAAATTGCGATCGAGATCGGCGACCCCAACGTCTGGGAGGAGCTGGCGCTCGCCGTGTCGGGCCTCACGGCCGGCCAGGAGGCCACCTTCACCCGCCGCCACGAGCATGAAGCCGAGCACGAAGGGGATGAGAAGGTCGTCCACGAGCAGACGTTCAAGGTGAAGGTGGATCAGGTCAAGGAGCGCGACCTGCACCCGCTCGACGACGAGCTGGCGCAGAAGATCAGCCCCGATTTCAAGACCATGGACCAGCTCACCGAGGCGGTGACCCGGCGGCTGCGCCAGACCAAGACCGAGCAGCGCAGCGAGGCGCGCAGCCGCGCCCTCCTCGACCAGCTCCGCGAGCGCCATCCGTTCGACCTGCCGCAGGGCGTGGTGCGCAAGGAGGTCGAGGGCCTGGTGCAGGAATACGCCGAGGGACTGGCGCGGCGCGGCGTCGACCTCGACAAGATGAAGATGGACTGGAACGGGGTGGCGGGTGAGATGATGCCGCTGGCCGAGCGGCGGGTGCACGCCCGGCTGCTCCTCGACGCCATCGCCGACGCCGAGTCGGTGCAGGTCAGCGAAGAGGAGTTCGAGCGCGCCCTCGCGGTGGTCGCCCGCGCCCAGAACACGTCGACGCCGGCGCTGCGCCGCGCTCTCGACGAGGACGGGCGGCTGGGCAACTTCCGGTCGCAGCTCCGGCGCGACAAGACGGTCCGCCGCCTGCTCGGCGAAGAAGACGGCCCGGCCAGCGTGCCGGGCGTGGAAGCTTAAGTACGGAAGCACTAGGGCCAGAAGCACAAGGGAGATCGAGACGTATGTTGATTCCGATGGTGGTGGAGCAGACCAACCGGGGCGAGCGGGCCTATGACATCTACTCGCGCCTGCTCAAGGACAACATCATCTTCCTGGGCCGGTCGGTGGACGACGACGTCGCCAGCCTGATCATCGCCCAGATGCTGTTCCTCGAGGCGGAGAACCCCGAGAAGGACATCGCGCTCTACATCAACTCACCCGGCGGCTCGGTCTCCTCCGGGATGGCGATCTACGACACCATGCAGTACATCAAGCCCGACGTCGCCACCTATTGCGTCGGGCAGGCGGCCTCGATGGCGGCCGTGCTCCTCGCCGCGGGCACCAAGGGCAAGCGGACGGTGCTCCCGAACAGCCGGGTGCTGATCCACCAGCCCTGGCTCTCCGGCCTCCAGGGGCAGCAGAGCGACATCGAGATCCACGCCAAGGACATGTTCATCATGCGGGACCGCCTGGACGAAATCCTGGCGTACCACACGGGAAAGTCGAAGGAAGAGGTCCATCGCGATACGGAACGCGATAGGATCCTGGCAGCGAAAGAGGCGGTGGAGTATGGTCTGGTGGACCGGGTGATGCTGCGGCGCCGGGGCGAGCCGGGCCCGCGTTGAAGCCGGGATGCGCCAGGATGACCCCTTTCGGGCTTCCACCTGCACCTAGTAGAGGTAGAGGAGCCCTCGGACAGAGTTGGCCGGGCCGCCGCCGGATGGCAGGGAGCGCAGGAAATAGGTATGGCTGCGCTTCCTGTTCTAGATGGCGACGGTTGACAGGGTTTACGTTCGCTCTTAGCATCGGGACATCCCCGGTCCGACCGCCCGCCTTACGGAGGAGAAATGCCGAAGAAAGATAGCGGCGACGAAGTCCTGAGGTGCTCGTTCTGCAACAAGAGCCAGCGGGAGGTGAAGAAGCTCATCGCCGGCCCGACGGTCTTCATTTGCGACGAGTGCGTGGACATCTGCCTCGACATCATCGCGGAAGACCGCATGCTCGAGCAGCAGCAGGACTCCAGTCTGCCGAAGCCGAAGGAGATCAAGGCCCTGCTCGACGACTATGTCATCGGCCAGGAGCAGGCGAAGAAGAAGCTGGCGGTGGCGGTGTACAACCACTACAAGCGGATCGATTTCGCCGAGAAATCCCACGGCGACGTGGAGCTCCAGAAGTCCAACATCCTCCTCATCGGCCCCACCGGAACCGGCAAGACGCTGCTCGCCCAGACCCTCGCCCGCCTGCTCTCCGTCCCCTTCACCATCGCCGATGCCACCACCTTGACCGAGGCGGGCTACGTCGGCGAGGACGTCGAGAACATCATCCTCAAGCTCTACCAGGCGTCGGGCAACGACAAGGAAAAGACCCAGCGCGGCATCGTCTACATCGACGAGGTCGACAAAATTTGTCGCAAGAGTGACAATCCGTCGATCACCCGCGACGTGTCCGGCGAGGGCGTGCAGCAGGCGCTGCTCAAGATCCTCGAAGGGACCCAGTGCAACGTGCCGCCGCAAGGCGGGCGCAAGCATCCGCACCAGGAGTTCCTGCAGATCGACACCACCAACATCCTGTTCATCTGCGGCGGCGCGTTCGTCGGTCTCGACGACGTCATCGAGCGCCGCATGAACCAGAAGTCTCTCGGCTTCGGCGCCGACATCAAGGGCAAGCGGGAGAAGAAGACCCAGGGCATCCTCGAGAACGTCCTGCCCGAAGACCTCATCAAGTACGGCCTGATCCCGGAGTTCGTCGGCCGCCTGCCGGTCGTCGCGACGCTCGAGGAGCTCGACGAGCCGGCGCTGGTGCGTATCCTGCATGAGCCCAAGAACAGCCTGATTCGGCAGTATCAGACGATCCTGGAATTCGAGGGGGTCGAGCTCAAGTTCACCGACGAGTCCCTCACCGCGATCGCCCGCGAGGCCTTGAAACGCAACGTCGGAGCGCGCGGCCTGCGGATCATCCTCGAAGAGCTGATGCTCGATCTCATGTACAACGTCCCTTCGCAACGCGACATCAAACAATGCCTCATCAATGAGGAAGTCGTCGCGAGCCGCATGCAGCCGATCATGCTCTACAAGAAGGCCGGCTGAGCGCGCCGCTGATAGCAACACTACGAGAGCGGGTAACCCCATGGCTTTACCATTCGTCTCCAAGAAACGTGAATCCCTGCCCCTCGTCCCCTTGCGGGACATGGTGGTGTTCCCTCACATGATGGCGCCGTTCATCGTCGGCCGGGAAAGCTCGGTCCGCGCGCTGGAGCAGGCCCTGTCGACGCCGAACAAGCGGATCTTCCTCGCTGCCCAGAAGGATCCGCGGATCGACGATCCGATGCGTGAGGACATCTGCGATCTCGGCGTCGTCGCCACGGTGATCCAGAACCTGAAGCTCCCCAACGGCAACGTGCGGGTGATGGTGGAGGGGGTGCAGCGGGGCAAGATCCACGACGTCTCCGAGAGCATCGGCGCGCTCAACGTCGAGGTGGAGACCTACGAAGTGCACTACCCGATGAGCGAAGAGCTGCGGGTGTACATGGGCAAGGTCCTCTCCGCGTTCGAGCAGTACGCCAAGATGTCGCACCACCTCGCCTTCGAGGGCCTGATGTCGACCTTGAAGCTCGACGATCCGGACCGCGTGGCCGACATCCTCTCCGCGCACCTCATGGTGGCCACCGCCGAGAAGCAGTCGCTGCTCGAGCTGATCAACCCCTATGAGCGCCTGCAGCGGCTGCACGACCTGCTCGACATCGAGATCGAAAAGATCAACATCGACAAGCGGATCAACGTCAAGGTCAAGAAGCAGATGGAGAAGGCCCAGAAGGAGTACTACCTCAACGAGAAGATCAAGGCAATCCATCAGGAGCTGGGGAGGAAGGACGACCGCGGCGACGAGCTGCTGGAGCTGCGCGAGAAGATCGAGAAGGCCGGCCTGCCCAAGGAGGTCAAGGAGAAGGCCGACCAAGAGCTGAAGCGGCTGGAGGCGATGCCGCCGGTCTCCGCCGAGGCGACCGTGTCGCGCAACTACATCGACTGGCTGGTCTCGGTCCCCTGGCGCAAGAAGAGCAAGGAGCGCAAGGATCTCGACCATGCCGAGACGGTGCTCAACGAGGACCACTACGGTCTCGAAAAGATCAAGGACCGCATCCTCGAATTCCTCGCCGTGCGCCAGCTCGTCGGCCAGAGCAAGAGCTCGATCATCTGCTTCGTCGGCCCTCCGGGCGTCGGCAAGTCGTCGCTCGCCAAGTCGATCGCGCGGGCCACCGGACGCAAGTTCGTCCGCCTGTCGCTCGGCGGCGTGCGCGACGAGGCCGAGATCCGCGGCCACCGCCGCACCTACATCGGCGCCTTCCCGGGGCAGATCATCCAGATGATGCGCAAGGCCGGCACCGTCAATCCGATCTTCCTCCTCGACGAGGTCGACAAGATGTCGATGGACTTCCGCGGCGATCCGTCGGCGGCGCTCCTCGAAGTGCTCGATCCGGAGCAGAACGACGCCTTCCTCGACCACTATCTGGACGTCGACTACGACCTCTCGAAAGTGATGTTCATCGCCACGGCGAACGTGACCCACTCGATCCCGCCGCCGCTCAAGGACCGCATGGAGATCATCCAGCTCTCCGGCTACACGCTGAACGAGAAGCTGGCGATCGCCCAGCAGTTCCTGGTGCCGCGGCAGGTCAAGGAGCACGGCCTGCAGATCGACAAGATCAAGTTCGACGAGGAGGCGATCCGCGTCCTCATCGAGAGCTACACCCGCGAGGCCTGCGTGCGCAGCCTGGAGCGGGAGATCGCTTCGATCTGCCGCAAGATCGCGCGCCGCGTGGTGCGCGAGGGTCCGGGGATCGAGGTGAAGGTGCATCCGGAGATGATCTCCGAGCTGCTCGGCAAGGCGCGCTTCCGCAACCGGCGGAAAAACCAGGAGTCCGAGATCGGGGTCTCGACCGGTCTCGCCTGGACGGAAGTCGGCGGTGAGCTGCTGGAGACCGAGGTCGGCCTGATGCCGGGCAAGGGGAAGCTGACCCTGACCGGCAAGCTGGGCGAGGTCATGCAGGAGTCGGCGCGCGCGGCGGTGTCCTATCTGCGCAGCCGCTCGGAGCTCCTGGGGATCGATCCGGACTTCAACGAGAGCATCGACATCCACCTCCACGTTCCCGAGGGAGCGATCCCCAAGGATGGGCCTTCGGCCGGCATCACCATGGCCACCGCGCTGATTTCGGCGCTGGCCAAGATCCCGGTGCGCAAGGACGTGGCGATGACGGGAGAGATCACGCTGCGGGGCAAGGTCTTGCCTGTCGGCGGGATCAAGGATAAGGTTCTCGCCGCCTACCGCGGTGGAATCACCGAGATCGTCCTCCCGAAGGAGAATGAGAAGGATCTGGAGGAAATCCCGACCGAGGTGCGTGAGGCGATGGAGTTTCACCTGGTGGAATCGATGGACGAGGTCTTGCGCCTCACCCTCGACGGCCCGCTGACTCCGATGCACAAGAGCGCGAAGTTCAAGGAGGCGTCCGAGCCTCCGGTGGGACCGGACAGTCTGGCCCATTGACCTCGTGGGCCGCGGCCCGCGCCGGCATCTTGCCGGTGCGGGCTCCGCGGCTCTGAGCCCTGCCGGCTTCCGGTGAGCACCGGGCTCCAATCCTCTTGAAAATCGGGCCTTGAAAATCGAGACCGCCGAATTCGTCCGCTCCGCGCATTCAAGCCCGGATTTCATGCGGGACGGTCGCCCCGAGGTCGGTTTCGTGGGGCGTTCGAACGTTGGCAAGTCGAGCGTGATGAACCGGTTGGTGGGACGCAAGGGGTTGGCGAAGACCAGCTCGACCCCGGGGCGGACCCGCGCCGTCAACTACTTCTTGATCAACCGGCGCTTCTGGTTCGTCGATCTTCCGGGGTACGGCTACGCCAAGGCGGCGAAGGACGACCGGCGGGAGTGGGCGGCGCTGGTGGAGACCTACCTCCAGGACGCGGCACCGCGGTTGCGGCTGGTGCTCCTGGTCGACGGAAAGGTGGGAGCAACACCGTTGGATGTACAAGCGTACGAATATCTGTCCGGTCTGGGCATTGCACTGACCGTGGCGGCGACCAAGATCGACCGTGTGCCGCGTGGAAAAAGGGCAGGCGTGCTGCGCGGGATTCGGGGGTCCATGGGCCTGAGCGAGGAGACCCCCCTCATCCCTGTTTCGGCGCACTCGGGAGAAGGGATGAAGGCACTCTGGGGCGCGATCGTGCCCCATCTGGAAGCGAGCACGTGTGCAAGAGAATGAACCGACGAGGAACGACATGGCCAAATCATCAACCCAGATTCCAGTAGAGAAGGGCGGCACCGCCGTCGAGGCCCTCGACATCCGGGCGCTCAAGGAGATGCAGATCTCCCAGCTCACCCAGATCGGCAAGGACCTCGGCGTCGAGGGAGCCACCGGCATGCGCAAGCAGGAGCTGATCTTCAAGATCCTCCAGGCGCAGACCGAGAAGAGCGGGCTGATCTTCGCCGAGGGGGTGCTCGAGTGCCTGCCCGACGGGTTCGGCTTCCTGCGCGCCCCCGAGTACAACTACCTCCCCGGCCCGGACGACATCTACGTGTCGCCCTCGCAGATCCGGCGCTTCGACC
>DATARD010000421.1:0-25046 GCA_036264355.1 Thermoanaerobaculia bacterium
GGGTGGGGGGATTCTATCGTAGGGGAGATGCGGTGCGGCTGTTCGCCTGGGGTCAAGGAAGACGTCAGCCAGGCACTCGCATCACCCGAAGCGGGCGCGGGCTCGCCCGCCACACAACGCGTGCCGCCCGCCGCGGGCGCCGGCTCACCCGGGCCGAAACCGGCGGGTCACGCACCGAACCCGGCTCACCCGCTCCGCATCCCGCGGGTGCCGGCTCGAAACCTGGGACGCCCGCTCCGGGATCCGGCGGTTCAAAAGTCTCACCGGCGGGTTGCAACACAAACCCCGCGGGTTGCAACGCAAACCCGCGGGTGACAACACAAAACCCGGCGGTGCCGGATTGGGCCCAGCGGGTGACGAAGCGGGCGCCGCGGGTTGGTGCCGGGAACCGTGGGCTTTTTCGCGGGTCGGTCGTTGGAACGTCCTGAACCTCGCTCGCGATTGAGTGCCCAAGGCATGCCGGGATAGAATACCGGCATGGCCCGCGAGTACGCTGTTCAGCTCGAAGAGAGCCTCCTGATTCCCGCCGCTGCCCGGAGCTTCGAGGGCTTCCGCAAGTGGGCCCGTTCGCCGGCCTTCCCGGAAACCGGTCGGATCGACTTCCTGGCGGGCGACCTCGAAATCGACATGAGCCCGGAAGACCTGCACACCCACGGAACGGTCAAAGTCGCCATCGCGAGCACCCTCCACACCCTGGTGGCAGACGGCGATCAGGGCGAGGTCTTCGTCGACCGAGCCCGCGTCGTCTCCCGCTTCGCGGCCCTCTCCGTCGAGCCCGACACCGTCGTCGTCCTCTGGGATTCCCTCCGCTCCGGCCGGGTGCGCTACGTGCCCTCCGACCCCGAGATCGAAGGAGCGCCGGACGTCATCATCGAGGTCGTGAGCGACGGCTCGGTTCGCAAAGACACCCAGCGCCTTCCGCCTCTCTACGCCCGCGCGGGCATCCCGGAGCTCTGGCTGGTGGACACCCGGAAAGAGCCCCTCCGGTTCGACATCCACCTCCTCCAGGATGGCCGGTACGTCCGCGTCGAGCCGGACGCCGAGGGCTGGTCCCGGTCCGAGCGTCTCGGCCGGTTCTTCCGCCTGACGCGGCGGAAGACGCCGGTGGGGACGTGGGGATATCGGTTGGAGTGGCGGGAGGGGTAGGGCGGCCGGGATTCGCATCTCTCGCGCCTCCCTTGTGGCGTTCTCCCGGGACGCGTATTCTTGTGACGAGGGATCTCCATGACGCAAACCACCGTCTCCCCAGCCGAGCTTTCCGAAAGGACCCGAGAGATCCTGGACCGGGTCCAGGACGGCGAGCTTGCGGTCGTTGTCAGCGGAGGGGAGGAACGGATCGTTCTCCTGGATGCTCTCGACTATCGTCTTTTGCGAGCCTTCGCCGTTTGCGCCACCGGTGGAGACACCGGAGAGCTAGAGGAGCTTCCAGAAGTCCGGATCCTCCGCAATTACCTCGAGGAGAGAATCAACCTCGGGAAGGCGGCCGAGTTGCTGGGGATCACCCGTTTCGAGCTTGAGGACAGCTTCCGGAGGCTTCGAGTTCCGCTCCGCCTGGGCGTCTCTTCGGCCGAGGATGCGCAAGCCGAGATGGCCGCTGCACGCCGGCAAGCCTGAATACCCCTCTGCATGCCGGTCCTTTCAGACACCACGGTTCTGAACAACTTCGCTCAGATCCGGCGGCCCCATCTCCTGAAGTTTGCCTACCCGGATCTTTCAGCTCCAAGACCCGTCTGGACCGAGTTGGAGCGCGGTGTCCGCCGAGGGGGGTTCCTGCTTGCGATTGGTCCTGGCTCGAGATCCTCGACCTGACCGATCGCGAGAGCGCCCAGGCAGAAGAGCTCGGTCATGGTCTGGGCCCCGGCGAGGCCACGTGCATCATAGTGGCCGTGTCTCGTGGGCTCTCCATGCTCTCCGACGATCTGGATGCGAGAAAGCTGGGCCGTTCGCTCGGTGTCGCGGTCTCCGGTTCTCTCGGAGCTCTCGGTCTCCTGGTCCTGAGGCGGATCCTCAGCATGGCTGAGGCGGACGCCCTCCTGACAGAAATGATCCAGCGCGGCTTTCGCAGCCCTTACCGGTCACTTCGTGAGATCCCTCGTTGAGCGTCTACCGGTCCGGGCGGCCGGCGGCGTCGATCTCCTCGCCCAAGGTGGTCCAGAGGATGCCATCGGGATAGTGCTCGGGGAGTTGCTCGTCGTAGCAGAGCTCGATTGCCAGAGCGGTCTTGCCGAATCCTCCGGCGCCGTGGATGGCCGTGGTGATGCCCACGGTCGTGGCGCGGCCGGCGCCGTCGGCGAGCAGGGCGTCCCGGACCTTTGCGTACTCGATGCGCTGGACGAAAGGCTCCCGGGCCGGGGCCATGCATCTATATAAAGGAAGGGGCGGCTTCTCTCCTCCTCTCCCGCCGGGACCGGGGGCCTCGCCCCGGATGCCGGCGAGGAGGCGGCGGAAGGCGTCTTCGTCGTCGAGGCCGGCGCGGAAGTCGACCCAGGTGAGGCGGCCCAGAAATTCGGAGAGGTCGTCGAGCCCGGCTTCCGGCCCGCCGGGCAGGAGGACCGGGATGACGCGGTACGACCGGTTCTTGACCCGCTTGGCCAGCGCGGTGCGCATCTCCTCGTTCTGCCAGGGGCCGAGCTTCTTGCCGATGAACACGGCACAGGTGCGGCTCTCGCGGAGCGCATACTCCATCCCCTCCTGCCAGGGCTCGCCGGGTACGAGATGCCATTTGTCGAGGAACGGCGCGAGCCCCGCTTCCCGGAGCTTGCGAGCGACGCGGTAGACTCCTTGCATGGGGAAGACCTGCGCATTCTGCGCCATCGTGCGTGGCGAGGCACCGGCCGAGGTGGTGTTCGAGGATGAGGAGACAATGGCGTTCCTCGACTACAAGCCGCTGCTGCCCGGACACGTGCTGGTGGTGCCGCGGGCGCACGTCTTGACGCTCGCCGAGCTTCCCGATGATCTCGTCGCGCCGTTTTTCGGCACGGTCCGCCGGATGGCGCGGGCGGTCGAGGCGGGGATGGCGGCCGCGGGATCTTTCGTTGCGATCAATAATAAGATCAGCCAGAGCGTGCCGCATCTCCACGCTCATGCCGTGCCGCGCTGGAAGGGGGATGGGTTGTTTTCGACCAAGCTGATCTGGAAGCGGACCCCGTATGAGAGCGAGGCGGCGCGCCGGGCCGCGCGGGACAAGATCCGCCGCGCGGTCGAAGCGCTGGCGGATCTGGAGCGGGCGGAGTGACGAACCCCAAGACATCACCGGAGCGGAAAGACACCCCGGCCGATTCCGCGGAGGTGCTGGCCGTCGTCGCGGCCGTCGTCCAGGAGCTGCATCCGCAACGCAAGGCGCTCCGCGCCGATCTGGACTCCTCGCTGGAGCGCGATCTCGGGCTCGACAGTTTGGGCCGGGTGGAGGTGGTGCAGCGGCTGGAACGGACGTTCGACGTGCACCTGCCCGAGGCGACTTTGACCACGGCGGAGAGCCCGCGCGATCTGTGGAAGGCGGTGGTGGCAGGAGCCGCGGGCGGCAGCGCCGATCTCGGTGGGATTGAAGAGATCGCGCCCTCGTCCTCAGGGACCGTCGAGCCGGCTCCGGCGCGCACGCGGACGCTTCTGGAGGTCCTCGACTGGCATGTGCAACGCCAGGGCGACCGCCGGCATATCCTCTTCTATCCGGGGGACGGCCAGCCGGAGGAGATGACTTTCATCGATCTCGACCGCCGCAGCCGGGCGGTGGCGGCAGGGCTCCGCGCGCTCAATCTCCAGCCGCGGCAGACGGTGGGGATCATGCTCCCCAGCGGTCTCGACTACTTCGCGGCGTTCTTCGGCGTCCAGCGGGCCGGCGGCATTCCGGTGCCGCTCTATCCGCCGGCCCGCAAAAGCCAGATCGAGGACCATCTGAAACGCCAGGCGGGCATCCTCCAGACCGCGGAGTCGGTGCTCCTCATCACCTTTCCCGAAGTGCTGACGCTCGCGCGTCTGCTGCGCGTCCAGGTGCCCACGGTGCAGCGGCTCACCACGGTCGCGGATCTTTCGTCCCTGGCGACCACGGACGGCGGCAACCCGCCGGTCGGCGCGGACGACGTCGCGTTCCTCCAGTTCACCTCCGGCAGCACCGGCAACCCGAAAGGGGTGACCCTGACCCATGCCAACCTGCTCGCCAATCTGCGGGCGATCGGTCCGGCGGTGGAGATGAGCCCGGCGGACGTGGTGGTGAGCTGGCTGCCGCTCTACCACGACATGGGGCTGATCGGCTCGTGGATGGGGAGCCTCTACTACGCGACGCCGCTGATCCTGATGTCGCCGCTCACCTTCCTGGCGCGGCCGTCGCGCTGGCTGCAAGCGATCCACCGCCACCGCGGCACGCTGTCGCCGGCTCCCAACTTCGCCTACGAGCTGTGCGTGGCGAAGATTCCGGACGATGAGATCGCCGAGATCGCCGAGAGCGCCGAGATCGGGGGGCTCGATCTCTCCTCCTGGCGCTATGCGCTGAACGGTGCCGAGCCGGTGAGCCCGGAGGCGATGCGCCGGTTCACCGAGCGCTTCGCGGCCTACGGATTCAATCCCAAGGCCCTGGCGCCGGTCTACGGTCTCGCCGAGTGCTCGCTGGCCCTCGCTTTCACGCCGCTCGGCCGGGGACCGCGGATCGACGTAATCGAGCGCGATACGTTCCAGCGGACGGGGAAAGCGGTGCCGGTCTCTGAGGGGGTGTCCGAAGAAACAGCGGACGCTTTGCGATTCGTCTCCTGCGGTGTGCCGGTGCCGGGGCATGAGATCCGGGTGGTCGACGAGGCGGAGCGCGAGGTGGGGGAGCGGCAGGAGGGGCGGATCGAATTCCGCGGCCCGTCGGCGACGAGCGGCTACTGGCGCAATCCGGAAGCCACGGCGGCGCTGATCCGTGGTGATTGGCTGGATTCGGGGGACCGCGGCTACATCGCGGCCGGCGAGGTCCACATCACCGGTCGGGTCAAGGACATCATCATCCGCGCCGGCCGCAATCTCTATCCGCAGGAGCTGGAGGAGGCGGTGGGGGAGATCCCCGGCGTGCGCAAAGGGTGTGTCGCCGTCTTCGGTGCCGCCGATCCGGCCACCGGCACCGAGCGGCTGGTGGTGCTCGCCGAGACCCGCGAGCGCGACGAGGCGGCTCGCGAAGCGCTGCGCGAGGCGATCCAGGGGCGGGCGGTCGATCTGCTCGGCGCTCCCGCGGACGACGTCGTGCTGGCGCCGCCGCACGCCGTGCCCAAGACCTCCAGCGGCAAGATCCGCCGCGCGGCGAGCCGCGAGCTCTACGAGCGGGGACGGATCGGCGCGCACGCCGCCTCGGTGGGCTGGCAGCTCGCCCGCCTCGCCGGAGCCGGCCTGCGCGCGCGCGCCGCCGGCGCCGTGCGGCGTGCCGGCGAGATGCTCTACGCCGTCTGGTTCTGGGGCGTCTTCGCTCTCGCGTCGTTGCTGCCGTTCTGGCCGCTCCTCGTGCTCACTCCCGGGGTCGAGCGGCGGCGCCGGCTGGCGCGGCGGATCGCGCGCGGCCTCGCCTTCGCCGCCGGCGTCCGGTTGCGGACGGACGGGCTGGAGATCCTGGAAGCCCAGGAGACGCCCGGTCCGGTCGTCGTCGCCTCCAACCACCAGAGCTACCTCGACGCGATCGTGCTCACCGCCCTGCTGCCGCCGCGTTTCGCCTACGTGGTGAAAAAGGAGCTCGAGAGGAGCTTCCTGACGCGGGTCCTCCTACACCGCCTGGGGGCGGTTTTCGTCGAGCGCTTCGATCCGGCGCAGGGGATGGAGGAGACGCGCAAGGTTCTCGACGCCCTGCGCGGCGGCACGTCGCTGGTCATTTTTCCGGAGGGGACGTTCCGCCGTGGTCCGGGGCTCCTGCCCTTCCGCCTGGGCACCTTCGTGGTGGCGGCGGAGGCCGGTGTGCCGGTGGTGCCGCTGGTGATCCAGGGCACGCGCTCCGTGCTGCGCGGCGACAGCCCGTTTCCCCGCCGCGGCACGGCCGCGGTCATGGCTCTGCCGCCGGTCCTGCCCCAGGGGACCGGCTGGACGGCCGCGGTCGAGCTCCGTGACGCCGTCCGCGCCGCGATCCTCGAACGCTGCGGTGAGCCGGATGTGGGAGGCTGAGCCCGCGGCGGTGCTATCCTGCGGTAGAGGATCATGTCCCGTTTCTTCAACACAGCAGGCCCCTGTGACCCGCTCCGGCATTACATGCTGCCGCCGGAGCGGCGTCTGCCGAAAGTTCGTGAGCTGGTCGACCGCGCGCTGTATTTTGTCCTCCATGCTCCGCGGCAGACCGGCAAGACCACGACCGTGCGGGCTCTCGCCCGCAGCTTGACCGCGGAAGGGAGCTATGCCGCCCTGGTGGCAAGCTGCGAGGTCGGCCAGGTCAGGGCGGAGAGGTTTGAAGAGGGGCTTGCGGGGGTGCTCGATTCGATCCGGCAGGCTGCCCGGCTCGATCTTCCGGAGGAGCTGCGACCCCCGGAGGTCGACTCCACCGTTCCCATCCTCACCCGCTTTCAGGACGTCCTCGCCCGTTGGTGCCTGGCCTGTCCCCGTCCCGTCGTCCTGTTCCTGGACGAGATCGACGCGCTCCAGGATGAGGTCCTCCTCTCTATTCTGCGCCAGCTCCGTTCGGGCTATGCCGGCCGGCCGCGAGGCGCGCCCCAGTCGGTCGCCTTGATCGGTCTGCGCGACGTGCGGGACTACCGGATCCAGGTCCGGCCGGACGCCGAGAGCTTGGGGACTTCGTCACCCTTCAACATCAAAGTGGAGTCGTTGACCCTCCGCAACTTCACCGGCGCCGAAGTCGAGGAGCTCTACGGTCAGCACACGAAAGAGACGGGCCAAGTGTTCACCGCCGAGGCGGCGTCCCATGCGTTCGAGATTTCCCGCGGACAGCCGTGGCTGGTCAACGCTCTCGGATTTCAAGCTGTGGAACAAGTGGTGCCGGACCGGTCGGTCGCTGTCGAGGCACACCACGTCGAGCGGGCGAAAGAGATCCTGATCGAGCGGCGCGATACACATCTCGATTCACTGATCGACCGGCTGCGCGAGCCGCGCGTGCGGCGCGTCCTCGAGCCGATCCTGACCGGGGAGCTTTTGTCGCCGGATGTGTTGGATGACGACGTTCAGTTCGTCAAGGACCTCGGGCTTGTCACCTCCGGGCTGGCCGGCTTGGAGATCGCGAATCCGATCTACCGCGAGATCATTCCCCGTGCCCTGGCGAGCGTTGCCCAGGAGTCTCTTCCGGTCCTGCGGGCTCCCTTCATTGCTTCCGACGGGACCTTGCGTTTCGACAAGCTTCTCGACGACTTTCAGGCTTTCTGGTGCGAGCACGCGGAGCTCTATCTGGCTCGCCAGCCCTACTCGGAGGCGGCGGCACAGCTCGTCTTCATGGCGTATCTGCAGAAAGTCGTCAATGGTGGCGGGTTGATCGACCGCGAATACGCGGTCGGCAGCGGACGCATCGATCTATGTGTCCGCTGGCCTCACCCGGGAGGTCTCCAGCGCTGGGCGGCTGAGCTGAAGGTCTGGCGGGATGGCCGTTCCGATCCTCTTTCGGAGGGCTTGAAGCAGCTATCTTTCTACCTGGCGCGGCTGGGTCTCGACCGCGGTACGCTGATCCTCTTTGATCATCGCTCCTCGGCCCGCTCGATCCCGGAGCGCTGCTCCCGGACCGATGTGGAGCACGAGGGCCGGCGCATGACAGTCCTTCGCCTCTGACCGCGAGAGCGTTGCCAAGGAGACGCCATGGACCCTTTCACCCCGAGCACCGAGCGGACGCCGTTCCAGGATGCCGAGCTGTACGACATGCTGTTCCGGGATCTCGACTTCGACCGCGAGTTTTATGTGCGGCTGGCGCGCGAGGCCCGGGGGCCGGTGCTCGAGGTGACGTGTGGAACCGGGCGGATCCTCCTGCCGTGTCTTCAGGCCGGGGTCGACATCGACGGCCTGGACCTGTTTCCGGAGATGCTCGGCGTGCTGCGCCGCAAGGCCGCGGAGCTCGGTCTCGCGCCGCGTCTCTATCAGGCGGACATGCGCGATTTCACGCTGCCACGCCGCTATGCCCTGATCCTCGTGCCGTTCAACGGCTTCGTGCACAATCTGACCACCGACGACCAGCTCCAGACCCTGCGCGCCTGCCGCAAGCACCTGGCGGCCGGCGGGCTGCTGGTCCTCAACGTCTTCTTTCCGGGGCGGGAGGTGGTCTGCGGCCCCGAGGGCACTCCGGTTCTCGAGCACGAGGTGGCGCATCCGGTGACCGGTCTGCCGGTGCGCATCTACGACACCCGGACCTCGATCGGCTGGCCCAGGTGCAGACCTCGCAGATCGAGATCCAGGAGCTCGACGCCGAGGGCGGGGTGGCCGCGTCGCACCGGTCCACCACCACCATGCGCGGGACCTACAAGCCGGAAATGGAGCTGCTGCTCCAGGCCGCCGGTTTTCCGCGGTGGCAGATCTACGGCGATTTCGACCGCCGTCCGCTCACCCGGGAGACCGATCAGATGATCGTGTTCGCTTGGAAGGACTGATGTGGATACACTGGTGCTCTCATCAAGAGGAGGATGCTGCTTATGGCGAGGTTCGAGAAGCTGGCCTTCTGGCTCGTGGCCCTGATCGTCATGGTCCCGGGTGTGTCCCGGGCACAGGCTCCTGTGCCGGCGGCGGGGGGAACGACGCCCGGACCGGTGAACGTCTGGACCTTCAGCACGGACTCGTCCAACAACCTCGTGATCCAGGATTTCGCGGGCCTGTCGACCGCCCAGGGCACGGTGGTCGGTCAGCCGATCTGTCTGCAGTTCGCCTCTCCCTGCCCCTCGGAGAACGCCCGCCTGCGCCGTAAATACTCCCTGCGCGGCAACGGCAGCAAGAACTCGGAGTGGCGCCTGGAGCTCGCCGACACCATCTTCCCGCAGGGGGGGATGTCGCTGCCGTTCGTCGCCAGCACCAACGGCGACAAGGGGACGGTGCAGGCGGTCAGCTCGCCCGGCCCGTGGACCATCGACCTGCAGCGCATCCCGGCGACCGAGCAGCGCGCCGGCGACGGCAAACAGTGGAAGGTCGCGCTCAATCTGGAGAAGACCGAAGCGGGCTGCTGGCTCGAGGTCCAGTGCCCGGCGAAAAGCCCGTAAGACCCTCACCCCCGCCCCTCTCCCGGCTCCCCCCACGCCCCCGCCGGGAGAGGGGAGGGGGTGAGGGCTCGCTTTCTCCCCCTTGCAGCGTCCTTCCTTAGGAGTAGGATTGCTTTCCTGTGTGTACCCTGTGTTTCCCAACCCGAAAGGAGAACCTCAATGTCGGCAGATGATCCACGCGACGAAGGTCCGGCCGAACACAGTGCTTCTGGGGAGGTGAACCGAAGGACGTTTCTCAGGCTCGGTGCCTTGGCAGGTGCCTCGGCATCCATGACCGGGCTGCTGGGAGCGGGAGCGGCGCAGGCGGCCGAGCCTGCGGCGGAGACCTCGGGAGTGACCACCGGGGTCGAGGAGATGACCATCGCCCAATTGCAGGCGGCGATGACGTCCGGCAAGCTCTCGGCGCTCGAGCTGGTCAATCTGTATACGCAGCGCATCGATCTCCTGGACCACCGCGGGCCGAAGGTCAACGCGGTGGTCGAGGTCAACCCGGACGCGCGGTCCATCGCGCGCACGCTGGACAGCGAGCGGCGTGGCGGCCACCTGCGCGGGCCGCTGCACGGCATCCCGATCGTCATCAAGGAGAACATCGACACCGGCGACAGGATGCAGACCACCGCCGGCTCCCTGGCTCTGCTCGGCCATCCGGCGCCGCAGGATGCCACGGTAGCGGCGCGGCTGCGCGCGGCGGGCGCCATCATCCTCGGCAAGACCAACTTGAGCGAGTGGGCGAACTTCCGCTCCTTCCAGTCGTCCAGCGGCTGGAGCGGACGCGGCGGGCAGACCAACAATCCGTATTTCATCGACCACAATCCTTGCGGCTCGAGCTCGGGCACCGGCGCCGCCGTCTCGTCGAGCTTCGCCGCCGCCGGCCTGGCGACGGAGACCGACGGCTCGGTCGTCTGTCCGGCCTCCCTGAACGGTGTGGTCGGCATCAAACCGACCGTCGGCCTGACCAGCCGGGCCGGCGTCATCCCCATCTCGCACAGCCAAGACACGGTGGGAGTCCACGGCCGGACGGTGGCCGACGCCGCCGCGGTGCTCGGGGCGCTGGTCGGCGTCGATCCGCGCGATCCGGCGACGGCGGGGAGCGCCGGCAAGTTCTTCACCGACTACACCCAGTTCCTCAATTCCGACGGCCTGCGCGGCGCGCGGATCGGCGTCCTGCGGGCGGGAGGCGTCACCGGCTACAGCCCGGAGACCGACGCCATCTTCGAGACCGCGATCCAGATGATGAAGGACGCCGGCGCGGTGATCGTCGATCCGTCGGACCTGCCGACCGCAGCGGACATCGCCACCGATCCGTCCGAGTTCACCGTCCTCCTCTACGAGTTCAAGCAGGACATCAAGACCTACCTGGCGTCGCGGACCGGCCTCTCGATGCACACCCTCGCCGACCTCATCGCCTTCAACAACGCGCATGTGGAGCAGGAGATGAAGTGGTTCGGCCAGGAGATCTTCCTGCTCGCCGACTCGGATCCCTTCACCGCGCAGGAGTACGCCGACGCCCTGGCGCGCAGCCACAGCCTGTCGCGCGAGCAGGGGATCGACGCCGCTCTCGCGGCGAACCACCTCGACGCCCTGGTGGCGCCGACCAGCTCGCCCTCCTGGCCCACCGACCTGATCAACGGCGACCACTTCCTGGGCGCCAGCTCCTCGGCGTGCGCCATGGCCGGCTATCCGATCGTCCAGATCGCCGGCGGCAACTCCTTCGGCTTGCCGGTCGGCATCAGCTTCATGGGCACGGCCTACAGCGAGCCCAAGCTGATCAAGATCGCCTCCGGCTTCGAGCACGTGAGCAAGGCCCGCATCGTGCCGCAATTCAAGCGCGCCTTCACGCAAGGTCTGGTCGGCCGCGCCGTCGCCCGCGGCGCCGCCGATCCCTCGTCGGCCCGCCTCGCCGAGCTCGTCGACCGCTTCACCAAGAGCAGTCGCATCCAGCGTCTGCACAGCCTCTGACCGGCCCGCATCCACACCGGCCCGGCGCATCCGTGCGCCGGACCGGTTTTCCCTTTGACGTAGAATGGTCCCGCGATGAGATATTTCAATACCGCCGGTCCATGCAATCCGGCCGACCACTACATGCTTCCTCCCGAGCGCCGTCTGCCCGGCATTCGGGATTTCATCGATCGCAAGCTCTACTTCGTGATCCATGCTCCCCGCCAGACCGGAAAGACGACGTGCTTCGAGGCTCTGGCGCAGAGCCTCACCGCAGAGGGGCGGTACGTAGCTCTGCACGCCACCTGTGAGAAGGGGCAGCCGGCCGGGAGTGACGTCGAACGCGGGACCCGGGCGGTGCTGCGGGACATCGCGATGGAGGCCGAACGGCTTCCTGCGGCGATCCGGCCGGAGCCTCTCGCGGATTTCGAAACCGTCGAGGCGGAGAGCCGCCTCGCGGCATACCTCGCCGCCTGGTGCCGGCGCTCGGACAGGCCGGTGGTGCTCTTCCTCGACGAGATCGATGCGCTCCTGGACGACACCCTGCTCTCCGTGCTGCGGCAGCTCCGCGGTGGCTACTTCGACCGGCCCAGCCGATTTCCCCAATCGGTGGCGTTGATCGGGCTCCGCGACGTCAGGGACTACAAGGTCCGCGTCCGCAAGGACGCGGACAGCCTGGGAACCTCCTCGCCTTTCAACATCAAGGTGGAATCGCTGACTCTGCGCAACTTCACCCGGGAGGAAGTGGCCGAGCTGTACGAGCAACACACGGCGGACACCGGACAGGTCTTCTCTCCCGAGGCGAAGATCCTGGCGTATGAGCTGACCCGCGGGCAGCCTTGGCTGGTCAACGCCCTGGCGCGGCAGGCCGTCGAGGTTCTGGTCCGCGATCCGAAGGTCGCCGTCGAGGCGGCCCACATCGATCGGGCCCGGGAGATCCTGATCGAGCGCCGCGATACCCATCTCGACTCGCTCATCGATCGCCTGCGCGAGCCACGCGTGCGCCGCATCGTCGCCCCAATTCTGGCCGGAGAGTTTCTGCCGCCGGATCTCCTCGACGATGACGTGCAGTTCGTCAAGGATCTCGGGCTCGTGGCTTCCGGTCCGACGGGACTGGAAATCGCCAATCCAATCTACCGCGAGGTCATTCCTCGCGCCCTCACCTGGGTCATGCAGGACACGCTGCCGATCCCCCGGCTTCCGTTCATCGCCGAGGACGGCAGGCTGCGATTCGACAAGATCCTGGACGACTTCCGTGACTTCTGGTGCCAGCACGCCGAGTTCTTCCTGACCCGCCAGCCCTACTCCGAAGCCGCGGCGGAGCTCATCTTCATGGCTTATCTGCAGCGGATCGTTAACGGAGGCGGCTTCATCGACCGGGAGTACGCGGCGGGGAGCGGGCGCATCGATCTGTGTGTCCGTTGGCCGCACCCCGGAGGGCTGGACCGCTGGGCTGTGGAGCTCAAAGTCTGGCGGGACGGCCGGACCGATCCCCTGGCGGAAGGTCTGGAGAAACTGACCGGCTATCTGGCGCGGCTCGGACTCGATCGCGGGACCCTGGTCCTCTTCGACGGCCGCACCCAGAGCCCGCCCGTTCCCGAGCGCTGCTCGCGGACCGAGTTGGAGCACGCGGGGAAGACGGTCACCATTCTCCGTCTCTGATCCGCCGGGCCGTCAACCCAGCCCGCTGCCCTTCGCCAGCTTCTGCGCCGCCGCCTCCCGCCTTTTTTCTCCGGCGGCTGCCACCACTTCCGCGGCGAGAGTCGCCGCCCAGAGGATGTCGGGCTCCACGACGCCGGTGGTTTTGAGGGCGGCGGAGACGGCGTCGAAGCCTTCGTCCCAGGCTTTCCAGTCCCGGGTGCGGGCGTGGCAGGGGAGGAGGGCGGCGCGGACGACGGTTTCGAGGCCGCCCCAGCCTCGGGTGCCGAGGATCTCGCGGCTCTTTTCGAGGGCGGCCAGGGCGCCGAGAAAGTCGCCGCCGGCGAGGGCGGTCAGGGCGAGGTTGATGCGGGGGAAGATGTCGTCGGCGGAGCTGAGACGGGTCAGCAGGGCGAAGGAGGCGCGGTAGAAGTCGGCGGCCCGGCCGAGCTCGCCGCGCATGCGGGCGACTTCGCCGAGACCGTTGCGGCCACGCGCCATGCCGTAGAGATTGCCGAGGATGGAGAAGCGCGCCTCGGCTTCCTTGTAGAGGGTCGCGGCGGCGTCCAGATCGCCTTTCTGGCGCGCGATGTCCGCGAGGCCGATCCAGTGGTCGGCAATGCCGTGGATGTCGCCGATCTCTTCATAGAGCGTGTGCGACTGGGCGAACAGCTCGCCGGCTTGGGCGAGATGGCCGCGCTGGCGGGCGACGTCGCCGAGACCCCAGAGACTGCCGGCGGCGCCGTGCGGATCGACGCTCACCTCGGTGCAGCGGCGGTAGAGGCGCACCGCTTCGTCGAGATCGCCGCGGCGGCGGGCGGCGTCGCCCAGCAGGCGGAGGGATTCGGAACGGACGGCGGCCCAGTCGCCGTCGATGCCGCCCATCACCGCCTGGCCGGCCCAGCGGAACACCTCGTCGAGCCGGCCCTGGTGCAGATAGATGCGCGCCCGCAAGACCCAGCCGGCGCCGCGGCGCGGATCGCGGGGTCCCGCGTAGATGGCCGCGAGCGCTTCGTCGCGCTGGTTGAGGAGCCCCTGGGCGAGCTCGTAGTCGCTGGTCTCCCGCCGCTCGCGGGCGCCGCGCAGGAGAGGATCCAGGGCGGCTGCCTGCTCGCCGGCGAGGACGAGATGGCGTCCCAGCCTTTCCGCGATGCCGCGCTCTCCCTTCGCGTCGCGCGGCGCCAGCATGGCGGCACAGGCGCGGTTTTGCTCCGGCCAGCGGCCGGCCTCGCGGGCCAGCCGCTCCAGGCTCTCGCGCAGCATGGCGTGCACGAAGTCCCAGCCTTCCTGGGTGCGTATGGCCAGGCGGTTCGCCATCAAGCTCTCGGCGAGCGAGGGCGGACAGGGGACGGCGGCGGCCTTGCAGGTCTCTGCCCACTCGTAGTTGTCCACCGAGGCGCCGAGGGCGGCGGCGATTTCCAGCGCCTCCCGGGTCCCCTCCAGCCTCCCTTCCACCAGGCGGGTCACGCGGCCCGACCACACGGCGTGGAGATCGTCCGGGAGCTGCACCACGGCACCCGGATGCAGGACGAAGCCTTCCGGTCCCACGTCCAGGAGTCCTCGCTGCACCCAGTCGCCGACGAGCTGGACGGCGAAGAGCGGGTTGCCGCCCGTGCGCTCATCCACCGTCGCCGCGAGCTCGCCGGACAGGCCGAGAAGCTCGTGAATCAGCGCGGCGTGGTCGCCCGCGGGCAACGGCGGCACGGCGACCGCGGCGGTGCCGGGGAGCGCCAGGAGAGCGGCGAGCTCCGCCGTCTCCGCCGGCCGTTCGGCCAGCAGCTCATCGCGCGCGGTCAGCAGAAAGAGGGCAGGCAACGGCCTCTCGCCGCGCAGCTCCATCAGGAAACGCGCGAAGGCGATCGACTCCGGACCCCACTGCACGTCGTCGAGCAGCAGGATGACGGGGCGCTGCCGGCCGAGGCGGCGGAGATGGCGCTCCAGCAGCTCGAACCGCTCGCGCGAGGTCTGCGGGCGCGCCGGCGGCATGTCGGCGGTGTCGGCCAGAGCGCTGGCGAAGGTGCCGGGCGCCATCAGGTCGGCGAGCGCGAAAAGCTCTTCTTCGTCGTCCACTTTCCACCGGCGCAGCAGGCGCGCCGTCCGTTCCACCAGCTCGGCCCGCGTGAGCCCGACGCAGCGCAGGTGGCGGGCCAGCATGCGCGGCAGGCCGGCCGCCGGGCCCGAGGTCGGACCGTGGGTCGCCCGCAGCACGGTGGCGCCGCCCACCTCGTGGGCGCGCTGGGCGATCCAGGTCGCCAGGCGGGTCTTGCCGGTGCCCGCCGCGCCGCGCAGGAGCACCAGGCGCGGCTCCTGCCGGGCGTGCACCGTGGAGAGCGCTCCCCACAGGATGTCGCGCTCCAGCCGCCGGCCGATCAGGGGGATCGTCCGCAGGCCGTAGAGCCCGAGCCCGGCGCCGGTGAGGAGCGGCGACGGGGGCCGGCTCGTGGCGCGGTCCCAGGTGAGCGGCAACGGCGGCGAGACCCGCGGCGCCAGCTCGCGGCCCGAGGACGGCGCCGTGAACGGCTCTTCGCTGCGCATGTGCTCCGGCGCGATCACCTCCGTCGGATCGTCGTCGCTGCCGGCGGTGGCGACGAAGGGCCGCGGCGCGTTCACCGAGCCCAGGCCGCGCAACGCCCATGCCGCGTCGGCGGCGCGCACGAAGCGATGGCCCGGCTCCTTCTCCAGCAGGCGGCGCAGCCAGCCCTCGAAACCAGCCGGCACGGGAAAGACCGGCTGGAAGTCCGGCGGCTCCTCGGAGAGCTGCCGGCGCACCAGCTCGATCAACCCGGCGTCGGCGAACGGCGGTCTGCCGGTGGCAATCATCCAGGCCAGGCTGCCGAGGCCGTAGAGATCGGTCCACGCGCCGTAGTCCCGCCACTCGCCGCGGATCTGCTCCGGCGCCATGTAGCTCGGCGTGCCGCAGACGAAGCCGGAGGAGTCCGGGAGCACCTGGATCGCCTCCACCGCCTGCGCGAGGCCGAAGTCGGCGAGCTTGAGCTGGCGGCCCGCGCCGGTGCCGAAGATCAGCACGTTGCTCGGCTTGAGGTCGCGGTGCACCACGCCGAGGGCGTGAGCGTGCGCCAGGGCGTCGAGGAGGGAGAAGAGGATCGAGCGCAGAGTGGCCCAGTCCTCCACCCCTCCGGCCGCGTCGAGCAGCGTGCCCCCGTCGGCCAGCTCCATGGCGAGGTAGGGGCTGCCCAGCGGCAGGAGACCCTGCGAGGCGGCCTCCGACTCGGCGCTGACCTCACCGTGGTCGAGCACCATCACGATGCCGCGATGGTCGAGGCTCGCCACCGCCTGCACCTCGTTGCGGAACGCCTCCCGGTATTGCGCGTCGCGCAGGCGCTCTCCGGTCATCACCTTGACCGCGACCGGCACGGCCTGGGTGATGTGGACGCCGCTCCACACCTCCGCCATGCCGCCACGGCCGATGCGGCGGATCAGCCCGAAGGGGCCGAGCGGCATGGTGGCTGTGCTCATGGTCAGGTCCAGTCTATCTCGTACTAGAATCACCGCGGCCCCTTCGGACGAACGATGCGCAGCGCCCAGAGATCCCGATCCATGCCCGCCGATCCCGGCTTGACCCGCCGGGATTTCGTGCAGCGCGGGGCACAGGCCCTCGCCGGTCTCGTCATCGCCCGCCGGTTCCCTTTCTTCGGCCGGAAGACGCAGGCCAAGGTGATCGTCATCGGCGCCGGCATGGCGGGCTTGTCGGCGGCGCGGCGGCTGGTGGACGAATACGGTTACCGCGCCAAGGGACAGGTGATCGTCCTCGAAGCGCGCAACCGCCTGGGCGGACGGATCAACACCAACCACGATCTCGGCGCGCCGGTCGACCTCGGCGCCACCTGGATCCACGGCAGCCAGGGCAACCCGGTCAGCGCCCTGGCGGACCGCTTCCGGGCCACCCGCATCGCCACCGACTACGCGGCGTTCCACCTCTACGACACCGACGGCCGCCTGCTCCCCGACGCCGAGGTGAACCGGGTCAATGCTCTCTTCGAGCAGATCCTGGCCAAGGCGGAGAGGTACGCCCTGGAAGATCTCGACGGCGACCAGTCGTTCGCCCGCACCCTGGAGGACATCGACGCCGGCGAGGGGCTGCCGGCAGTGCAGAAGCGCATCCTCTCCTACGACTACTTCACCAACCTGGAGCTCGACTTCAGCCTCAAGCTCTCCGAGCTGTCCTCCCTCCAGCTCAATCAGGACGAGGAGTATCCGGGGTCCGACAAGCTGTTTCCGAACGGCTATGCGCAGATCCCGCAGGGGCTGGCCGCCGGCCTCGACGTCCGCCTCGGCACCGCCGTGCAGGCCATCGACTTCAGCGGTCGCGATGTGCGGGTGAGCACCAACCGCGGCGTCTTCGAGGCGCAGCGCTGCGTGGTGACGCTCCCCCTGGGAGTCCTCAAGGCGGGCAAGGTCCGTTTCACGCCGCAGCTCCCGGCCCCCCTGCGCGGCGCCGTCGACAGCCTGGGCTTCGGCGCCGCGCACCGCCTGGCGTTGCTCTTCCCCCGTGTCTTCTGGGACCGCAAGATCGAGTTCTTCGGCTACACCTCACCCGACAACGATGAGCACTTCGAGCTCAACGACGCCTCGCGCAGCACCGGCAAGCCGATCCTGACCGTGAACACCACCGCCGACTTCGCCCGCAGCCTGGACGGCCTGTCCGCGGAGCACGCCACGACGCGCCTCCTGCCGGCCCTGCGCAAGATGTTCGGCAGCTCGATGCCCTGGCCGCAGCGGGCGGTGGCGTCCGACTGGGTGCGCTCGCCCTGGACCCAGGGCGCCTATTGCTACTGGCAGGTCGGCTCCAGCGGCGAGGACAACAACGTCTTCACCGAGCCGGTGCGCGGCCGCCTGTTCTTCGCCGGCGAGCATGCCAGCGCCGCCTATCCCGGCACCGTCCACGGCGCTCACCTGTCCGGCCGCGACGCCGCCCAGCGCCTGCATGAAGCGTAAGTCCTGTGTCAACTGACACAGACCGACACGTCGACTGACACAGTCTGACACCCCAAATCATGGGAGCTTCGAGGCTTTCGTGCCTGTCAGGGGGGTGGTATGGACCTTGCTACTGATCAATGGCAAGACGACGAAACCAGACCCGTGCCGAAAGGCGATCAAAACGGGGGCGGAAACAGGCCGCTCCCGTCTTTTTTTGTTTGGGGCGCTTTACTGCAGGCCTTCGACGATTTCGATGGCGTTGAGCGCGCCGCCACGGGTGAGGTTGTCCATCACCGCCCACAGCCAGAAACCGCCGGCCGCGTCCTTCCGGACATTGCCGAAGATCACCTTGTCCTGCGCCGCGGAGTCGATCGGCCCGAGGAGCTTGGGGCGGCTCGCCGGCTCCAGGTAGAGATGGGCGGTCAGCGCTTTGCGCACGGACTGAACGGTCGCCTTGGCGCCAAGCCGCACGTACAAGCTGACCGCCAGGCTGTGGAAGATCCCGCCTTGCAGGATCTGGAAGCTGGCCGGCGCCGGAGCCTCCATCACCTGCCCCAGGAGCTCCGCGAGCGGCAGCGGGTCGGCGGTCGTCGGGAGCAGATTGAAGGAGAGCTGGGCGCCGAAGATTGTGGTCTGCTTCCGCTCGGTCATCATGACGATCTGCCGCGTCTGCTCGAACAGCTCCTCCAGGCCGGACGTGCCGTGCAGCGACGCCGGCTGGATGACCGTCGCCACCGCCGCTTCGAGCTGCAGGGCGCGCAGCGGATGGAGGAGGTGGGCGAGGAGGACCACCGCCGGATGGGGCGACAGGAGCACCTGGCCGAGGCGCGCCGCTTCCGTGTTGACGCCGGCCACCACCGGCTGGCCGTCCGCGGCGGTGGCGTCCGGCGAGAGGACCACCGCCGTGGCCCCTTTCGGCACGTCGTCGAACAACGGCCGGTTGGCGGCGATCGGGCCGCAGAAATAGATCGTCGACGCGCCCTTGAGAGCGTCCGGATCGTAGGGCGCCACGATGGCGGCGGCACCGGCGACGTCGGTCAGGCCCCCGACCTCCTCCGCGAGGGTGCTGAGCAGGCGGATGTCCTGCCATTGCTTGGAGCGATTCTCGAGGGTCTGCGTCAGCTCCTTGCCCAGGAGATCGGAGGGGTGGACGATGGCGATGGCGCTCATGGCACGGGCTCCGGAGTCGGGGGGGTAGGGGCGCTTCCGCCGCGGCGCATGCGGCTCACCAGGGCGCCCACGGGACCGGACAGCGTGTAGAGCACGGCGAGGGTCAGGAAGGCGGCCTCGCGCAGAAAGTAGACGACCAGAACGATGGCGACGATGGGCACCAGCGCCCGGAAGCTCCACCGCTTGCGCAGGTCGACCTTCTTGAAGCTGGTGTAACGGAAGGTCGAGACCATCAGCGCGCCGACGATGAGCAGCGAGCTCGCCACCAGCACCTGCATCCAGACCCGCAGGTCGCCGCCGGGAGAGAAGAAGAGCAGCGAGCAGATGGTCCCCGCCGCGGCCGGCGTCGGCAGGCCCACGAACCAGCGCGCGTCGACCACCTTGGTCTGCACGTTGAAGCGGGCGAGCCGGGTGGCACAGCAGACCATGTAGAACACGCTGATCATCCAGGAGTCGCGGTGGAAGTCCTGGAGCCCCCAGAGATAGGTCAGGAGCGCCGGGGCGACGCCGAAGGTGACGACGTCGGCCAGCGAGTCGTACTCCTTGCCGAAGTCGCTCTCCGTGCCGACCAGGCGGGCCATGCGGCCGTCGAGGGAGTCGAGAATGGCGGCGGCGAAGATGAGGAGCGCCGCCTTGGTGAAGTCGTGATCCCGGTAGCCGACGATGACGGCATAGAAACCGAGGATCATGTTGCCCATGGTGAACAGGCTCGGCAGCAGATAGGCGCCGCGCCGAACGCGGTGGCCCACCCGCTGCCGCACCTGCCCCCCGCGGGGCACACTGGTCACCGCGCCGCCTCCCCGGGTGTCTGGGAGGGTGCCGCCACCGGCGTCGCGCCGTTCTTCAGGCGGTCCCCTTTCTTGACCAGTACGGTGTAGCTCTCCGGCACCAGCAGATCCACCCGCGAGCCGAACTTGATCAGCCCCATCGACTGCCCGCGGTGCACCTGATCCCCCTGCTCGAGGTAGCAGACCACCCGGCGTGCCAGCAGGCCGGCGACCTGCCGCACGCCCACCCGGTCGCCGTTCGGCCGGCGGATGACGGTGAGGTGCTTCTCGTTGACGTCGGCCGCATCCTCGCGGAACGCCGCGACCTTGCGGCCGGCGGTGTACTGGGAGACCACCACCTCGCCGGCTGCCGGCGAGCGCTGCACGTGGATGTCGAACACGGAGAGGAAGGTGACCACGCGGTGGAAGCGGCCGGGGCCGGTCTCCGGGTCCTCGATCACGTCGATCCGGGTGATCAGACCGTCGGCCGGCGCGAGCACCACCCCGACGTCGCCTTCATAGCTCCGCGCCGGATCCCGGAAGAACAGCAGGACCAGCAGCCCCACGACGAGCGCGGCCACCGCCCAGCCGGGACGTCCGAGCACGAAGAGGACGGCCGCCAGAAAGGCGAACGGCAGCGCGAAGGGCCAGGCTTCTTTGGCGAAGGTCATGGCGTCAGAGCGGTCGTCGGCTCAGGCGGAGACCCGCGACTCGCGGTGGTGCCGGAGGATGTCTTCCATGTGGTCCTTGAGCGTCAGCTTGTGCAGCTTGATCTTCTTCTCCTCGATCTCGTCATCCTGCGAGAGGAGGGATTTGTGGCTCAGCTCCTGCAGCCGCCGATCGTACTCCTGGTGCTCTTCATACAAACGGCGGAACTCGTCATCGGTGCGCAGCAGCTCCTCTTTGAGGAGATCGTCCCGATTCGGCATTGAAGCCTCCTTTGCCTCGAAAATGTTCGATGGGTGGCGATGAGCGGTCCATACGGGACCGGCGCGGTGGGATGGGGAGAAACGCGAGCGGATGTGGACAGGTTCTGCATGCCTCGATGCCGGGAGGATAGCACGTCTTCATTATGCCCGCGACAATGCCCGCGACAGGACCAGCGCGTCGGTTCCGTCGCGGTAATAGTGCCGCCGCCGGCCGGAGCGTGCGAAGCCGAGGGAGTGGTAAAAGGCGATCGCCCCCTCGTTGTCCATGCGCACCTCCAGATGGCAGCTCTCGACCTTCAATCCGCGGAGCCGCGCGAGCCCTTCGTCGACCAGGGCGCGGGCGACGCCGCGCCGCCGGGCCGCCGGGTCCACCGCCAGGCGGAGGATCTCGGACTCGCCGCCGCCGTGGCGCAGCGAGATGTACCCTGGCGCCGGTTCGCCGTTCCATTCCGCCAGCAGCATCAGGGCGCGCGGATTGGTGAGCTCGTAGGCCACGAGGTCGTAGGGCCACGAGTCCTTGAACGCCGACTCCTCCAGCCAGGCGATGCGCCGCAGGTCGTCAGGCAGCACCGGCCGGATCGAAAGGGGGCGGGCGGTCCGCCGCGGCCGCGGTGTGGTGACGGCCGGCGGACGGGCGTAGAGCGGCGCGGTGAGGAGAGACGGATCCCAGACCGTCGCCGGATCCGCCGCGAGACGCGCCGCGGCCCCCGCCAGCGGACCCGCCTCGACGAGCCGGAGATCCGCCGGCCAGCCCGGCAGCGCACCGAGCCGCGAGACGCCGAAGCCGGTGACGATACGCTCGTCTCCGGCAGCCAGAGACGGGAGATCAGGGCCGGGGATCAGGACCGCCTCGCCGAGCGGCCGGGGAACGGGGAGCCCAGGATCGGAGACGAACGCCTGCGCCGTCCAGTCGCCGCGGAGGGCGTCGACCGCGGCGATGACCGTCCCCGAAGCAGTCAATGCCAGAGCGTGAAGCGTCGGGATCGCCGTCGCCGGCACCCCCAGCGCCTGATGCAATCCGAGCACCGTCGCGAGGCCGATCCGCAGACCGGTGAAGCTGCCCGGACCGCGCAGCGCGGCGATGCCCGCCAGATCGCCGAGGCGCGCGCCGGCCTCCGTGAGCACCTCCTGCACCAGGGCGAGCAGCAGCGCCGACGAGCGGTCCATCGCGACCGACCGCTCGGCCATCACGGCACCGCCGCGGGCGAGCGCCACGCTCACCGTCGGCGAGCCGGTGTCCAGAGCGAGGTGGAGAAGCGGCGCGTCCGTCATCGGAGGAAGTATAGACGGATGGGCGGATATACTCTCTTCCCATGTCGTCGTCTTCTACTTCTCCCTTGCCACCGGTCGCCACCGGGTCGCTGACCCCGATGCTCCGCCAGTACCTGGAGATCAAGGCGGAATATCCGGACACCCTCCTGATGTACCGCATGGGCGATTTCTTCGAGATGTTCTTCGACGACGCCCGCGCCGCCGCGCCGCTCCTCGAAGTCCAGCTCACCGCCAGGAACCGCGGCACCGAGAACGAAACGCCGATGTGCGGCATCCCGCACCATGCGCTGGAGTCCTACCTCGGCAAGCTCATCGCCGCCGGCCTTAAGGTCGCCATCTGCGACCAGATCGAAGACCCGGCGCAGGCCAAAGGGCTCGTCCGCCGCGCCGTGACGCGGATCGTCACCCCGGGCACGCTGAGCGATCCCGAGCTGCTTGACGGCAAAGAGGAGAACCTCCTCGCCAGCCTGGTGTGGGACGGCGACGGCGGAGGAGCCGCCTTTCTCGATCTCTCGACCGGCACCTTCTACGTCCGCCGCTGGACCGGCGCCGACGAGGCGGTCGACGACCTCGCGCTGATCCGGCCGCGGGAGATCCTTTTCCACGCCGCCGACGGCCTCGCCGCCTTTCCGCAGCCCGTCGTCGAATGGGCCGAGCGCGAGTGCCCCTGCCGCACCGTCCTCGCGGGCGACGGCCTCTTCGATCCGCGCCGCGCCGGCGAGCTGCTCCGCCGCCAGTTCGGCGCCGGCACCCTGCGCGGCTTCGGCCTGGAGGAAGGCGAGCCCGCCGTGCGCGCCGCCGCCGCGGCGCTCGCCTACGCCCAGGAGACCCAGAAGAGCCGCCTGGAGCACGTGCAAGGCATCGCCGTCCAGGAAGCCCGCGACCGTCTCATCCTCGACGCCGCCACGCTCGCCAACCTGGAAGTCTTCCGCAGCCAGCGCGATGTCGGAAGCACCGGAGCCGGAGCCACCCGCCGCCGCACCACCCTCCTCGGCGTCCTCGACCGCACCGTCACCGCGCCCGGAGGCCGCACCCTCCGCGACTGGCTCCGCCGGCCCCTGGTCGACCCCGCAGAGATCGGCGAGCGCCATCAAGCCGTCGGCGAGCTGTCGGGAGACAATGCCCGCCGCGAAAGAGTGCGTGACCGCCTGGCGCGAGTCGGCGATCCCGAGCGCCTCCTCGCCAGAGCCGTCCTCGGCACCCTCACCCCGCGCGAAGCCGCCGCCCTGCGCGACGGCCTCGCCGAGGTGCCCGCCGTCCTCGCCGAGCTGAAAGCCATCCAGGAGCCGCCCGGCGAAACCCTCCTCGGCCGCCTCGCCGCCACCGATCCGCTGGCCACTCTCCACGCCGAGCTGGCCCGCGTCCTCGAAGAAGCGCCATCCCCCAATCTCCAGGACGGCGGCGTCATCGCTACCGGAGTGGACGAAGAGCTGGACAAATACCGCTCGCTCGCCCGCGACAGCAAGCGGCACATCCTGGCCCTGGAACAGAGGGAAAAAGAGCGCACCGGCATCTCGTCGCTCAAGATCCGCTACAACAAAGTCTTCGGCTACTACCTGGAAGTCACGCGAGCGAACCAGGAACGGGTGCCGGCGGACTACATCCGCAAACAGACACTCGTCAACGCCGAGCGCTACGTCACGCCCGAGATCAAAGAGCTGGAAGAGCAGATCCTCTCCGCCGAAGAGCGCCAGATCGCCCTGGAGCTGGACTACTTCCGCCAGCTCACCGCCACCGTCGCCACCTCAGCGTCCGGCCTCACCGCCCTGGCCATCGCCCTCGGCACCCTCGACGCTCTCGCCGCCTTCGCCGAAGTCGCCGCGCGGCAGCGCTACGTCCGCCCGCGCATGATGCCCGCCGGGCACCCCCTCGTCATCAGGGAAGGCCGCCACCCCGTCGTCGAGCAGGCCAGCCGCGACGCCTTCGTGCCCAACGACGCCGAGCTGGACAACGCAAGCTCGCAGATCGTCCTCCTCACCGGTCCGAACATGGGAGGCAAATCCACCTACCTGCGCCAAGTCGCCCTCATCGTCCTCATGGCCCAGGCCGGCAGCTTCGTGCCCGCCGAAGAAGCCACCATCGGAGTCGCCGACCGCATCTTCACCCGAGTCGGAGCCTCCGACGACCTCGCGAGAGGCGAATCCACCTTCATGGTAGAGATGATCGAAACCGCCAACATCCTCCGCCACGCCACCGCGAAGAGCCTCGTCATCCTCGACGAAGTCGGCCGCGGCACCGCCACCTTCGACGGCCTCTCGTTAGCCTGGGCGATCGTCGAATACCTCCACGAGCACCGCTGTCCGAAGACCCTCTTCGCCACCCACTACCACGAGCTGACCGAGCTCGCGACCCTCCTGCCGCGCGTGGTGAACCGCACCATGGCGGTCAAAGAGTGGGAAGACCGCATCGTCTTCCTCCGCCGCGTTGTCGCCGGCAGCGCCGACAAGTCCTACGGCCTCCACGTCGCCCGCCTCGCCGGTCTCCCCGGAGAGGTGATCGCCCGAGCCGGAGAGATCCTCGCCAACCTGGAGTCGCAGGAATACGACATGACCGGCAAGCCGCGTCTGGCCCGCGGCACCAACGCACCGGCGCCGCCGCCGGCCGCGCAGCTCACCCTGTTCGCACCGCCGGAGCAGGTGATCGCGGGCATCTTGAGGGATACGGACGTCGAGCGGCTGACGCCGCTCGCGGCGTTGAATTTGCTGCATAGTCTGAAGGTGCGGTTGGGGTGATTGGGTGGCCGTGCCGGAAGCATCTCACTCCGGGCCCTATCTGTGTGAGCTTGAGGTCCGCGGCCTCCCTCACCCAGGGATAAATCCCTGGGCTACGCGCCTTTACCCCTCCGGGGTAACCTGGCTGTCCCGCAGGGACAAGGGTTGCCAGCCCAGGATTTCAACCCTGGGGAGCGAGCTCCGGCGGCCTCCCATCCCAGGGATAAATCCCTGGGCTAGGTGCTGCTGCCCCTCCGGGGCGCCCCGTTCTCCATCCCCCTCCTCCGCGCCTCGCTCCCTGCCGTCCGCGCCTCGCTCCCTGCCGTCTGCGCCTCACTCCCTGCCGTCTGCGCCTCACTCCCTCCCGTCCGCTTCTCGCTCCCTCCCGTCAGTGCTGCGCGTGAGGTCGAGGAAGATGAGCAGAGCGCGCCGCATCAGCGGCTCGGCCCCAGCCGATTTCCCTGCCGCCTGGGGAAGGCCCGCTACGCGAAGATCAACCTCCCGCGAGGCTCCGGGATGGCTCGGCCCAGCTCGGCCGCTGTTTCGATCCACTCTTGGATGATG
>DATARD010000017.1:0-2902 GCA_036264355.1 Thermoanaerobaculia bacterium
AAGCAGTCGAGCGTGTTCGAGTGCGCGCGCCTGATCGGCTCTTCTGCCTACATCTTCGAGCTCGGATGTGGTCTCGTGCTGGATGACGATCTGGAGTGGCTGACCGGTGGGCTGACGCCCTCGCCTGAAAACGGCTCCATCTTCGAGCAGATCGAAGCCTCCGGGGCACCGGCGCTGCTGCTCGAACAGTTCTCGGGCGGGCTCGAATACCACACGCCGTGGTCCACCAGCCGGGAGGTCTCGCACCTGTTCCGGGGCGCGGTCGACCTGAATGAGGTGCGCGAGCTGCTCGCGGCATCGGGGCTGGACTGGCTGCGCTTGGTCGACAACGGAGTCATCCACGAGCACGCCGACCGCTTCCCGGGAATCCCCGTGGTCCACGCCTACCACCTGATTCCGGCCGCGGCCTCGAAGACCCGAGCGGTGGCCCGCCATATGCAGGCACGGGGCTATCTGCCGGAAGACTGCATCGCGGTCGGCGACTCGCGCGAGGACATGGAGACAGCGGCGGTCGTGGGGACCTTCTGGGTGGTCCAGAATGCGCTCGAGCGGGATCCGACTCTGTCGGAGGAGCTGGGTCGATTGAGCGGCGTCCGGGTGGCGTCAGAAGGTTATGGCGCCGGAGTTTATGAGGCGGTAGTTACTACCTTGGCGGAGGGATGACCGGTACGGCGTGCAAGATGGAGGATGTTGCTGGCGGGTGAACACCCCGGGTCGTGGGGGCGTCGGCTGGCAGGCACCTGATCGTGCCTATGTGACCTGTCTGGACGGCATCCGGAGATAATGGCCACAGGCGTTTGACTGCTCAAGAGTGACGGCTCTTGATCACTCAAAGAGTTACAAACGGTTGACCGGTAAAGATCTTCTACATCCTGGTCGGTCTCTTGGAGTTTTCCGGTCGGCTGCCGTTGACGCGAAGCTGTCGGCGCCAGCGGCATGGGGCGCAGCAGCCGCACGCCCGCCTCCCGCCACTGCTCACCCTCAAGAGTAAAAGGCCCTCCCGGTGCCTCGACCGCATGACCCTTTCGGCTACGCGGCTCCAGCGTCACGAGCGATCAAACGCTCAGAGGGTCTCCAAGACTCTGGTCGCGCGCACCGTTCGACGCGCTGATTTCGGTTGCTTCGAATTGCCGAGTGTCCGGGCATCGTTCTACCTGATCAGCGTCACCAACCGCCCAACCGAGCCGCTCGACAAGCTGCGCGGCGAAGTGCTCGCTCTCAAAGTCGGCGACGTTCACTCGCTCGCACAGCATGACTGCATCGTCTCCCTTATCGGCGGTCACGAGAATGTGAGGCATTGACTCTCCTTCCGCTTGTAGACGGTAAAGAGTAGACAGCTTCTCATTCGTCCGCAGTAAATATTTCGTAGCCGCGGCGAGAGATTGCGGTTCAGGCCGAGCCCGGTTCAGGCGGCGCCGCGAGCCCGGGAGCGGTGCGCCGCCGACGTGGCCTCGTCCTCCCGTGTCACTGCGTCGGCGAGCGCACTGGCAGCCTCCGCGAGCTCGCCGAACGCATCCGCGACGGCCGCGGCGTCCGAACCGGTGATCGCGCGGTTGAGGCCCGCGACGCCGGCGTCGAACCGCGGCCAGAGCTCCGGCGGGCCACGTCTGCCGGTCCCGGGTCTTAGCTCATAGGGCGGCTCGGCCCCCTCTGCGCCGGGGATCGGTCGCCAGAGCAGACCCGCCGCGTGGGCGTGCTCCCAGGCCACCTGCTCGCTCGCCGCCGCGTCCGCAAGCGCCCGCAATCTGGAGGCGAACCCTGCATCCGGGGGCGCCAGCTTGTGTGCGCGCATCGCTTCCGCCCAGCTGTTTCCCGCCTGCCGGACCGCACGCATGATCTGCGCCCGTTCTCGGTCGAGGTCATCGCTGAAGCTCAAGGGCCCTCTCCGTTGGGTTCACCCTCAGAGGGCCTGGCGGGCTCGGCGTGGCCGACGGGCTCACCGCTCCAGAAGTCCGCGGCACTTGGACGGCTCTCCTGGCGGCCCGACCCGCCGCCAGCCACATACCCCTCGGCGAGCAGCCGCTCGAAGTCCGAGCGCCTGATCCGCACACGGCGGCCCACCCTCAAGGCTGGAAGGGAACCCTGATCGATCCAGTTGCGGACCGTTTGCTGGTTGAGCTTCAGCGTCGCCGCCACCTCAGCAACGGTGAGGAACGACTCGTCGACTTCCCCCGGATTCACGCTGTTCTTTTCCAATTGAGACGAACTGGAACCAATTCAGGAGCGTATACTACCGCGCCAGGAGGACGTCAGCGGTCAAGGCGGCCGGCAAAAGGGCTGGAAAGCCGTGGAAACGAAGGAACCTGGGCAAGGGAAAAGTCAGCCGCTGGCGGAGGGGAAGGTCGTGCGCCTTCCGGTGGATTGGCTTGGCCCGCGTGAGGACCTGATCCCGTTCGGGCCATCCGCCGAGAGCCAAGTCGAGAAACAAGGCGCATCGAGTCCTCCGCTTCGCGCACAGGACTTCTGGGGCGAGAGCTCCGCCGCCATCCATGATGCCCTCGAGCCATCCGCGCCGGTCGTCAGCCGCCGGATGCCGGTTCCGCCCGCGCCGGTCGCCAGCCGCCGGATGCCGGCTCCGCCCGCGCCCGGCTCGAGACGGATGCCTCGAAGAACTCGCCTGCCTCGCCCACGGTTGGGCATCGCCCTCTCCTTCGAGCCGCTGCGAAGAGCAGTCTCCTTGCGCTGGACCGGAGGTGCGGTCGGGATGATCGCCGCCCACCTCCCCCCGCTTCGCCTGCCACTTCGCCGGCGCTGGACCGCGCTGACCGTGAGCGGAGCATTGAGCGCGGGAGCGCTCTTCACGTTTGTGCAGCTGGACTCGGTCGGAGGGGTGGCACACCGCTCCGCGCCGCGGTCAGCCAGCCTGATGACGGAGGCCTTCCGGCCGGCCACCGCGGCCGCG
>DATARD010000200.1:0-12539 GCA_036264355.1 Thermoanaerobaculia bacterium
AAGCTGCAGGCGGGCACGGCGAGCTGGCCGCTGGTGGTGATCTTCTGGGCGGCGGCGCTCGGCGGCTTGATCGCGCTCCTCGGCCGCCGGTCCGCGCTGCGCCGGCTCGGTCTCTATTCGCTGACCCTGGTGGTGGCCGAAATCGCCGGGCTGATCGTCCTCTCGCCCGAGATGCTGGTCCATCCCCTGGTCTTCAACCGCTATCTGATCCCGGCGTTCCCGTGGATCCTGGTCTGGGTGGCGGTCGGGCTGACCACGCCCTGGCAGGCACTGGGGCACAGGTTTGGACCGCGGAGTCAGGCAGCCGTCGCCGCTGTGCTCGTCGCCGGGCTCTTCCTGGCCGGACCGCTGGCGCAGTGGGAGTACCGCGCCGGCTCGTTCGCCCAGCACAACGACTTCGTGGCCTTCTTCTGCCCGCCGGCCCATTTTGCGGCGCCGTCGGACGTGCCGCGTTTCTACCGCGAGGTGCAGGCGCGGGGCGGCGGGCCGATCCTGGAGGTCCCCTGGTTTCCGTGGTGGGCCTACACCCGCGCCTACTATCTCTATCAGGAGGTCCATCGCCAGGACGTTCTGCTGGCGCTGGTGCGGCCGATGCAGGGCGAGGACCGGCTGGCGTTCCGCAACATGCCGCGGGCGGACCCCGGCGACTTCCTGGCTAGCCGCGCCCGCTGGCTGGTTGTGCACACCGATCTGCCGGCCGAGGAGGACCGGGTGACGCCGCACTGCTGGCCGATCGTGGACGACTTCAAGCCGCAGCACCGCCGCCAGCTCCAGAACGCTGGACGCCAGAAGGCCACCGGCCTGACCGCCCTGTGGGGCGAGCCGGACGTCCGCGACGACGAGATCCTGGTGTGGGATCTGGACAAGGTGCGCAAAGCGCACCCTACTTTTCGGGCCTCTACTGCTTCTCTGGAATAACGATACCGCCCATTCCCGTGCCGCGCGGATCGGAGCCGGCCTCGAAGCGTCCGTCGGCGAGGCGGTGGACGGCGTGCACCTTGGCCGTGACGTCGTTGACCACGATCGTGTGGCCGCGCCGTTCGAGCTCGGCCCGCGTCTCGGGAGCGAGGGCGTCGGGCTCCGCTTCCAGGCGGTCGGGCATCCACTGGTGATGGATGCGCGGCCGGTCGAGAGCGGTCTGCAGCGGATCGCCGTCGACGATCAGGTTGAGCAGGACCTCGATCGTGTTGGTGGGGATGCGCGAGCCGCCGCGTCCGCCGAGGGCGACCTCCTCGTCGCCTTTCCAGGCGATCATCGGCGCCATCGACGACAGCATCCGCTTGCCCGGTGCCACGGCGTTGGCGTCCCCCTGGATCAGGCCGAACAGATTGGGCTTGCCCGGCGCGGTGGCGAAGTCGTCCATCTCGTTGTTGAGGAAGAAGCCGGTCTCGGGGACGTAGAGACCGCAGCCGAAGAGGCCGTTCAGAGTCGTGGTGAGCGACACCATGTTGCCGTCGGCGTCGACCACCGAGAGGTGGGTCGTTTCGGTGCTCTCGGCGGCTCCTTCGAGTCCTCCTTCGAGCATCGCGGCGCGGCGGGGCTCTCCGGCCCAGGCCTGGACTCCGGTCGACGGCGTGGCATGATCTCTCTGGATGCTTTTCACCCGCTGGTCGAGCCAGACCGGATCGAGGAGCTGCGCCGCGGTCGCCTTGCTGGTGGCCGGATCGCCGAGCAGGAAGCGGTCGGCGAAGGCGCGGCGGTAGGCTTCGATCAGCAGATGGTCGCGGTCGGCGCCGAAGCGCGGCAGCTTGGCCCAGCCGGTCCGTTCGAGCATCCCGAACGTCTGGCCGAGGATGATGCCGCCCGACGACGGCAACGGCATGGCGGCGATCTTCCAGCCGAACGCTTCGAGCAGGAGAGGATCGCGCCAGACCGGCTTGTAGGCGGCGAGGTCGGCGGCGGTGAGCACGCCGCCGTAGCGGTGGGAGATGGCCTCGACCGCCGCGGCGCCGGCACCGCCGGCAATCCCCTCGGGGCCGTGCTCGGCATAGCGGCCGAGGGTCGCGGCGAGCTCCGGCAGGCGGAGCATGGTGCCCATGGCGAGCGGCGCGCCGCCGGGGTACCAGAGCCTGGCGGTCTCCGGGAAGCGCAGCAGAAGCTTGCGCGTCTCCTCCTTGTCCAGCAGCTCGTGCAGATGGCGGTCCACCAGGAAGCCGTCGGTTGCCAGCTTGCGCGCCGGGGCGACCACCTGGGCCCAGGGGAGCTTGCCCAGCTTCCGGTGCAGCTCCCAGAGCCCGGCGGGGGTGCCCGGCACGCCGGAGGCCAGAGGGCCGACCAGGGAGGCGTTCTCGACCGGTTGGCCCTGCGCGTCGAGGTACATCGTGCGGGTGGCCGCCGCCGGAGCGGTCTCGCGGAAGTCGAGCGTCGTCACCGTGCCGCCTCGCTTGACGACCGCGAAACCGCCGCCGCCCAGGTTTCCGGCCTCCGGATAGACCACCGCCAGGGCGAGGGCGGTGCCGACCGCGGCGTCCACGGCGTTGCCGCCGGCGCGGAGGATGTCGAGCCCCGTCCGGGTCGCCAGGGCGTCGGCGGAGGCCACCGCGCCGCCGGTGCCCACGGCCGCCGGAGCCGAAGCCGCCCGCGCACGCCGGACCGAGAGGAACGGGGCGATCGCCACGAGGAGAACGACGAGAACGGCGAGGACGGGGGTGTGTCTCATGGTTGCTCCAGAAATATCCGGCGGCTCCGGAGGCGTCCGCGGCGTCAGCTCACGCTCTGCGGCTGCAACCGCTCGGCGGTAGGAGCGTGGATCACCCGGCCGTCGTGGGTGAGCAGGGTTCCGGCCACCACCTCGTCCTGCGGATCGACCGTGATCTGCCCTTCCTTGTTGATCAGGATCTGGAGCAGGGCGAAGACGTTCCGCGCATAGAGACCGCTCGCGTCGTGCGGCATCGTGGCGGCGAGGTTCGAGGGGCCGAGGATGAGGACACCGTTGTGCACCACCTCGCGGTCCGCGGCGGAGAGCTCGCAGTTGCCTCCCTGCTCGACCGCCAGGTCGACGATCACCGAGCCGGGGCGCATCGCCTCCACCATCTGCGCCGTCACCAGGCGGGGCGCCGGCCGGCCGGGCACCAGCGCGGTGGTGATCACCGCGTCGGCCTGGGAGAGATGGCGCTGCACGATCTCGCGCTGCTGGCGCAGGAAGTCCTCGCCCATCTCTTTCGCGTAGCCGCCGGCCCCTTCGCCGCTCTCGGCCTGCGGCAGCTCGATGAAGCGGCCGCCGAGCGACATCACCTGCTCCTTGACCGCCGGCCGGATGTCCGAGACCTCGACGATCGCGCCCAGCCGTTTGGCGGTGGCGATCGCCTGCAGACCGGCGACGCCGGCGCCCATGATCACCACCCGGGCCGGCTTGATGGTGCCGGCCGCGGTCATCAGCAGCGGGAAATACTTGGGCAGGCGCAGCGCCGCCAGCAGCACCGCCTTGTAGCCGGCGATGTTGGCCTGCGACGACAGGGCGTCCATGGTCTGCGCGCGGGTGATGCGCGGCACCAGCTCCATGGCGAGCGAGCTGATCTTCCGCTCGGCCAGCGTGCGCGCCAGGTCCAGGTTGCGGTGCGGCGCCAGGAATCCGATGAGCAGGCTCCCCGGTTTCTGGGCCGCAGTATCGGCGACATCGGCGGCCTCCGGGGCGGTCACCGTGAGAACGACGTCGGCAACGGCGCGGGCGGCCATGGCGTCGTCCACCAGACGGGCGCCGGCGGTTTCGTACTCGGCGTCCTGGAAGAACGAGTCGGTGCCCGCTCCCCGCTCGACCGTCACCTCCAACCCCGCCTTGACCATCTTTTTCACGGTCTCGGGAGTGGCCGCGACCCGCGTCTCGCCGCGGCGGCGCTCTTTGGGAATGAAGACATTGACCATCATGGGCTCCGTTCGGCGTCAGTGAGATGTACGGTGGGAGATCCTACTACGTCTCGGGCGGCGGCGGGCGGAGCAGCGAGATCACGATCGACACCGTCAGCAGCGCCAGGACGATGCCCAGCGAGAGGCCGGTCGGGATCTTGTACCACCGTTCGCACAGCATCTTGGCGCCGACGAACACCAGCACCAGGCCGAGGCCGTAGCTGAGGTAGTGGAACTTGTGCATCAGCCCGGCGAGGAGGAAGTACAGGGCGCGCAGCCCCAGGATGGCGAAGATGTTCGAGGTGAAGATGATGAACGGGTCGCGGGTGACCCCGAACACCGCCGGGATCGAATCGACCGCGAAGAGCACGTCCGTCGTCTCGACCACCACCAGCACCAGCATCAGCGGGGTCGCCAGCAGACGGTGGTCCAGGCGGACGAAGAATTTTTTGCCGTGATACTCCGAGGTCAGCGGCACGAAGCGCTGGAACAGGCGGAGCACCGGATTACTCTCCGGGTGGACCTCCGACTCGTCGCCGCGCAGGATCTTGATCCCGGAGTAGACCAGGAAGGCGCCGAAGACGAGCAGCAGCCACTCGAAGCGGGTGAGCAGGGCGGTGCCCAGGGCGATGAAGAGGCCCCGGGAGACGAGCGCGCCGAGGATGCCCCAGAACAGGACGCGGTGCTGGAGCTTCGGCGGGACGGCAAAATAGTTGAGCAGGACGACGAAGACGAAAATGTTGTCGAAGCTCAGCGAGCGTTCGATGACGTAGCCGGTGAAGAACTCGAGCCCCGGTCGGCTGCCGAATTGGCGGTAGATCCACGCGTTGAAGAGCAGCGCGACGGCCGTCCACAGGAAGCTCCAGACGACCGCCTCGCGCAGCCCGATCCGGTGCTCCTTGCGGTGCACGACGCCCAGGTCGAGCGCCAGCATGGCGAGGACGAGGGCGAGGAAGGAGCCCCATTGCCAGGAGGTTCCAATGGTTTGCATGGGATGGGAAAGAGGAGGGCCGCTGCCCCGCCGGCCTCGACGGGGCGTTCACTGCCGGGGTGTCTGACTCGAGGCCCGTGTCGTTCTACTTCTTCAGGTGGGCGTTCACCAGCTTGGTCATCTCGAACATGCTGACCGCGTCCTTGCCGTCGAAGACCTTCTTCAGCTTGGCATCGGCCTTGATGGTCCGCTTGTCCTTGGGATCCTGGAGGTTGTGCTGCTTGATGTAGTCCCAGATCCGCTTCGTGACCTCGGTGCGCGGCTGCGGCTCGGAGCCGATCACCGCGGCGAGAGCCTCGTCGGGCTGCAGCTTCTGCATGAATCCGCCGCCGTCTCCCGACTTCGCTGCCTTGGTCTGCCCTTTCGCGGCTGTGCTGGTCTTCTTCTCTGGCATGGTGATCCTCCTGATTCAAATGTTGTCGCTCTTCGAGCCTTCGCCCTGGGGCCGGTATGCAAAACCTCGGCCGCGCGGGCGCCCTCCGGCTCATCGGACCGCGCCTTCGTTTCCACAGTGGCACAAGACGAGCCCGCTCGGCAAGCAATGCGTCTCCGGGGAGACTCGTGTTAGTTTTCCCCCGCCATGTCGCAGCCACCCCTGTTCATCACCTTCGAGGGCCTCGACGGCAGCGGCAAGTCGACGCACTTGCGGCGTGCCGCGGCCTGGCTGGACGGGCAGAGGATACCCCACATCGTGACCCGGGAGCCGGGAGGCACGCCGCTGGGCAGCGCATTGCGGGAGGTGTTCCTCGATCCGCGATGGGCCGGCATGGACGGCACGGTCGAGCTCCTGCTGGTCTTCGCCAGCCGGCGCCAGCACCTCCTGGAGGTGATCGAGCCGGCGCTCGCCGCCGGCAGGCACGTGCTGTGCGACCGCTTCACCGATTCGACGCGCGCCTATCAGGGGTACGGCCGCGGCGTGCCGCTCGCGCTGATCGACCAGATCGACGCCCTCGCCACCGGCGGCCGGACGCCCGACCGGACTCTCCTCTTCGATCTGCCGGCGCGGGCGGCGCGCGCCCGCGGCCACTCGCCGTCGCGCCAGCGGCGGGGCACCGCCGACCGGCTGGACGCCGAGGGCCTGGCCTTCTACACCCGGGTGCGGCAGGGCTTCCTGGCGCTGGCCGAGAGCGCGCCGGAGCGCATTCGGCGGGTGCGTTCGGGCGGCAAACCCGAGACGACATACCGGCAGGTGGAGAGTGTTCTGGAGAGCTGGCTGGGTCTCTCTGAGGAGCAGGAATGAACCTCGACGGCGCGCTCACCTCCGCCCGCCGGGGGCGGCTCTATCCGTCCGTGATCCTGCATGGACGCGATGCAGCGGCGCGGCAGCAGGCCGCTCTCGACCTCGCCCGCACGCTGCTCTGCGAGGAGCCGCCCGCGGCGCGGCCGTGCGGGGTCTGCCGCCACTGCCGGCGGATCGTCTGGCCGGGGAGCGGTAGCGGCGGCAGCGGCGGCGCGAAGGGAGAGACCCCGTTCCATCCTGATTTCCAGGTCCTGGAGCGCGACCTCAAGACCTCGACGTCGGTGGACGCGACCCGCGAGCTGTTGCGGACGGCCCAGGTTTCTCCCTTCGAGGCGCGCGGCCAGGTCTTCGTCATCGCCAGCGCCGAGACGCTCTCCGGCGAGGCCGCCAATGCCCTGCTCAAGAACCTGGAGGAGCCGCACATCTCGGCGCCGCGGCACTTCCTGCTCCTCGCCCCGGCCAGCCTGGACCTCCTGCCCACCCTGCGCAGCCGCTCGCTGGCGGTTTTCCTCGGCCCGGCGGAGGCGGTCGATCCGGCGGTGCTCGAGCCGCTCGCGCAAGCCTTTGCCGCCGCCCTCGCCCGCCATGCGGCGAGCGGCGCCGCCATCTACCTGTTGACCGCCGCCGAGGCGCTCGCCGCAGCCGGCGGCTGGGAAGATCCGCGGGCGGGCCGGCCGTGGGCCACGGTGGCCGCGGCGGTCCTGCGCTCCCTGGAGATCGAGCCGCTGGCGGTGCCGGCGGCCCGGCGCGCCCGCCTCGCCCTGGCCGAGGCTCTCCTCGGCGGGCCGGCCATGCGCTTGCGCGGGGTGAGCGCCGAGCGCATTCTTGAGGGGCTGGTGGCGCGTTATCTCGCCGCCAACGCACCTGGTTCTTAGGGAGACCCGGGCACCCCCGGGTCCTGTGCTAAAATGCGCGCCTGTTTTTTTGGAGCCCGTTTCTGCGCCTCCGATGATCCGTCTCAGCCTTTCAGGGAACAAAGCCCAAAGGAGTCCGAACCGATGAAATCCACGCACCTCAACCAGATCGGCCCGCGCCATACGTTTTCCGGCGTCCTGGTCCTGATCCTCGCCCTCGGGTTCTGCCTCCCGGCGTGCTCGCAGACGGCCAAGGCGGGAGACAAGAAGCCCGCGGCCGGCGGCAACCAGGTCCTCGCGACGGTCGACGGCAAGCCGATCACCGAGTCCGACGTGAAGGCGCAGGCCGCCGACCAGTTCGCTCAGCTTGAGCGCGAGTTCGAGACCAACCAGCACCAGCTCCTGGAGAACCAGCTCGACCAGGCGATCCAGGACCGTCTTCTGGACGCCGAGGCGGCGTCGCGGAAGGTGAGCAAGGAGCAACTCCTCACGGAGATCAAGGCGCCCAGCATCTCCGACGCCGACGTCGACAAGTTCTATGAGGAGAACAAGGCCCAGATCCCGCGTCCGAAGGAGCAGGTCGCGGACCAGATCAAGCAGTTCCTGCAGCAGCGCGGCCAGTCCGAGGCGAAGCAGAAGTACTTCGCGGCCCTGGAGGCGAAGCACAAGGTCGAGAAGAAGATCGAGCCGATGCGCATCCAGGTGGCGGCCGACGGTCCGGCCCGTGGCCCGGCGACCGCGCCGGTGACCATCGTCGAGTTCTCCGACTTCCAGTGCCCCTTCTGCGGCCGTCTGATCCCGACGCTGGAGCAGGTGAAGGCGAAGTACGGCGACAAGATCCGCATCGTCTTCCGCCAGTTCCCGCTGCCCATGCATCCGAACGCCCAGAAGGCCGCCGAGGCTTCGCTGTGCGCCAATGAGCAGGGCAAGTTCTGGGAGATGCACGACGTCATGTTCAAGAACCAGCAGGAGCTGGCGGTGGAGAATTTGAAGACCAAGGCCGCCGCCTTGGGCCTCAAGGCCGACTCCTTCAACCAGTGCCTCGACTCCGACAAGTACGCCGCGAAGATCCAGGCCGACCAGAAGGACGGCGCCGCGGCCGGCGTCAACGGCACCCCTGCCATGTTCATCAACGGCCGCTTCGTCAACGGCGCCGTGCCGTTCGATCAGATCACCGTGGTGATCGACGACGAGCTGAAGCGCAAAGGCGCCTGATCGCCTGAAGCCCTCACCCCCTGCCCCCTCTCCCATCACCCTCCCAACCGCCGGGAGAGGGGGTTCGATATGATCCCCGGGCCATGTCCTCACAACAGACCGGAGACATCCCCCCCGACGAGGTGCGTGCCGCCCTCCACCGCGCCGCCGACCGCATCGCCGACTATCTCGGCACCGTCGAGCGCTATCCCGTGGTGCCGCCGGTCGTTCCGGGCGACATCGCCAAGGCCCTGCCGGCGGCGCCGCCGGCCGATCCCGAGCCGCTCGACCGGGTGCTCGACGACTACGAGCGGCTGATCGAGCCCAACGTCACGCACTGGAACCATCCGGGCTTCCTGGCCTACTTCGGCATCACCGGCTCCGGTCCGGGCGTCGTCGCCGAGGCCCTCACCGCGGCGCTCAACGTCAACGCCATGCTCTGGCGCACCTCGCCGGCCGCCACCGAGCTCGAAGAGCGGGTCTGCGACTGGCTGCGCCAGATGATGGACCTGCCGGCGGACTTCCGCGGCCACATCAACGACACCGCCTCGACCAGCAGCCTGGTGGCGCTCGCCACCGCCCGCCACAGCCTGCCCCTCGACATCCGGGTGCGCGGCCTCGCCGGCCGCGCGGACGTGCCACCGCTGGTGGTCTACGCCAGCGACCAGGCGCACTCCTCGATCGACAAGGCGGCCATCGTCCTCGGCATCGGGCAGGAGAACGTCCGGCGGGTGGCGAGCGACGCGGCCTTCCGGCTCTCCGTGCCGGCGCTGACCGAGGCGATCGCCAAGGACCGCGCCGCCGGCCGGCTGCCCATGGCGGTCGTGGCCACCGTCGGCACCACCTCGACCACCAGCATCGATCCGGTGCCGGAGATCGCCGACCTCTGCGAGCGCGAGGAGATCTGGCTGCACGTCGACGCCGCCTACGCCGGCTCGGCGGCCATCTGCCCCGAGCTGCGGGCGCTGATGCCGGGCATCGAGCACGCCGACTCGCTGGTGGTCAATCCCCACAAATGGCTGTTCACCCCGGTCGACTGCTCGGTGCTCTACGTGCGCGACCAGGAGCTGCTGCGCGCCGCGTTCTCGCTGGTGCCGGAGTACCTGCGGACCGACGAGCCCGGAGTGACCAATCTGATGGATCTCGGCTTCCAGCTCGGCCGCCGCTTCCGCTCCCTGAAGCTGTGGATGGTGATCCGCGCCTTCGGGGTCGAGGGACTGCGCGAGCGCATCCGTGAGCACTGCGCCATCGCCCGTGATCTGGCGGCGCGCATCGAGGCCGACCCCGGCTTCGAGCTGGCGGCGCCGGCTCCCTTCAGCGCCGTCTGCTTCCGTGCCCTCCGTCCGGGAAGCTCCCCGGAAGAGCAGGACCGCTTCAACGAGCGCCTGCTGGCGCGGGTCAACGCCGCGGGCCCTTTCCTGCTCTCCCCGACGGTCCTGCACGGCCGTCTGACGCCGCGGGTGGCGATCGGCAACCTGAAGACCTCGCGCCGGCACATCGACGAGCTCTGGCGGCTGATCTCCGAGGGCGCGGCGGAGTTGCGTTCGGAGGCCGGCGGGTAAAGTGGACCTTGCCGGCTCACGGCGGCTGATCCCGGAACGTGCTCGCCTGCGTATCGGGTGGTGCCGCAGGGCGCACTACTGGCGCGGGCTGGCGCTCTTGCGGGGTGGCTGGAGGTCCAAGGAAAGATGCCAGCCAATGGCCCTCGCGTAGCGCTCGAGGGTCGACAAGCGCATGCTTCCGGCGCTGTTCTCGATGCGGCTGATGGCTGACTTCTTCGTGGACAGGCGCTCGGCGACTTGCTCTTGGGTGAGGCCGGCTTTTTCTCGCGCTTGGCGGAGAAGGGCGCCGACTTTGAAATCGGTGTAGCCAGATTCGAGACCGTCGGCGAACTCAGGATCGAGCGCAGCGCGTTTCTGGGCGTATTTAGTTAGGTCGCTCATCTTCTTTTCTCCTGCTTAGATAGTCCTGGCGGCGCGCCTCGGCGACATCCAACTCCTGCCGCGGAATCTTTTCCGTCTTCTTGGCGAAGCCACTCACGACCAGGAACTTCGACCCGTCGAAAAAACCGAGCAGCCGGAAGATGTCCCCACCGTGTTGCGCCCTGACCTCCCAGAGGCCGTCGGTGTCGACGAGCTTTTTGAGGTATTGGGCGGGAACCGGGTCGAGTTGCTCCACCAGGCGCAGAACCCAGACAACTTTCTGGGCCTGTTTTCCGCTCAGTGCGTCCAGGAACTCTTCAACGGGGCAGTCGTCGGACTGGGTCCGGTAGAAGTGGACGGCTCGCACAAGGGCAATGTTAACAGAAGTGTGAACCGATAGAGAAGGGCTGGGGAAGCCTGGCGAAGGAGGTTGACATCTCCGGAGGTCTTGAACGGCTACGGACCTCTCCGAGAGGTCAAGCGCGTTTTTTGGCTCGGGGCCGAGAGCTGTCCTTCTCCTTCAGGAGAGCCGCACGCTCGGCCCGGATACGCTCCAGAAGCTCGGAGGCGGGCTCGTCGTTCGGATCCTGGGGGACCAGCTCACCACGGAAGGCTTTGGCGAGGATGGAGCGGTCGAGGGCGGCGAGCTCTCCGGCCACCGTTGCGCAGACTTCTCGTATCCGGTTGATCGCGGCCATCCGGCCGTCAATGATGCGCACAAGCTCGGCCTGCTCCTCGGCGGGTGGAACCGGCACGGGGAAAGCGGCAAGCTTCGACAAGCTGATGGAAGCAAGATTGGTCGTCTGCTTCCCTTGATCAAGGAAGTAGTCCTGGCCGAACGTGTTTCCATACCAGGAGATAAGCTTGGGTTGAATCTCGGGAAGGTAGAGCCTGGCGCGGAAGACATGGTTTTGATGGATACATTCCTCGATCTCACCGGACCAGATCCACCCTCTACCCAGCTTGTCCCGGTCACCGCCTTCATTGAAGAGAACGTCACCTGCGACGAGCGTTAGATCTCTGATTTCTGATTCCGACGCCTCAATATAGCTGATTTCATCGAGCTTAAGGTGGCCCCTCTGAACATTGGCAACTCGCATGTAAGGAACATCTCGGAGAACTTCATCCAGACGACGTTTGGAGCCCTTGGTGATTCCTCCCTTGAGCTCAGCTAGGTTCTTGAGGTTTGACCATGCCCATCCCGCTGGCAGCTCAGGCAATTTAGAAGATTCATCCACCGGCTCCGGCTCTTCGTACCGATCTTTCCAGCGGTCGTCTCCAGGGACCTTGCCCTTGGCGCGCATCTTGGCCAGCTCGGCCTCTTCCCAACGGCGCCTACGCTCGGCACGAATGCGTTGAAGAAGATCCGCGGCGGGCTCGACATTGGGATGCTCTTTGCGCCATTGAGAGGTGAGGCCTCCACGAAAGGCGGACGAGTCAGCCTTTATCAGATTGATTTCCTGCATCGCAGCCCTTAATTTCTCCAAAATCGCCTCGGCGATCACCTCCGGTTCCTTAAGACCTTCTCCATTCTGGCTACCCTCTTCACGTAGCCAAAGAATATCCAGATTCTCTCCTCGCTGCCCGATCTGCTGTTGTGTGAATTTGCGGAATCTACCCAGCTCACCCTGATCCTTGCGCCGGCTGTGCCCGTAAGGATCGTCGCCGAAAGCTTCCTCGAATTCCTGGAAGTGCTCCTCCCCGAAAGCCGTCCGCTTCCCGAAGGAGGGCATGTTGGTCCGCAGGTCGTAGATCCAGACGTCTTTCGTGTTCTTCTTGTCGGTCTCACCGCGAGTGAAAAAGAGGACGTTCGTCTTGACTCCCTGAGCGTAGAAGATGCCGGTCGGCAGACGGAGGATGGTGTGCAGGTCCGCCTTGTTCATGAGGTCGGCACGGATATCGGCTCCGGCGTTCTCCTCGAAGAGGACGTTGTCAGGCACCACGATCGCCGCCCGGCCACCGGGAACGAGGCCACGGTAGACGTGCTGAAGGAAAGCGAGCTGTTTGTTCGAGGTCACATAGGTGAAGTCTTTGCGAGTGGGCAGACCGCCGCCCTTCTTCGTGCCGAAAGGAGGGTTGGTGAGAATGACGTCCGCTTTGCGCAGGCGGGTGCCGAGAGACGAAAGAGTGTCTCCCAGGTGGAGTTCTCCTTGGATACCGTGGAGCATCAGATTCATGAGAGCGAGACGGTGGGTGTCCTGCACCAGCTCGACGCCGGAGAACGCCTCATGGACCTGGAACTGCTGCGCCGCTTTCGTCGGCAGGTCGTAGAGGTTGTTCGTTCTCTCCTTGATGTAGCGGTCGGCGGCGATGAGGAAGCCGGCAGTTCCCGCGGCCGGATCCTGGACCCGCTCGCCGGCCTGGGGCTGAACACGCCTCACCATGCAGTCGATCAGTGGGCGTGGAGTGAAATACTGGCCGGCACCGGATTTCTTCTCGCCCGCGTTCTTTTCGAGCAGCCCTTCATAGAGGTCGCCGAGCCCATCCTCTCGGGC
>DATARD010000214.1:0-10626 GCA_036264355.1 Thermoanaerobaculia bacterium
TCCCGAGACCCCCGGGGGGAAGCGCCCCCCAAACCGGCCAAAATGGCCTATGCGAAAGCGCTCCCCGCCGGAGATGGCTGCAAAACTAAGGGCCGCCGGGCTCTGAGCCGGGTAACTGCGGAATCGCTGTCGCGGCGCCGGGTTGACAGTCCCAGCCGCCTTTGCTAGCCTCTGCTCTCCTCGGCGACAGCCGCAGGATCTTGGCGTATACGGGAAGACGAAGGCCCGTAGCTCAGTTGGTTAGAGCGCTACGTTGACATCGTAGAGGTCAGCGGTTCGAATCCGCTCGGGCCTACCAAACGTCAGAGGATAGATAAAGAATCGACACCGGATCGAGCGTCGGACGTCGAGACCCGGGGGAGGGTTTTCCGATGATCAGACAGCCAGACAGCCTATCCGGGTGGCCGGTGGTACTTAAGCCTTGAGACCCAGGCGCTTAGCTCAGCTGGTTAGAGCGCTACCTTCACACGGTAGAGGTCAGCGGTTCGAATCCGCTAGCGCCTACCACTCCTCCCTCTCGTGAGCACCTTTCCGGTGGGCGCCTGCCCCGGTCAGGCTTCGCGTTTCTCTTTCGGACCATGGATATCATGACCGAGGCCATCCGCCTCACGCTCCCTGACGGCTCCGTCCGTTCCGTTCCGTCCGGCTCGACGCCTCTCGACGTGGCGGCCGGGATCGGTCCGCGTCTGGCCAAGGACGCGGTCGGCGCCGAGATCGACGGCCGGAAAGTCGATCTGCGCCAGCCGCTCCGGGCGGACGGCGCGTTCCGCATCTTCACCACCAAGAGCCCGGAGGCCGGCGAGTTCATCCGCCACAGCGCCGAGCATGTGCTGGCCGACGCGGTCAAGCGCCTGTGGCCGGAGGTCGAGATCGACGCCGGCCGCAAGGACCACACGGAGAAGTACCAGTACGACTTCCGCTTCTCCCGCGCCTTCACGCCCGAGGACCTCGAAAAGATCGAGGACAAGATGCGCGAGATCGTGGCGGAGAAGAGCCCGTTCGAGCGCGTCGAGGTGTCGCGGGAGGAGGCGGCGAAGCTCTTCGCGGAGATGGGCGAGACGCTGAAGGTCGAGCGCCTGAAGGACATCCCGGACGGCGAGGCGATCACCCTCTACCGCCATGGTCGGTTCACCGATCTCTGCCGCGGACCGCACGCCCAGACCGCCGGCCAGATCGGCGCGGTGAAACTGTTGGAGGCGTCCGGCGTCTACTGGAAGGGCGACGAGAAGAACGAGCGCCTGCAGCGCATCTACGGCACGGCCTTCGGCTCCGAGAAGGAGATGGCCGAGTACATGGAGCGCCAGGAGCAGGCGCGGGCGCGCGACCACCGCCGTCTGGGTACGGAGCTGGACCTGTTCAGCTTCAATCCGTTCGCGCCGGCCACGCCGTTCCTGCATCCGAAGGGAGCGTTCGTCTACAACTCCCTGATGGGCTTCGTGCGCGAGCGCCAGACCCGCGCCGGCTACGGTGAGGTGGTGACGCCGCAGATCCTCGACGTCGAGCTGTGGAAGACCTCGGGGCACTACGACAACTACCAGGACGCGATGTTCTTCACCGAAGTGGACGAGAAGCAGTTCGCGGTCAAGCCGATGAACTGCCCGACGCACTGCCTGATCTTCGGGACCAGGCTGCGCTCATACCGCGACCTGCCGATCCGCTACGGCGACTTCGGCCGCCTGCACCGCTACGAGCGGAGCGGCGTGACCAACGGCCTGTTCCGGGTGCGCTCGTTCTGCCAGGATGACGCGCACATCTTCTGCACCGAGGAGCAGATCGAGGCCGAGGTGCTGGGCGCGACCTCCTTGATCCTGGAGGTCTACGGGACCTTCGGCTTCGAGGACGTCCAGATCGAGCTGTCCACCCGGCCGGAGAAGCGCATCGGCTCGGACGAGCTGTGGGACCGCGCCGAGGGGGGGCTCCGGGCGGCGCTCGAGAAGCGCGGCCTGGCGTTTCAGATCAACCCGGGGGACGGCGCCTTCTACGGGCCGAAGATCGACTTCCACGTCCAGGACGCCCTGGGGCGGAGCTGGCAGCTCGGCACCGTGCAGCTCGACTACCAGATGCCCGCCCGGTTCGGCCTCAAGTATGTCGGGGCCGACGGCACGGAGCATCAGCCGGTCATGATCCACCGCGCCATGCTAGGCTCTCTGGAGCGTTTCCTGGCGATCCTCATCGAGCAGACCGCCGGCGCCTTTCCGCTCTGGCTGTCGCCGGTGCAGGCGGTGGTGCTGCCGGTGTCAGAGAAGTTCATCGATTACGGCGAGCAGGTGCGGGCCGAGCTGGCCGCCGCCGGAGTACGGGTCGAGATGGACGCCCGCAACGAGAAGCTCGGGTACAAGATCCGCGAAGCGCAGCTCCAGAAGGTCCCCTACATGCTGGTGGTGGGAGCGCGCGAGCAGGAAGAACGGACGATTTCGGTGCGGCGGCGTGCCGGGGCGGACCTCGGCGCGATGCCGGTCCCGGCGTTCCAGGAGCGTGTCGGCGCGCTCGTGGCCGGCCGCAGCACTGATCTATAAGGAGGAAGTCTGATTTTGAACAACCCATTCCGAGCCGTGGCTCGGCGCTCCGAGGGGGTGAGCTGAGTATCGACAAGACGGCCCGTATCAACGAACGCATCAGGGTACGCGAGGTGCGACTCGTCGAAGCCGATGGCTCCCAGGGAGGCATCGTCCCCGTCGAGGAAGCTCTGCGGAAGGCCCAAGAGCTCGGGCTCGATCTGGTGGAGGTGGCCCCGACGGCCAAGCCGCCGGTCTGCCGCATCATGGACTTCGGCAAGTTCCTCTATCAGCAGAAGAAGAAGACCCACGAGTCGAAGAAGAAGCAGAAGGTCATCCATGTCAAGGAAGTCAAGTTCCGTCCGAACATCGACGAGCACGACTATGACTTCAAGCTGAAGAACGCGGTCCGGTTCCTGGAAGAGGGCGACAAGGTGAAGGCCACCGTCCAGTTCCGCGGACGCGAAATGGCGCGGACCGACCTGGGTCACAAGCTGATCAAGCGGCTGACGGAAGACTTGGGGGAGCGAGCGGTGCTAGAATCGTCGCCCGAAATGGCGGGCAACCGGATGCACGTGATCTACGGTCCGCCGCGCCACGGAATCAAGAAGCACGAGTAGCTCCCTCGGCACGAGCCCAGGGAGCTGAAAGGAGAGGGACCCTTGCCCAAGCAGAAGACACACAAGGGTGCCGCGAAGCGTTTCAAGGTCACCGGGAGTGGCAAGGTGGTGCGTCACCAGTCGATGCACAGCCACATCCTGACCAAGAAGACCACCAAGCGGAAGCGCCACCTGCGCAAGTCCGTGGCGGTCTCGCCCGCGTTCGCCGACACCATCAAGTCGATGTTGCACCAGTAGCCATTTCAGGCTTCAGATTGACTCTTCGGCCGCCGGTGGGTGGACCTGTCCACCGGGGGTCCGAGTCTGCGCTGTCTGAGACAGGGCAGACCCTTACCGCCCCCCGCCTCCTGAGGCGGAGCGGGCAGAAACGAGGTTCGCAGTCATGGCACGTGTCAAACGTGGAAACAAGCGGGTCCACCGCCGCAAGAAGATCCTCGATCTCGCGAGCGGCTTCTGGGGCACCAAGTCGAAGAGCCACCGCATGGCGAAGCAGGCGGTGGACAAGGCCCTCAACTACGCCTATCGCGACCGCCGCCAGAAGAAGCGCCAACTGCGCAGCCTGTGGATCGTGCGCATCAACGCGGCGGCCCACCTGCACGGCCTGAGCTACAGCCGCCTGATCGCCGGCCTCAAAGCCGCAGGCTCCGATCTCGACCGCAAGGTGCTGGCCGACATCGCGGTGCACGACGCGGCAGGGTTCGGCCGTCTCGCCGAGGCGGCGCAGCAGGCGCTAGACAACGCCGCCAAGAACAAGCCGGCGCCCGCGGAGGCCTAGATGGCTGACCTCCCCGGCGGCGCTCCGCCCGCCTCCCGAGAGACGGTCCCCCAGCTCGCAGAGCGTTTCGAGACCGAGGCCGCCGCGGTGATCGCCTCGAAAGGCGACCGCGCGGCCTGGGAGGACCTCCGCCTGCGCTGGATCGGGCGCAAGCACGGCATCGTCCGCTCGCTGCTCGGGATGACCGGCGAGGTGCCGGCCGCCGACCGCCCGGCCTATGGCCAGGCGGTCAACTCGCTCAAAGAGAAGGTCGAAGCCCGCCTCGCCGAGCTCGACGCCACCCTGGCGGAGCGCGAGCGCGAGGCGGTGCGGCAGCGCGCCACGGTGGACGTCACCCTGCCCGGCCGCCGGCCCGCGCTCGGCAGCCTCCACCCCGTCACTCTGGTCAACCGCGACATGGCGCAGATCTTCGCCGAGCTCGGCTTCAGCGTCGCCGAAGGGCCGGAGATTGAGGACGACTTCCACAACTTCGAGGCCCTCAACTTCCCGCCCGACCATCCGGCGCGCGACACGCAGGACACCTTCTTCCTGGCGGACAGCAAGCTCCTGCTGCGCACCCAGACGTCGCCGGTGCAGATCCGCACCATGCTGTCGCGCAAGCCCCCGATCCGGGTGATCTGTCCGGGCCGGGTGTTCCGCTTCGATAACGACCTGCGCCACTCGCCGATGTTCCACCAGGTCGAATGCCTGGCGGTGGCCGAGGGGATCACAGTCGGCGATCTCAAGGGGACGCTCGACGCGTTCCTGACCCGCCTCTTCTCGCCGGACACCAGGGTCCGGCTGCGGCCGAGCTTCTTCCCCTTCACCGAGCCGTCGGCGGAGGTGGACGTCACCTGCCAGTTCTGCAAGGGTAGGGGATGCGCCGTCTGCTCGGGCAGCGGCTGGATGGAGATCCTCGGCTGCGGGATGGTCGATCCGCGCGTGCTGTCGAGGTGCGGCATCGATCCCGAGCGCTACTCCGGGTTCGCGTTCGGCATGGGCGTCGACCGCGTGGCGATGATCCGCTACGGCATCCCCAACATCCGTCTGCTGTTCGAGAACGACGAGCGGCTGCTGCGGCAGGTGAACGGCTGATGCTCTTCTCGCGCAACTGGCTCGCCGAGCTCGTCGACCTGCCGGCCGATCCGCACGAGGTCGCCCGCCGCCTGACCGCGGCCGGCTTCAACGTGGAAGGGGTGGAGGAGAAGGGGGACGATGTCCTGCTGGACATCGACGTCACCACCAACCGGCCGGACTGCATGAACCATCTGGGCCTCGCCCGCGAGGCGGCGGTGATCTTCGGCCAGCCGCTGCGCCGGCCGCCGACCGCGCCGGATGAGTCCGTGGACAAGGCGACCGATGCGGCGACGGTCGTCATCGAGGACTTCCAGGGCTGCCCGCGCTTCACCGCGCGCGTCATCCGCGGCGTCACGATCGCTCCCAGCCCGGACTGGCTGCGCGAGCGGCTGGAGTCGATCGGCCAGCGCTCGATCAACAACGTCGTCGACATCACCAACTTCGTCCTCTGGGAGATGGGGCAGCCGCTGCACGCCTACGACCTCGGCAAGCTCGAGGGCCGGCGGCTCGTCGCGCGGCGGGCGCGGTCCGGCGAGACGCTGACCACTCTCGACGGCCAGCTCCGCCGGCTGACCCCCGAGATGATGATCATCGCCGACGCCAAGGTGCCGGTGGGGCTGGCCGGCGTGATGGGTGGCGCGGACAGCGAGGTGACCGACGCCACCACCGACGTCCTGCTCGAAGGCGCCCACTTCGACCGCCTGTGCGTGCGGTTGGCGGCCAAGGCGCTCGGCATGCACACCGACGCCAGCCACCGCTTCGAGCGCGGCACCGATCCCGAAGGGTGCCTGGACGCGGTGAGCCGCGCCGCCCGGCTGATGGCCGAGGTGGCCGGCGGCACGGTGCTCGCGGGCGGCCTCGACGTGCGTGCCGAAGGCTTCCCGCCGGTGCGCACCGGCCGCTTGGATCTCAATCGGTTGCGCGCCTTTGCCGGCGCCGAGATCGCCGCCGCCGACGTCGAGCGCTGGCTTCCCGGGCTCGGTTTCACGCTCGTTCCGCTCGGGCCCCCCGGAAAGACGGACGTCTGGGACGTCACCGCTCCGCCCTGGCGCCTGTTCGACTTCGAGCCGCGGCCGGACGGCCGGGTCTGGGAGGCCGACCTCTTTGAAGAGGCGATCCGTATCTACGGAATGGACAACATCGAGCCCACCCTGCCGCGCGTTCTCGGCCTCGACGCGCGCCCGACGCCGCAGCAGGTCCTGCGCGAAAAGGTGCGCGACTACCTGGCGGCGGCCGGGTATGTCGAGACGGTGCACTTCGCCTTCGGCGATCCGCAGATCGACGCGGCCTACCCGAGCCTGCGTCCGGAGGCGAAGGCGCTGCGGCTCAAGAACCCGCTCTCCGAGACCTATTCCGTCATGCGCCGCTCGCTGGTGCCGAACCTGGTCGACACGGCGCACTTCAACCAGCGCCGCGGTGCCCGCGCCGTGCTCCTGTTCGAGATCGCTCGCGTCTACTATCCCGCGCTCCCCGGAGAGCCGCTGCCCAATGAGCCGGAGCACGTCGCGCTGCTCTGCGGCGGCACGGTGGGCGATCCGTGGCAGCGCGAGCTGACCCTCGACTTCTTCGACGCCAAGGGAGCGCTGGAAGGGCTCGCCGAGGCGCTCGGCATCCGCCTCGAAGCGCGGCCGAAAGACCTGCCCGGCCTGCTCGCCGGCAGCTCGGCCGAGCTGGTGCGGCCGGACCGGAACGGTGAAGTGGTCGGCTTCCTGGGCCGGGTCGCGGCGGAGGAGAGCCATCCGCTATACATCGCCGAGCTCGCCCTCGCCGGGCTGACCGGCGGCACTGTTTTTCGCGAGGTCGAGATCCCCTCCCGCTATCCCGGCGTCGAGGCCGACTTCACGCTGACCCATGCGGTGACCACGGCGTGGGTGGAGATCGCGCGCGCCATCGCCGAGCTGGCGCCGGCCGACCTCGTCTCCTGGCATCTGAAAGACCGCTTCCGCGGCGGCAAGGTGCCGGAGGGAGCGGTCAATACGACGATTGCATTCCTCTACAACTCCCAGGAGCGTTCCCTCACCCAGGAGGAAGTCAACGAGCGGCAGCACGCTCTGGACGCCGAGCTGGAACGCCGCTATGGATGGAAGGGCTGATGGCGATGGCGCAGACGACGACCGAGACCCTCACCGTAGAAGCCGCCCCAATGAGCACGGCCGACTGGCTGGAACCCTTGGAAGCGAAAGTCCGCGCCGCGGCCGAGCGCATCCGAGCCCTCAAGGAAGAGAATACCGCTCTCCACCGGCGGATCGAGGAGCTGGAAGAGCGCCTCACCGCCCCCTCCCAGGACGACGGCGCCTCGCGTTGGGAGGAGGAGAAGCGGGAGGTCCGCGAAAGGGTCGAGCGGCTGACCAAGACCCTGGAGGACGTGGCCGGGGTGTAGCACCTACCGCCCTGCTCCCACCGCCTCCGCCATCGTCTTCAACCCATCCCGCTCCATCAGCGCCAACAGCTCCTCGTTGATCCGCCGCGGCAACCCCGGGCCGTGGTAGACCAGCGCGGTGTAGATCTGCACCAGCGAGGCGCCGGCGCGAATCCTGCGGTAGGCTTCCGCTCCCGAGTCGATCCCTCCCACGCTGATTAGGACGGCGCGGCCGAAGAGACTCTGTGCCACCGCGTCGAAGATCCGGAAGCTCTTCTCCTGGAGCACCTTGCCCGAGAGGCCGCCGAAGTCCTTGGCGCCTGGAAGCAGCGAGTAGTCGTTCGTGGTGTTGGTGGCCACGATGCCCGCGGCGCCGGCGTCGACCGCCACCTCGGAGAGATGGACGGCGTCGGCCGGTGTCAGATCCGGCGCGATCTTCACCAGGACGGGCTTGGCGGTGAGCGCGCGGGCGGCTCCCAGCACGGCGCGGACGAACGAATCGTTCTGGAGATCGCGCAGGCCGGGCGTGTTCGGCGACGAGAGGTTCACGACCAGGTAGTCGCAGAACGGCGAGAGCGTGCGGATCAGCGTCTCGTAGTCGCCGAGCGCCGCTTCCGGCGGAGTGACCTTGTTCTTGCCGACGTTGACCCCCAGCGGGATGTCGGCCGGCCAGATCGTCTCCAGATGCTCGCGGGCCGCGTGCATTCCACGATTGTTGAAACCAAGAGCATTCTGTACGCTCTCCGCTTCCGCATGGCGGAACATGCGCGGCCGCGGATTGCCCGGTTGCGGCAGCGGCGTGACCGTACCCACCTCCGCGAAGCCGAAGCCGAGGGCGGCGAGGGCGCGCACCACCCGGGCGTCCTTGTCGAAGCCGGCGGCGAGTCCGACGGGGTTGGCGAATGTGCGGCCGAAGAGCGTCTGGCGCAGAGCCGGGGCGTCGACCAGGTTGCGGCGGCGCAGGGCGGCGGCGAGCGGCGGCAGCGCCTGGAGCGCGCGGAGCGCCGCCATGCCGGCGCCGTGCGCGGTCTCGGCGTCGAGCTGGAACAGCAGGCGGCGGAGGGCTGGATAGCCGGGCATCGCCGGGCATTCTACCCTCGCCTGTCCCGCTCCCTTGTGGCCGCGGCACCTATGCTATAGTGCCCTTGCCAAATCGCTGGCCTGACTTGACTTGCCGGCGATGAGCGAGCGACCCGCGGAGAACTGCGCCATGCCTCCAACCAACACGCCGGTTGAGATTTTTGGCGCGGTGTACAACGTCCGCGGGACAGATGATACTGGGTACCTGCAAGGGCTGGCCGATCTCGTAGACCGCAAGATGCGGGAGGTCGCTCAGCACGCGAGCACGGCCGATACGGCACGGATCGCAATCCTGGCGGCGCTCAATCTTGCAGACGAGCTGTTCCGGATCCAGAAACGACAGGACGGGGAACGGGTCGAGATCAGGGAGAAGGTGGCGGCGCTGGCCGAGGAATTAACGCAGGCCCTGCGTGGTTAAGAGATGGGACCGCCGGCGGCATCGCCAGCTCAAGATATGATGGGAAAAGGTTCAGCATCCCCTGCGTGGTTTGTGTTGGGTTCCGCAATTGTAGAACCAACATTCAAACCACGGGAGTCTTTTACCCGTGTGGCCTGTGCCAGCCTCGCATCGACGAGGACGCTAACGGCTCACGGAGCGGACACCCACCTGGCGCGTTTCAGGTTCTAAACGCTCAGCCCACACGGCTGCGTGGGGGGTGTGTTTTTCTCCCAGATCCACTCGTTCCCCCCCTACTGTTCGCGAGAGTAGGGGGTCACCGGTGAAGACCGAATACATCATTCTGTCCGCGGCCATCGCATTCGCCGCGGTACTTGTTCCCTTGATCTGGTGGATCGCCCTCCGTCGGGAGGGCAACCGCCTGCTCGAGCAAGCGCGCCGTGACGCCGCCAAGCTGGTCGAAGACGCCCAGCGGCAGGGGGAGACGCGCCTGCGCGAGGCCGAGATCGCGGCCAAGGAGAAGCTTCTGCAGGCGCGCACCGAGTTCGAGTCGGTGTCGCGCAAGCGCCGCTCGGAGCTCGAAGCGCTCGAACGGCGGCTCACCCAGAAGGAAGACACCCTCGACAAGCGGACCGATGAGCTGGGCAAGCGCGACAAGGAGCTCGGCCAGCTCGACCGCGCCGTCGCGGCGCGCGAGAAGGGACTCGAAAAGAAGGAGTCCGACCTCGACCGCATGTTCGCCGAGGAACGGAACAAGCTGGAGCAGATCGCCGGCCTGACCGCCCAGCAGGCGCGCGACGAGCTGATCCGCCTGCTCGAAGACGACGCCCGCATAGAGGCCGCGCACATCGTCAAGCGCATCGAAGACGAAGCCCGCGAGCAGGCCAACAAGCAGGCGCAGCGCATCATCGGCATGGCCGTGCAGCGCTCCGCCTCGGACTACGTCTCCGAGACCACGGTGTCGGTGGTGATGCTCCCCAGCGACGAGATGAAGGGGCGCATCATCGGCCGCGAGGGGCGCAACATCCGCGCCCTGGAGATGGCGACCGGCGTCGACCTGATCGTCGACGACACGCCGGAAGCGGTGATCCTGTCCGGCTTCGATCCGTTCCGCCGCGAGGTGGCCCGCGTCGCCTTGGAGCGCCTGATCACCGACGGCCGCATCCATCCGGCGCGCATCGAAGAGGTGGTCGAGAAGGTCAAGGCGGAGTTCGAGCAGAAGATCCAGTCCGAGGGCGAGGCCGCGCTGCTGGAGCTGGCCATTCCCGGCATGCACCCGGAGCTGGTGAAGCTCCTCGGCCGCCTGCGCTACCGCACCTCCTACGGCCAGAACTGCCTCCAGCACAGCAAGGAGGTCGCCTTCCTCGCCGGCACCATGGCCGCCGAGCTCAAGGCGAACATCCAGGTCGCCCGCCGCGCCGGTCTGGTGCACGACATCGGCAAGGCGATCGACCGCGAAATGGACGGCACCCATCTCCAGATCGGCATCGACCTGCTGCGCAAGTTCGGCGAGACCGAGGACGTCGTCCACGCCATGGCCTGCCACCACGGCGACTACGATCCGCAGACCGTCGAGGCGGTGCTGGTCACCGCCGCCGACGCGCTCTCCGCCGCCCGTCCCGGCGCCCGCCGCGAGGTGCTGGAGACCTACGTCAAGCGCCTCGAAAAGCTGGAGGAGATCGCTTCCAGCTTCAAGGGGGTGCAGAAGACCTTCGCCATCCAGGCCGGCCGCGAGGTGCGCATCATCGGCCGCGAGGGGCGCAACATCCGCGCCCTGGAGATGGCGACCGGCGTCGACCTGATCGTCGACGACACGCCGGAAGCGGTGATCCTGTCCGGCTTCG
>DATARD010000217.1:0-8781 GCA_036264355.1 Thermoanaerobaculia bacterium
CGTGTTCAGCAGGCGCTCTTGTGTGCGCCAATCGAACTCGTCGGCCCAATACGCAAGCAGCGATTTAAGGTACTCAAGGTCAGTCCCCTGCTCCCAGGCCGCGCCTGGTGCCTGATCAGGCCAGCGCGTGTTGCGGATACGCGTTCGGAGGTCAGACAGGATCTCCGCCTCGATCCGGATCGAGAACGGGGTGATGTGCAAGGGTGAGCTCATTGCAGGTCTTGCCTTCTGGCCGCCCAGTCCGAGCGAAGCAATCCGTAGACATAGAAGTCGTAAGGTTGCCCCCGGCACACGCGATAGCTCCTCAAACAACCCTCGCGCAAAAACCCGCTGCGCTCGAGCAAGCGAACGGACCGGCCGTTATCGACCCTTACGAACGCCTGCAGGCGATTGATCTCGTCTTGGCGGAATGTCCACTCGAGAAGGCCGGCCACGGCTTGGCGCATGAGCCCCTTGCCCCAGTGGGGCTGCGCGAGGTCGAATGCCAGTTCCGCCCAACGGTGTGCCTGGGACCACTCGTTGAAACCGCACGTACCGACAAGCTGATCATCGTGCGGGAGAGCGATTGCCCACTTGGAGAGCTCGCCCGCCGCCCAGCGGCTCAGATACCGCTCGATCATGGCCTCGACCATAGGTGCCGAAACGACGGGATAACTGGTCAACTGCGTAACGGCCGGATCCCGCAAATAGCCGAGGAGCGCGGAAGCGTCTGCCCTTCGCAGCGGCCGCAGACGCACCCCGCTGAGGTCAATCGTCGGAGGCTCGCGTGGCTTGTTAGTCATAAGACTGCGTCAGGTCCGCCCAACGGGTAGCGCGCCAGCGACGAGCGAAGGGCCGAAGGCGATGAGCGAGTCCGCTGCACGCGCATGTCAGGCGACGCCCGACGTCACCGAAATGATGGCGACCGCCGGAACGCCCTCTACTTGTGCGAGCCTCTTCCCCGCCCATTGGACGTAAGCTGCTTTGCCGATAACCACCCGACCCTCTTCCACCAGCCAGGATCGTGGCTGAGCGACCTTGAGCAGAGTCTTTGCCTCCTCTGCATCCATCAGGTAGATCAATAGGCCAGCACCGACAGCGCCGACCGACTCCACGCGCAGCTCGGCACCCTTTGGCCCGCGAATTGGCACTCCCCAGACTACCACGTTGATGGCTCGCCGCTTCAGACCCTGAAGCGAGGCAGCCAAGCGACCCGCCTGACTTAGAGACGTGGCAACGGGAAGCAGCAACAAGACGGCCACAACGAGGAGGCTGCCTTTGGAGCTCATAACAGCCGCGACAACCGCAGCGAGGCTGCCGGCCACGAGACCCACGAGCGTGAGCGGTGATCTGATGACTAAGGACATGGGTGAATACGCGCCTCCTAACGACGAACGAAGGCCGCCCGATCGACAAGGCCGTCGGACGGAGCACCACAGATCCGAGGATGAGAGCGAGAGCCGGGCGACGGGGCAGGTGAGACCGAAGACGGTGAACGTGAGACCGAAGACGGTCAACGTGAGCTCGAAGACGGTGAACGTGAGCTCGAAGACGGTGAACGTGAGGGGGACGCTCGCAGACGTGAGGCGGACCCGCGCCGATGTGAGGCGGACGCTCGCAGAGGCTAGGCGGACGGTCGCCGAAGTCAGGCGGACGATCGCCGAGGTCAGGCGGACGCTCGCCGAAGTCAGGCGGACGGTCGCCGAGGTCAGGCGGACGGTCGCCAAGGTCAGGCGGACCCTCGCCGAAGTCAGGCGGACGATCGCCGAAGTCAGGCGGACGATCGCCGAGGTCAGGCGGACAGTCGCCGAAGTCAGGCGGACGGTCGCCGAAGTCAGGCGGACAGTCTCCGAAGTCAGGCGGACGATCGCCGAGGTCAGGCGGACGATCGCCGAGGTCAGGCGGACAGTCGCCGAGGCCAGGCGGATGGTCGGTCAGGCCGTGGTCGCGAGAAGGTAGCAACGGCGGCTTGGATATTCCGCGCCCTCATACGGCTCACGCTCGGTGTGCTCGATCACCTTCAAGTGAGCCGACTGGAGCGCGGCGATGACTTCGCTCGGCACGTGAAAACGAAAGTCCAGAGAGACGGCCGCGCCGAACAGGTCGTCGAGGTGGACCACCTGAGATCCGGCATGAAACGCCAAGAGGAACAATCCGCCCGGCTCCAGGACTCGCCGCACTTGCCGCAGAATCGGGTCGAGCTCCGACGAATCAAAATGCACGATCGAATAGAACGCGACGGCGCCCGCAAGGCTGGCGTCCGGCAGGTCGAGCTGCTTCATGTCACCGGTCCGGAAGTCGAGGCCGGGGTTGAGGCTCGCCGCCACGCGGATCATTTCAGGAGAGAGATCGATACCGGCGACCTGGACCCCTTGGTCATGCAGATATCGAGCGATATGACCGGGACCACAGCCAAGGTCGGCGACGAGGCCACGGCCGGCCGTTGCTTCGGCAAACCAGTTCAGGAGATGGCGATCGAGTGGCTTCTGGTCGAGCTCCGCGGCGAGATGCTCGGCGTAGGCTTCCGCCGCGGAGTCATAGCTCTCTCGAACATCCATGGACCCGGCTTGCTACGAGCGATTCCGGTCGTAGATCAGCTTCAGACCGACCAGGGTGAGCATTTGGTCGACTTCGCGGATGTACTTGGAGCCGGAAGCGATGAGCTCGGCCTGGCCGCCGGTGGCGACGACGGTCTTGACGCCGGGGATCTCGGCGAGCAGGCGCTCGAGGATGCCGTCGACGAGGCCGATGTAGCCGTAGTAGATGCCGGCCTGCATCGCGCCGGCCGTGTTCTTGCCGATCAGCTCGTTGGGCTTGCGCACGTCGACCCGGTAGAGGCGGGAGGCGTGGGCGAAGAGGGCCTCGGCGGAGATCATGATGCCCGGGGAGATGATGCCGCCGGCGTACTCCCCCGCCGCGTTGACCACGTCGAAGGTGGTGGCGGTGCCGAAATCGACCACGATCACCGGCGCGCCGTAGCGCTCGCGCGCCGCCACCGCGTTGACCACCCGGTCGGCGCCCACCTCGGTGGGATTGTCGTAGCGGATCGGCATGCCGGTGCGCACTCCCGGCTCGATGAACAGCGGCTTCTTGCCGAAGTACTTCCGCGCCAGGTGGTCGAGGGTCAGGTGGAGCGGCGGCACCACGGAGGAGATCACGACCGCGTCGGCCGCGGTGGGATCGACGCCGCGCCGGGTGAACAGCGGCAGGAGGAGCGAGCCGTATTCGTCGGCCGTGCGCTCGGTGTCGGTGGAGAGCCGGAAGCTCTCGATCAGCTCGTCGCCCTGGTAGATGCCGAACACCGTGTTGGTGTTGCCGACGTCGACCAGCACCACCAGCCCTTCGGAAAGCTCTCCCTGCCGCGGACGCTTCTTGCCAACATCGGTCATTCGATCACCTCTCCGGCGGTGAGCCGCAGCTCTTCGCCGTCCCGGTCGAGAAGCAGGCGCCCGCGCTCGTCGAAGCCGGCGAAGCGGCCCTCGACGACGCCGTCCCCGACGCGGGCGGAGATCGGCTCGCCCGTCCGGTGCACGGTATGCTCGCTGTAGGCCGCCAAGGCGTAAGTCACATCTCCCAGGTGCTCCAGCTCCCGTTCGAGCGCCGCCACCACGTCCCAGGTCCAGCGCGTCAGGGGGGAGCGGTCGCCGAGAAGCTGCGCCGAGGTTCCGTAGCCGGGCAGCTCATCGGGCTGGTGGCCATGGTTGATGCCAAAGCCGATCAGCGCCGCGGCGCCTTCTCCCGGCCGGACCAGCGCTTCGATGAGGATGCCGCCGATCTTGCGGCGGCCCTCCGCCGTCTCGACGATCAGGTCGTTGGGCCACTTGAGGCGGCAGGCCATGCCCAGAGGCCGGAGATGCTGAGAGACTCCCCGGCAGAGCCCGACCCCGACGAGGAGCGGGAGAGTCTGCAAAGCTTCGACGTCCTCCACTGCCAGCACGCGGGTGGCATAGAGGCCCTTGCCGGCGGGGCTGCTCCAGCTCCTGCCCTGCCGGCCGCGGCCACCGCTCTGCTCGTAGGCGAGGATCAGGGTCGGTTGCAGGGCCTGCGCCTCGTTCTCATACTCGGCCACGACCTCGCGGGCGAGGTGATTCGTCGAGCTGATCGAGCAGACGGCGACGAGGTTTTCCGGCCCGGGATTGCCGCTCTCACGCCGCGACCGTTCGAGGTCGGCGAGGTATGCGGTAAATGGATCCACGGTGCGCCTCAGGCTCCCAGGCTGGCGCGTAGGCTGGCGCGCCGCTCTTTCATCTCGGCCAGCTTGGCGCGGCCGGTCTCGACGACCTGGGCCGGCGCCTTGGACAGGAATTGCTCGTTGCTCAGCCGCTCTTCGGAGCGGGCGATCTCGGTGTCCAGCTTCTCCAGCTCTTTGTCCAGCCGGCGGCGCTCGTCGGCGCTCATCTCCTGCGCGCCGCCCGAGACACCCGATTCTACCGAGACAACGCCGACCTCGACGCCGGCCACGACGTCGCGCCGTGCGCCTTCCGGAGCCGGACCCCAGGCGATCTGCTCGACCCGGGTGAGGAAACGGATCAGCGTCTCCTGCTCGGCGAGCAGACGGCCGACGCCGGCGTCCTGGGCGGCGAGATGAAGATCCAGCTTGGCCTTGGGCGCCAAGCCCATCTCGGTGCGTAGGGCACGCACGCGGGTGACCACCGCCATCAGGGCGTCCATGCCGGCTTCGATCTCCGGAGCGCTCCACGCCGGCTCGACCTGCGGATAGGGCGCCAGGCAGATCGTGGTGGGGTGGATCGCCTCATGGCCCGGCAGGCGCTGCCACAGCTCCTCGGTGAGGAACGGCATCACCGGGTGGAGCAGGCGCAGGCTGCGGTCGAGCACGGTGAGCAGCACCTCCGCCACCCGCGGACGCGGCGCGTCACCGGATTCTCCGGAAAACAGGGCCGGCTTGGACAGCTCGATGTACCAGTCGCAGAAGTCGCCCCAGAAGAAGTGGTAGAGCCGGCTGCACGCCTCGTCGAAGCGGAAGGTTTCGAGCCGCTCGCCGACCTCGTGGGCCACACCGGACAGACGGGACAGGATCCAGCGCTCGGGCGCCGCCAATCCTGCGGGATCCAGGGTCTTCTGGACCTGCGCCTCGCCGACCCGAGAGAGGGCGAAGCGGGTGGCGTTCCAGATCTTGTTGCCGAACGCGCGGTAGCCGGCGATCTGGTCCGTATTGAGCGGGATGTCGCGCCCCGGGCTGTCGAGCGACGCCAGGGTGAAACGCAGGGCGTCGGCGCCATACTCGTTCACCAGCTCCTCGGGATCGAGCACGTTGCCCTTGGTCTTCGACATCTTGACGCCCTCGGCGTCGCGCACCAGGCCGGTCAGATGCACAGTGCGGAAGGGGACGTCGCCCATGAAGTGGAGACCGGACATGACCATCCGCGCCACCCAGAAGAACAGGATGTCGTAGGCGGTGACCAGGAAGTCGGTGGGATAGAACGCCCGCAGGTCCGGCGTGTCGTCCGGCCAGCCGAGGGTCGAGAACGGCCACAGGGCGGACGAGAACCAGGTGTCGAGCACGTCGGGGTCCTGGGTGAGCCGGCCCGGCTCGACGCCGGCTTCCCGCGCCGCGTCCTCGACGCTGTGCGCCACGAAGCAACGCCTGTCCTCGCCGTCATCCAGATACCAGGCCGGAATCTGATGCCCCCACCAGAGCTGGCGGGAGATGCACCACGGCCGGATGTTGGACAGCCAGTGCTCCCAGGTCTTGTCCCACGATTCGGGGAGGAGCTTCAGGCGGCCGTCGCGCACGACCTCGAGCGCCTGCGCGGCCATGCCGGAGACGTCGCAGAACCACTGCGTCGAGACCAGCGGCTCGATCGGCTCGCCGCTCCTCTGGCTGTGGCCGACGTTGTGGACGTGGTCCTCGACTTTCACCAGCGAGCCTTCGGAACGCAGCCGGTCCACGACTTTGGTGCGCGCCGCGAAGCGGTCGAGGCCGGCGAAGTCCGCGCCGGCCTCGGCGGACATCTTGCCCTCGCGGTCGATCACCGAGATGCCGGGCAGCCCGTGCCGCCGCGCCAGCTCGAAGTCGAACGGATCGTGGAACGGCGTGATCTTCACCAGACCGGTGCCGAACTCCTTGTCCACCAGCGGATCGGCCACGAACGGCAATCGCCGACCCACCAGGGGAAGCAAAGCCGCCTTGCCGTGCAGATGGCGGTAGCGCTCGTCGTCCGGGTGGAAGGCGACGGCGGTGTCGCCGAGCATCGTCTCCGGCCGGGTGGTGGCGACGACGATCGTCTCCCCGTCCGGACCGCTCCCTTCGACCGGGTAGGCGATGTGGTAGAGCTTGCCCTGCACCGTCTTCGACTCCACCTCCAGGTCGGAGACGGCGGTGCCGAGGGCGGGCGACCAGTTCACCAGGTATTCGCCGCGGGTGATGAGCCCTTCGCGGTAGAGGCGGACGAACGACTCGCGTACCGCGCGGTTGAGATCGGCGTCGAGGGTGAAGCGCTCGCGGCTCCAGTCGCAGCTCGCGCCGAGGAGGTCGAGTTGGCGGCGGATGCTGCCGTGGTACTGCCGCTTCCACTCCCAGGTCCGCTCGATGAACTTCTCGCGGCCGAGATCGCGCCGGTTGATCCCTTCGCCGGCGAGCTGGCGCTCGACCATGAGCTGGGTGGCGATGCCGGCGTGGTCGGTGCCCGGCAGCCAGAGGGCGTTGTAACCCTGCATCCGGCGCCAGCGGGTGAGCAGGTCCTGAACCGTCGACTGCAGAGCGTGACCGACGTGCAGCTTGCCGGTGACGTTCGGCGGCGGAATCATGATGCAGAACGACGGCTTGTCGGATGGCACCTCGACGCGGAAAATGCCCATCTCGGACCAGCGGCTCTGCCAGGTCTGCTCGTAGCTTCGGGGCTCGAAGCGTTTATCCATCTCCGCCGTCACTCGGCAGAGCTCTCTACCTGGCTCTCCAGCTCGCGCAGGCGGGCGCGGATGACGACCTCGGCGAGATCGGGGACGATTTCCCAGGCCACGTCCCGCACCGCCTTGTCGCCCATCAGCTCGACCATCCGGCGGGCGATCCGGTCGACGTCCACGTCGCTGAGCGGGCCGCCGTTGGTCGTGACGCTGCCGACTTGCGGCGGCGGAGGAGGAGGAGTCGGCGCCGCGAAGGCTCCCGAGGGAGCGGCGGCGGCCGGCGTACTGGCGGAGAACGGAGGCGGAACCAAAGGAGTCGTCGGCGGCAGCGGCGGACGCTCGACCGGCGGGTGCTCGATCGGCGGATGGTCGATCGCGGGCAGCGAGGCGGCCATGGGCGTGGTGTACGCGCGGGTCGGGGGAAGGGCGCTGTCCGCCAAGCTCAAGTGCTCGTCCGGCGCGGTCTCCTCACCGCTCCAGGTCGCGTCGAAACCGGCGGGCGTATGCGATGCGGCGGGGAGCGGCTCTCCGAAGTCGATGTCGGGGAGGGCCGGCAACGGCTCGTCGGCGTGCGCGTGGGCCGATGCCGGGTTGACCGGGCTCGCCGGGCTGCCGAAGTCGAACAGCGACTCGCCCTCCGGTCCCATCGGCAGGACCGGGGGCTCCTCCACCGGATAGGCGCCGCGCTCGTCTTCGAGCACGAAGGGGCTCTCGTCTTCCAGGAACGGCGTCGCGCCGAGAGGCGCCGACGGCTGCGGCTCGGGCTCGAGCTGGAACGCGCCCCAATCCGGCTCGGCGGCCACCGGCCGGAACGGGGTCGCATCGAGCTCCAGCGTCGGCGGCGGCTCCTGGATGTCGAACGGCCGCGACGGCAACGGCGGCGGCAGCGGCGGCGGCGCGCCGGCCCGCGAGGTCAAGAGGTCCTGGACGCGTTGCAGCAGCTCCTGCGAGTCGAAAGGCTTCTTCAGGAAGGAGTCCGCGCCCGCCGCCCGCGCCTGGCCTTCATCAAACGGCTCGAACGTGCCGACCAGGAGGAGCACCGGAACGTCGGGGCGCATCTCCTTGGAACGCCGGCAGACCTCGTAGCCGTTCGCGCCGGGCATGTGGACGTCGGCGATGACGAAATCCGGGCGCACCTCGGGCAAGGCCGCCAGCGCCTCGTCTCCGTTGCTGACCGCCTTGACCTCATAGTCCTCATCCATGAACGTCAGCTCGATCACCTTCTGGATGGTGACGCTGTCGTCGGCCAGCAGGATCTTTCTGCTCATACTCCCCTCCGAATCGTACGACCGCTACCGTAACACCGCGGACGGTACGCCGTCAAACCGTTCTCTGTGCAGGGGTTAGGAACGCTCAGGCGGCCTTGAAGCGAGCTTCGAGGTAGCGCACGATGTCCTTCGTGGAGGTCCCGGGAAGGAAGATCTCATCGATCCCGGCTCCCTTGAGCACCTGGATGTCCTGCTCCGGGATGATGCCGCCGGCGAACACCAGGATGTCTTCGGCCCCCTGCTCCTTGAGCAGCCGGATCACCTCGGGGAGCAGCGCGTTGTGCGCTCCCGAAAGGATGGACAGCCCCACCGCGTCGACGTCCTCCTGCACCGCCGCCGCGGCGATCTGCTCCGGCGTCTGGCGCAGCCCCGTATAAATCACCTCATATCCGGCATCGCGCAACGCGCGCGCCACCACCTTCGCGCCCCGGTCATGCCCATCCAGGCCCGGCTTGGCGATCAGGATGCGGATCTGTCTCTCACTCATGGCGGCGGATTGTAGCAGAGGGACGGCCCACCCTCATGCCGGCCGGCGCCGCGACAGCGATTCCGCAGTTACCCGGCTCAGAGCCCGGCGGCCCTTAGTTTTGCAGCCATCTCCGGCGGGGAGCGCTTTCGCATAGGCCATTTTGGCCGGTTTGGGGGGCGCTTCCCCCCGGGGGTCTCGGGA
>DATARD010000368.1:0-8304 GCA_036264355.1 Thermoanaerobaculia bacterium
CCTCGACGCCAGGCCAAATACGGCGTCGAGGATGTTGCCTTCCGCCGGTGCCACAACGTCGGCTCCCCGATCTTGATCTCTCGAGGCTGATTACCACGGCCTGCACACTCGCTGTCTACGCTTCTCAGCCATGGAGTTACCCCCAGGCTTGCAAGACTCGCTTCCGGTGGGTGGCCAACCCTTGCCGGGTAGGACTCGGACCTACTGGGTCCACTACGAAGGGTCTCCGGTTCTGTCTACTGCATGTTCCTTCCTCCCTTCCCAGGCTTGGCCTGGCGCGAGGCACCTCTTCCCGGCTGCCGGACCGGCGTCCAGCTCCGTCGCGTCCCATGGCCACCCACGATCGCCCCCTCGTCCTAAGCGCCCTCCGCGTAGTAGGCGTCGGCGTCGGGGTCAGCTTCTTGCGGGCGATCGCCTCGAGGTCGAAGACGTTGACCGGCTCCAGACTCCCCCGCTAGGGAAACTCGCCGTCGCCGGAGACCGGGTCGAGCTCGACGATTCCCCGCCCCCGGTAATGATAGTCGAGTCGCAGCAGGTCGTTGTCCGCCAGCACGACGTCCACCACCACCGACTGCCTCAGCGCCCGCCGGTGCCGCTCGCCGGACGTGCTGCAGCGCCAGATCCAGGGATCGATCAGCAGCTCGCGCAGGAGCTCGCAAGAAGCCGCCTTGAACACGCCGACGAGAAACCAGTCCAGGGCCGAAGCCCTCGCCTTCCAGGTCAGGTCCTGCATCTTCCGATACTCCTCCAGGACGCTGTTCAAGCACTCCTTGTCGAACAGCGTCAGGTCGCAGCCTTCGAGGAGCCGGTTCAGGAAGCTCCGCTCACGCTTCGTCGTTCCGATCACGGCATATCGCTCGTCGTCCCGCAGCACCCGGCCATGCTTCTTGCTCTCGACGCTCAGCTTCAGCGACCACTCCGTCTCGCCTAGGGCCTTCTGCGGCGGCAGCAGGGTCAAGTGACCATCGACCTCGGCGACGCCGAACTTCTTGAGGATGTTGCACAGCCCACTGACCGTACCCCGGGCGCGGCTCTCCAGCGTGTCTTGCAGCGGGGCATCGAGACGGGAAAAGGAGGTGTAATCCTCTCTCGCTCTCGTCGGGCCCAGGCTCCGCAAGGCCTGCTCCCCCCACGTGAAGCCCATCTCGTTCAGTACGGAGAATCCGTCCGGGCCGCTCCTCGCAACCTCGAACGGCCGCATGTACTCGAGGAGCGTCCACAGGAAGTGCGGGCGCAAGAAGGTGGTCGTCGGCTTGTCGCCGGTGATCGCAGTCAGCCCCCGCGAACGCGCCGCTTTCCCGCGCGCCTCAGCGAAGAGGCCCTGCACCAGCCCGTGGTAATCGAGGTTCTCCTTGTTCAACTCGTGCGTGATGGCCTGCCGCTGGCTCACGTTGTCCAGGATGTTGCCGAGCACCGCCTGCAGGATGTTGGGAGTATTGATCTGCCACCGGCGGATCGCGCGCTTGAGGATCTCGACCCGATGATGCAGCAGCTCGAGGTGCGAGCCCGGCGAGCCCGGCGACCAGTCGGAGTCCTTGATCTCGTTCACCACGATCGACAGCATCGGAGAAGCCGTCTCCAGGATGATGCCGAAGAGTCGGATCACCGGCAGCTCTACGCCGTCGATCTTCTGCAGCTCGTAATGCTCCTCGGACGGCACCAGGCCATGGCGAGCGACCAGGGCCACCGGGATGCTGCTCTCCATCAGCCGCGCCAGGAACGCGGTGAACTTGTGGCCCTCCACCGTTGGGAACGTGCCGGAGTTGTAGCACTCGAGAATCACCACCCGGGTTCCTTCCGGAATCGACTCGGGCACCATGGCGATGGGCGTCACGCCGACCGACAGCACGGCCGCCGAGAACTGCGACCGGGCGAGCGGCCGGTTAGCGCCGAACGGCGTCTGCCGGACGTGCTTGTTCTCATCGTTACGGTCGTTGATTAGCGCGTCGTAGCTGACCCCGCCGCGCATCGGATAGAAGTTGTTGCAGTAGACGCCGTCGATGGCGCGGAACATATATTGTTGCTGAAGGCTCTGGTTCCGGTAGGCATAGGGCTCCTTGAGGAACTCGGCCTCCACCTCCGAGCGCATCGGGATTCGATCGAGGGCGGTCTTCCGCAGGTTCACGGCATTGTGAACCGTCGCCCCGAAGCAGACGAACACCTCGGTGAATCGGTGGCCGAAGGTCTCCAGGAACAGTACGCTCGAGAGCATGTTCTTCCAGGCGTCCGACTTGCTGAGCACCAGGTCGCGCTCGAGGATGGTGTTCTCGTTCGGCGGCTGATTGGAGCCGGTGACCACGATCGGGCACGGCAGGTTGACCAGGCTCAGCGCCAGGGCCGCTGCCGTGTAAGCCAGGGTATCGGTACCGTGCAGCAAGATGGCGCCTAGGACGTAGTCCCCGTCGCGGGTCTCGCGCGGCGGCACCCCCGGCGGCCCGCCGACCGGCAGGGCGTCTTTCAACACCTCCTGGACGCCTCGCGCAATGGCGTTCCAAGTGTCGCTGTCGGCGTTCTCGCTCAGCAGCTGGCTCTGGCGGTCGAGGGACTTCCAGCGGAAAGCGAAGGGGAGTTCTTCTCCCGCGCCGGTGAGTTGGCGATAGTCGCGGCGTAGCCGCGCATCGTAAGCCTTGAGCAGGCGCTCGTTTCGCGGATCGGTCTTCCTCAGGCGGCGCTCGTCGCCAAGGTCGGGCGAGGTGTCCGACCCGATGGTGCCGCCCGAGTAGAGGAAGATCACCGTCGGCTTGCGTGCCAGCCGGCGGCACTTGAAGTGCTCCCAGGTGACGTTCTTCAAGCGCGATTCGGGGTTGGGATCCAGGCAGTGGTTGGCCAGCACGCGCAGCGCATCGGGCACGTCCGGTCGTAGGGCCTCGGGCCGGATCTGCGGGTGCCCGTCCCGTACCGCGGAGACCAGGTTCGGATAGTTGTCGTCGTCGACGTGCTGGAACATGATCGCGCCGGTGATCATGTCGTGGAGCACTGCACCGAGCTGATAGAAAGTCACCGCCCGGAAGCCCTCGACGCTGGTGCCTTCTTGGCCGAGGAGGAACTCCGGCGGGCTGTAGCGGGTGGTGCCGACGAAGGGGCGAGCCGCCTTGTGATCGCTGGTGAAGCCGAGGCCCTCGACCGGCCGGAGGACGCCGAGATCGAGCAGGACGGCGCGGCGGAAGGCTGTATCGGTCACGATATTGGCCGGCTTGATGTCGCGATGGACCAAGTCCTTGCGCTCGAGGAAATGGGCCGCCTCGGCGACCTGCGCCAGGATCGGCCGGATCCGTTCGATCGGAATGCTTGCCTTGGCGCGGTTCAGGGGCTCGCCACGGATGTATCCCATGACGAGGTAGATCACGTTGTTCTCGTCCCGGCCGCCGCCGAGGATGGGAACCAGATTGGGGTGGCCGTGATCGACCAGCTCCAGCTGGCGCTCGATGCGCGCGATCTGCTGCTGCTCACCGGACCGGTGGATGATCAATTCGTTGTAGATCTTAAGCGCCGCGATCTTGCCGTCTTTCTGCGCCTTGTAGACCTTCGCCGAAGCCCCTTCCCCCAGGTAGCTCAGGACCTCCCAGCCACCGACGACGCTCGGGCGTACATCGCCCGCATTACCAATGGACATGCGCTCCTCCCCGGTGCGGAATCAGATGAACCGGCGACAGTGAAAGTGTCGTAAGGATGTACCATATAGCAGTGTCTCGGTGACGGTCAAGCAGGAAAGGAGCAGAGCAACTGCGGGCGGTGCTCCGCCGTGGGCTCCCGGTTAGGTGCCACCCGTTTCCCCGCCTCGTCCCCGCGGAGGGTGCCAGCCGTTTTCAGGCGCAAAGCGGCACCTATGGGCAGGCTGGCACTTATGGGTTGCACTATAGGAGCCTGCGCAGAAAGCCGAGGTCAGGGACTTCAGGGACAGCAGGGACACCAGGGACGAGGAAAGCTCTGCTCTCGAGCCTTTTTAGTGTCCCTGAAGTCCCTGTTGTCCCTGAAGTCCCTGCTTTTCCAACCGCCGGCCGCCAACGCTGCCTATGACCTTTCTGCCTCGCAGGCTCCCAGGCGGAAGCGCCGGTGGCGGACCTTCTCCCCGTTGGATAAACTCTGGCCATGTCGTTCACCGCGCTGGGCTGCAAGGTCGATCCGCTGCTGCGCTCGGTCACCGACGCGAGCGGCCGCACGACGCGCCTCGAGCCCAAGGCTTGCGACCTCCTCGTGCTGCTCGCCGGCCGGCCCGGCGAGGTGGTCTCGGCCGAGCAGCTCATCGAGTCGGTCTGGGGCGGCAGGTTCGTCACCTCCGACGTGGTGACGGTGGCCGTTCACGCGCTGCGCCAAGCCTTCGGCGACAACGCCCGCGCGCCTCGCTTCATCGAGACAGTGCGCGGCCGCGGCTATCGCTGGATCGCGCCGCTCGACCGGCCCGAGCCTGCCGGCGAAGAACCGGCCGCCGCTCCACGGTCCGCGGTGGCCGTGGCCTCCCTGCTCGCGTTGCTGCTCCTGGTCTCCGCGGCCTGCGTCTGGATGCTCCTGCGCCGGCCCGCTCCGCTGCCGTCGATGACCAGGACGCAAGCCGTGCTGCGCGCCCAGGCGCGCGGGCTCTTCTTCAGCGACCGGCGGACTCTCGCCGACCTGGACAAAGCGATCGAGGAGTTCCGGCGCGCCATCGCCGGCGAGCCGCGGTTCGCCGAGCCGCACGCCGCTCTCGCCGAAGCGCTCGTCCGCCGCATGGAGTGGAGCCAGGTCGTGACCGCCGCCGAGAGGGAGGCCCGCCACGAGGCGGCGCGCGCGCTCGAGCTCGACCCGCGGTCGCCTCTCGGCCAGGCCGCCCGTGCCTCCGTCGAGCTCGTGCTCGACCGCGACATGGCGGCCGCCGAGCAGAGCTTCCGCCGCGCCATCGAGCTCGACCCGACGATCCCCAGCGTGCGGCGGCGCTACAGCTACCTGCTGGCGGTCAACGGCCGCTTCCGGGAAGCGGTCTCCCACACGCGCGTGGCGGCCGAGCTCGCGCCGACCTCCTCGTCCACCTTCGCGGACCTCGGCTGGGTCGAGCTGCTCGCCGGCGACGCGGCGGCGGCGCAGCGCGACCTGAGCGAGGCGCTCCGCCTCGATCCGGCCAACGGCAGCGCGACGATGTCGCTGGTCAAGTGTCTCGACGCCACCGGGCGGGAGACCGAGGCGTGGTCGGAGCTGCACCGCGGGCTCGCCGCTTCCGGCATGCCCCCGGCCTTCGTCCAGAGGAGCGAGGCGGCTTACGCGGCCGGGGGGCTGCGCGGCGTGTATGACACCTGGGCGGAGTCCGGCGCGCAGCACGGCCTGCCCCGCTTCGTGCTCGCGGTCTACACGGCGCAGGCCGGGCGGCGCGACCGGGCGCTCGCGCTGCTCCGGCAAGCGGTCGAGCGGCGCGAGCCCATGACCCTGTGGATGACGGTGCATCCGGCCTTCGCGGCGCTTCGTCACGACGCAGAGTTCCTCGCGCTCGCCCGCCGCGCCGGTCTCGGCGCAACCGCCTACTGAGCAGGAAGCGCGATGCCCTCGCCGGCCGGAGCGGTGAGGTCGTCGTTCCACGTCAGGTTCGTGCCCGCGGCGGCGATCACCCTGGCCTGCGGCGTGAGGTCGAGCACCGAGACGGAAACCCCGACCATGACGCTCTTGCCATCCTCACCCAGGCGCAGGGCGACGTCGGTGGTGAGCTTCTCCAACCGCCCGGCAACCGCTCCCATGGCGTCGGTGACCCCGACCCGCCCGAAGTAGCCATCGCCCTCGCGCACCACCCAGGCCGTCACCAGGCGGTCGAAACGGAAGTGCGACCCCTTGCCCCACCATGCGGCGTCATCTCCCGGGTCGCCGTCGCGATCGATGACGACGTTGAGGCCGAACGACGGCGGCAGATCCCGCTCGAAGGCCAGGCGGAACCAGACGCGCTGCGGATCGCGCGCGAAGGCCAGCGCGCGCAGGTCGGGCGCCGCGGCTTGGGCGCCATCCCCCGCCGCGTCGCTGCCGAGCGGCTGCCAGGCCAGCGCGCTCACGGCAGCGGCCGGCGCCCAGGAACGGTGCTCGACCCGGGCGGCCAACTCGCGGGCGAGCTCGGAATCCGGCCTCATGGCCGTGAGGCGCGCCACGTCGGCGCGGATCGGGGCGATGTCCGGCGCCAGGTTCTGCAGCCGCACCACCGCGTACCAGGCGCGCGCTTGCAGGTCCCAAAAGCCGGGGCGGGCGTTGTCGGCACCCCGGCGGGCGTCGAGACGCCGCACGAGGCCGGCGTAGACTTCAATGCCCTCCGGACGCGCCGGTCCGGCCGGATCGATCGACCGCGCCAGACCGTTGAGCACGCCCACCGGAGTCGCAGCGGAGTCCGCCGCCAGAGCCCGTTTGAGCAGGTCGATCATCGCCGTGCGCTTCTCGGGGGAACCCACTCCGAGCATGAACGTCGAGCCGCGCAGCGCCGCGGCGAGCACGAGCGCGTCGGGGAAGCGCTCGTCCAACGCCGCGGCGCGGTCGGCGTGGCGGCTCCCCTCCTCGGCGATGCGCCGCAGCGCCGCGAGCGGGTTATGGCCGGTGTAGACCTGCGCCCACGCGGAGAGGGCGATGAGGGTGTGCGCATCGCGCGCGAGCCGGGTGTCGCCGGCAGCCTCGCCTTCGGCCGCCAGCCGGGCGGCCCGTTCCCGCCCGAGGCGCAACCCCTCGTCGTCATAGCGGATGGCGGCGTCTTCGATCATCTCCCGCGTCAGCGCGACCTCGTGAGCGAGATCGCTTGCGGAGGCGGCGATGACCATCAGGACGAGCAGAATCGGCTTCATGATGGCTCCTTTCGGCGCCAGGATGCAGCCGGCGCGGCGGAGCCGTCCTGAAGATTGGCTGAGGATTCGCTGAGGAGGCGATGTCGAGCCGGCGTCCAAGGCCATCCCGCCACCTGGCCCACTCGGCCCGCGGATCGCGACGTCTCCCGTTGAGTTGCCTCCCATCCCCAGACTTTGCGGTATATCCACGGACAATGCGACATATCTCGGGACATCGCGGCATAGCCGGAGACTTCGAGACATAACGCCAGACATCGCGACCGATCGCCGGATATCGCGTCATATCTCCAGAGAACGCGTCATAGCTTAAGATTTCGCGGCATACCGACAGCCTTCGCGTCATATTCAGAGTCTATGCGACGTATCCGAGAACAATGCGCCGTATCAGCAAACTTTGCGACGTATCGCCAGGCAATGCGACGTATCTGCGGATACGCTGACTTCTAACCCGACCTGGCACCTTACGCTACGGCTCCCGCGGCGCGTTTTGGCGCCAGCGGCACACCTCATTCTTGGAGGCCTGAAGCTTTCATGGCCCGGAAAGGAACGCTCTTGAAGCTCAGAAAGCTTGCTCTCGCCCTGTTCTTGCTGCTGGTCGCCGTCCTCGCGGGCAGCGCGCCGGCTCCCGTCCAAGCCTGCATCTTCACCTGCCCGCCCGACCTGTGCTCCTACTGCCATCAGCACGGTCAGCAATGCGGGCTGGTCAACTGCCAGTGCGTCTGCCTGCCCACGATCCAACCCTGAGCGGCGATACGGATCTCGCGCTCTGGCGCCGAAAGGAGACTCGATGAAGAAGAAGAAAGTCCGTAAGCTCAGCCTCTCCCAGGAGACCCTGAGCCGCCTCGACTCCCGGCAGCTCGACGGCTTGGCCGCGGGGGTCGCCCCCGGGCCGACCGTCCCCCCGTGCAACACCGCCGACATGTCCTGCTACGCGACGGTCTGCTGCCCCGTGAGCTTCAACCCTCCCTGTTAGAGGACGTCCCTCCAGAGGGGGCGCTTCCCCTCTGGAGGGCGGCTCTCTCCTGACGAAGCTGGTCGCCCGGCTGATCGAGACCAAGGGTCCGGCCGAGACCTTCACGCCCTCGGGTGTGGCCCAGGAGCTCAATGAGCGCTTCCCCACCAAGCTGCGTCACCCGGTCGACGGCCGCGCCATCTCGGTCTGCTTGCGCCGGCTCCTCGCCCAGGGCCGTATCCACCTCGCCAAGAAGTGCGGCGCCGTCCACGAAGCCATCTACGGCCGGCGATAGGCCGAGGTACGCTCTGGCGTCAGCGCTCCCCTGTCTCGCTCTCCCAGGTCTGCCCGCACTCTGATTCTTGAGGCCGACTCGACAAGGAGGTTCACATGCAGAAGAAGGCGACGCCCAAGAAGCTCATCCTTTCCAAGGAGACCCTGCGCAGGCTCGCGGACGCCGAGCTCCGGGAGGTGGCCGGAGGCCATAGCGCCCACCAGGCCACGAAGTGCTCGATCTGCCCAGGCTGCACGATCTGATCTCGAATCAGGTTGGAGGACGGCGCCGCAAAGGCGCCG
>DATARD010000259.1:0-5693 GCA_036264355.1 Thermoanaerobaculia bacterium
GCGAGGCGGCGAGCCGACAGGCCGTCCTCCGCGCACCGCTCTACGACTACCACTTCCTGCACTTCGCCACCCACGGCTCGTTCGCCGCCGGCGACCCGGGCGGCGGCCGGCTGGTCCTCGCCCAGCTCGACGGCCGCGGCCGGCCGGCGGCGAACGGCTTCCTCTATCTCGCCGACATCTACGAGCTGGACCTCCGCGCCGACCTCGTCGTGCTGAGCGCCTGCGAGTCGGCCCTCGGCCGGGAGCTGCGGGGAGAGGGCCTCATGGGGATGACCCGCGGCTTCTTCTACGCCGGCGCCGAGCGGGTGCTGGTGAGCCTGTGGAACGTCAACGACCGGGTGACCGTCGAGCTGATGCGGCTCTTTTACCGCGGCATCCTGGTGGAGGGCCTCTCTCCCGCCGCCGCCTTGCGAGCGGCCCAGGACGCGATCCGGCGCCAGGCGGCCTGGCACGCTCCCTACTACTGGGCCGGCTTCACGCTTCAGGGCGAATGGCGCTGACAGGGCTCGCCGGAAAATGTCCATCGAGCCCTGTCAGCAGCAGGATCTCCATCAGGCGAGGAGGTCGAGATCGTACGCATTCGGCGGCTTGTTATCCGATCCGGCCGGATCGTTCATCGTACCCGTCCCCGTGGACGCCACTTCGATGGGGGTCCGCGGGTCGAGGGCGGGAGCGACCTTTCCAGCCTCGGCCTGGGGTTGTTGAGCCTGCGGCTCGGCGGACGTTTGGGGGGAATTATTACTGATCATGATGCTCTCCTTTCGGTTGGTGTTGCAGCCCGACAACCTGATAGATTTCCTTTTCGTCGGAAAGGTTTAGTCCTTAGGAATCTCCGCCGTCGAGGGCGAAGAGCCGGCCGTCGGTGGCACGGAGATAGAGCACCGGCGTGCCCCACTCCGGATTGCGCTCGGCGGCGAGAGCGCGGCGCACCTCGCCGACGCAGGCGTCGACCGGCAGGCCGGCGGCGAGCGCCTGGTAGAACTTCTCGGCGAAGCTGCAGGCGGTCTCGTCCATCACCTCCGACTGCATGGCGATCACCGCCGGCACGCCGTGCTGGACGAGCACCTGGGCGGTGCCGGCGAAAGTGTTCTCCTCCGAGCCGCGGGCGCCGTTGCAGGCGTTGAGCACGGCCAGGCGCAGCGAGGGGTGGTCCTGAAGGAGGTAGGCGAGGCTCGGGCCGCCCACCGGAACGCCCTTGCCCTCCTCGTCCTCGAACACCAGCACCCCCTCCCCGCGCAGCTCGCTGAAGCCGCCGTGGCCGACGAAATGGAGGACGTGGACCGGCTGGCCGGTGCGCAGCCGCGATTCCAGAGCCGCGGGCGTGGGGCGCTCCAGCCGTTCGACCTCGATCAGCCCGCCGCGCAGGAGAGGCTCCAAGGCCGCGCCGAGCCGCCGCCACTCCTCGTCCGCCTCGGCGAGCTCCCGGTAGCCTCGCGGGGTCGAGATCACGGCGAGCACCCGCAGCGGCGGCGCGACCAGCAGCGTGTCGAGCCCCTCGCTCAGCTCCAGGTAGCGAACCACCGGGGTGCGGCCGGAGAGCGCCAGGAAGCCCCGGCCCTCGGCGTCGTACAGGTATTCCCAGGGGAGGCCCGCCAGTTGGGGGACGTCGTTGAGGCGCAGCCGAATGCGCAACCCGGGACCACCCCGAGCCTTGGCGAGACAGCCCTGGAAGGCCTTCAGCAGCTCCCCTTGAAAGACCGCCCGGAACAGCTCGCCCCCCGCCTGCTCCGGACTGGCGCCGTCCGTGACCTCGGCGGCGCCGGACCCGCCCCGCCGGCTGCCGCCTCCGCTGAAGCTGAGCCCGCCGCCCGCGAGGGCGGCGGGGAGAGCGAAGAGCTCCATAGCCTCGAAACCCGCGGCGCCGCTCCAGGCCTTGGCGCGGTAGAGGCCGTCGGATTTCTGATCGATCCAGACGTCGAAGTCGAGGTATCCCGGCGGAGGCTGCGGAGTCGCCGCCGGGTCCTGGAGCTTTGCCGGTATCATCAACAAACCCGTGGTCACCCCAAGGCTCCCGAGGGTCAGAAGGTAGGAGAGCACCAACGCGAGCTGGACGAACCAGATGCCGTTCCAGCAGGCTTGAAAATCTTCGAGATTCATCTGCTCAATACACGCTGTGTCGTTTGCGGAACACGTGCAGGAGTCTGACCGCGAGGTACCCACGAGAAAGGCGACGCTCCGGGCACTGGCGCCATCGTGGATGATGATCGGCACGGTAAACTTCATATAGAGCCCGAGCAGCAGGATCAGACCGAGCGCCAGCCCGGCCAGAGCGATTCGCAACCGGCGGCGACGGACGAGGTCCCGCGCCGTGTCGGCGAGGCCGGAGAAGTGCGCCCACGCGCCCAGGGCTGCCGCACCGCCGACGAGCGCCGAAAGCGGCAGGAAGACCAACCGTACGGTCTGCAGCTCGTGGTTGAGCAGCATGCCCGCGAGCTGCGCCAGGGCGAATCCCAGCCCCGCGCCGGCCGGAAAGACCCAGCGGCGGCGGCGCGTCTCAGAGGCGGCAGTCTTTCTCGTTGTTGACATGATGGCAGTACTGCTCGTTGAATCGGCAGCAGAAGAAGCTACTGCCTTTGACCAGGTCCAGCCGTTCGCTCGGGGTCTGCGCTGCCGGAGTGCCGGCCGGATTGGGGTATTGGATCGACTGGGTCACCGCTCCCTGAGTCCAGGCGGCGCGATAGAAGTAGAGACCGCGTATGACGTGGTCCAGCTTGCCGTCGGTCCGAACGGTGTGGGGCGCGGGTGCCTCCCCCTTGATCTGACCCTGGGACCAGAAGCTGAACGCGGTGTGCGGCGCCGTGCTGCCCACCCAGAGCTTCACTTCGAGGTCCCCGGTCGAGGCGAGAGTGAAGATCCGGCTCACCACCTCTTCCACCTCATCCAGGACGCTGTTGGACTTCTCGGCGGGGACCGTGTCCGGCGGTGGCGCGATGGGCTTCGGAGCGACGGCCCTGGGGCTCGCATGCTTCGCGGGGCTACTCAGGCTGGCGACCACGGCAACGGCGCAGGGGGTGGAAGAGCCGCAGGAAAAGGCTGCGGTCTTCGGGGCCGCCGCCGGCGTTCCAATCTCTGCCTGGATGCGCGCGAGCTCGTCGACCGACCAGTCCTCCAGAGGACGCAGGTCTGGCCCGACATTCTCGATAGCCTTGTTGAGATCCTCGCCGGTGCGGGCCGTCAGCTCCACCACGTCCTTGCGGAGATAGGTCGGTTTGCCGTCTGGACCCTGCACCGTACGTAGAGCACGGCGGCTCTCGTCGAACCGATTTTGAACCTCCTTGACACCTGGCGTAAGCGCCGCGGCCAACTTCTTGGAGTGGGAATCGACGTCGATCCCGAACGTTACGGGCCCGACATGAATCGAAACACCGGCAGGGGCTGCACCGGCCACGAGCAAGAGGCCGATCAGCAAGGCCATGGCCTTCCGGATGAACGCCGACGACCATCGATCAGTTTTCACGGTGTACCTCCGGGTTGAGTGAAGCGGCGACCCGCACCGCGGGATCGCCGACGATCGTGTAATTGCGGGCGTCGTGACTGGCGGTCCAGAGATCGGCGATCACCGTCTCGTCCAGCTTCTTGCCGAACCCCAGGGACTCCACCTCCGCCGCCAGGTCGGAGGCGAGCTCGGCGTACCGCTGGTTGAAAAACTCCATCGCCCAGCCCACCGGCTGCCCGTCGAGCAGGCGCCGGAGGGTGCTCTCGAAGACGGTGATCTGCGGCCCGGCGCCGGGCCACACCAGGGAGAAGCCCCAGGCCCGGTCCACATGGCCGACGACCGCCAGCGCGCCCCCCTTCGGATGCCCGAGCAGCCGCTGCGGCAGGCGGCCCAGGAAGGAGCCGGACGAGAGCGCCCGGCGCTCCCCCGGGCCCTTGCGGGTGAACTCGTCCCAGTGCGGCGTGCCGGCGCCGAAGCAGGCGAAACAGAAGGCGACGAGGCCGTGCACGCGGGCCTGCTCGCCCACGTCCTCGGCGGCGAAATACTGCTCGCGGTCGATGCCCCCTTGGCCCGGACCGGACCAGTCCTGGCAGACCAGTGCTCCCTGCCGGGCTCTCTGCTCGGGATCGCCGGCCGCGAAGCCCAGGCCGTGGCAGGCGGCGAAGAGGAACGCCGGAGCCTCGTCGAGCAGACCGCCGAGCCGACCGTGGGTAGCCTCCTCTCCGAGCACGGTCTCGACCTCCCAGCCGGGCTGATCGCGCCGGACTCCGGCAGCGACCGGCTGCGCCAGATGAGCGCTGGTCGATCCGGTCACCGGGTCCCCCGGGTTGGCCGGAGCGAAGAAGCAGGCCCGCGCCCGCCGGCCACTGCCGCCGGCCTCGGCCGCGACCACGCTCTCGGCGTAGCTCCGGTACCCGGCGAGCTCGTCGAAGCAGAGGCGGCCGACGGCGTACTGGACGTCGAGCTGGTATTGGAACGAGAAGGGGATCGCTTCCGGGTCGCCGACCAGCAACAGGTAATAAGGCACCTTCTCCGGATCGGCAGGTCCCGGGCCGGCGCCGTGGCGGGCGAGAAACGCAACCTTGGTCTCCCCTTCGCGGTAGCCGTCGTCGCCAGCGAACTCGCGGAAGAAGCGCTCCTGACGCTTCCCGGCCTGCGCCCGCCGGAGATCGAGCAGCGGCGCGAGGGCATCCCGCAAGGGCTCGGCGTCCGCCGAGCTGGGGAAGACGACGCCCCAGCCGGCCTCGTCGAGCTTGGCGGGATCGAGCCCCTCCTTGAGCCCCCGCCGTGCCTTGCCCTCGCCGCGGGCCACCCAGGCCTGAAGCTCCCGCACTCGCGCCGGATCGACCGCCGCGCCACAGGCGAAATCGGCGAGCTGTCGCGGCGGCACGGGATGCAACAGATAGGTGCCCCGCCGGCCGTCGAGACCGTTGAACCAGAGCATCGCCTCCTCGGGCCGGGCGCTTTCCGGCGATCCATTCGACATTGACAATTCCTTTCAATTCCGGGAATCGCACCCGGCTTCCTTCATACGTCCTAGATCCGCGACCGCGCCGACGGGTGTAGTGCGGTACTTACATAGGTGAGGCGCAAAGCTGGATTGTTACAGCGGGTTTGAGAAAAATTGACCGAACCGCCGGGAACGCCTCATGGGCATGACCGCATGTTTCGATAACAATCTCGGCGCTGGAGCCACTAAACCGATGCGGCTCTCCGCGATCTATCCCCATCAGGATCGGACCGGCCGGGCCGTGGAGAGCCCGCCGACTCAGACTAACGCTCAAAGGAGAAGGATCATGCGAAAGACGTTGGTGCTCCTCGTTCTCGTGCTCGCCGGAACGTGGCCCCGGCCCGCCCTTCCGGCTTGTCCCGGAATCTCGGCCTGTGTCTACAACAAAGGGTGCCCCAAGGGCTCGACGCAGGTGAGTGGAAAGCAATCCATCCAAAGGGCCATCGACGCAGCCTCCTGTGGTGGCGCGACGATCTGTGTCGCGCCCGGCACCTACACGGGATTGATCAATTTTCACGGCAAACCGATCAACCTCGTCTCCTCCGGTGGCCCGGCGGTCACATTCCTCGACGGCGGCGGCCACGGACCGGTCGTGACCTTCGCGTCGGCCGAAGGCAGGGACAGCGTCCTCAACGGTTTCACCGTCCGCAACGGCAAGGCCGTCACCGGCGGCGGCATTTTCATCAGCGGAGCTTCTCCCACCATCCGGAACTCCATCGTGACCCAGAACGCGGCGACCGGAAATTT
>DATARD010000276.1:0-21106 GCA_036264355.1 Thermoanaerobaculia bacterium
CGTCGTCTGCGGCTCGATCCCCGTCGTCTGCGGCTCGATCCCCGTCGTCTGCGGCTCGCTCCCTGTCGTCTGCGGCTCGATCCTCGTCGTCTGCGGCTCGTTCCCCATCGTCTGCGGCTCAATCCCGGGAGAGGGCAAGCCCCTCCACTACTTCAGGTTGTCGCCTCCAATCTCCCCACCTCCCACCCCCGGCGTCTTGTGCCACAAATCGAACAGCGTTGCAGCTAGCCCTCTGCTCGTGGGTACGGTCTACGGTGCCTTCGTGTCCACCGAGCCGACCGATTCGAGGACACGGCGGAACGAGGCCAACTCGGCGTCGGTGGCGGGCTTGCTTTTCTTGGACATGATGACCGAGTAGATGTGCGGATCGCTCGGACCCGGATTCAGATAGGCGACGTACTCATACCACTCGGACGGTTTGAAGAAGGTTTTCGCAGCGGTCGCGTACTGGGGATGCCGGACCGCGAGATCGTCGAGCTGCACACCGGGCTTCTCTGTCTTGAGCTTCTCCGTCTCCACCGCGAGATCCTGCGCCGGGTCCTCGCCGTGGTTGTCGCTGACGCGGACCCGGATGTTCATGTCGAAGCTCTTGGACTCCGCCGATTCCGGGAAGAAGATCATGTTGGCCCCGAAACGCTCCGCCGCGCTCCAGTCGCCGTTCCAGCCGGGTGGCTCCGAGACTTTGAACACGGCGTTCGGACCGCGGATGAGAAGCTCTTCGCCCGGGTCGTCCTCGGGAGGGCTGCTCGGGGCGGTTTGCGAAAACAGCGCTTGCGGCACCAGCAGGCACAGCACGGCAAGCTCCATGAAGACGACAAACGATCGGCGTAGTTGTGCGCTCATGCTGATCCTCATTCCTGGTCTGGGCGGCAAGGATAGCACGCGCGTTCTGCGCTAGACTCCTGGTCTGGACCGCCATGACCGCGACGCTCAAGCACCGCTGGAGCCTGGGACACAACTACCTCGCCGGGATTACGGCGGACCGGTGGTGGCGGCTCCTGCGGGAGAACCGCTTCGCCGTCTCACCGGCGTATTGGCACCGGGCGGCGTTCATCTCCGCGCTCAGCGTGATGAATTCGTGGTACCGGCGCAAGGAGGAACGGCTTTACGGCGAGCAGATCGCGCGCACCGAGCTGGCCGGGCCTCCCCTGTTCGTGCTCGGCCACTGGCGCAGCGGCACCACCCATCTGCACAACCTGCTGGCGCTCGACGAGCAGTTCGGTTTTGCCAACACCTACCAGGTGGTCAATCCGTTCACTTTTCTCAGCACCGAGGAATTCAACACCCGGCGGTTTCGCGCGCTGCTGCCGGACACGCGGCCGATGGACAACATGGCGCTGTCGTTCGACGCGCCGCAGGAGGACGAGTTCGCGCCGTGCCTGGCCTGCTTCCGCTCGCTCTATCCGGGGATCTCGTTTCCGCGCCGTCTCGATCACTATGAGCGATATCTCACTTTTCTCGGGGTGCCGCAGGCGGAGATCGACGAGTGGAAGGCGGCCTTCCTCTGGTTCCTGCGCAAGGTCACGATCAAATCTCCGCGGCCGCTGGTGCTGAAATCGCCGCCGCACACGGCGCGCATCCGCCTGCTGCTGGAGATGTTTCCGGAGGCGCGCTTCGTTCACATCCACCGTGATCCTTTCGTGGTCTTCCGCTCGTTCCAGCACTATTACGACACCGCCGGCTGGTACACCTATCTCCAGCGGCCTGATCTCGCGGGGCTCGACGAGCTCATCCTGCGCCGTTACTCCGCGATGTACGACGCCTATTTCGCGGAAAAGGCGCTGATTCCGGAAGGGCGTTTCCAGGAGGTGGCGTTCGCCGATCTCGACGCCGATCCGCTGCGCACGATGGCCACTCTCTATGAGCAGCTCGCGCTGCCCGGCTTCGACCGCTTCGAGCCGAAGCTGCGGCAGTATGTCGAATCGCTCAAGAGCTATCAGAAAAACCGCTATGAAGGATTGACGCCGGAGATGCGGGAGCGTATCGCCGGCGCTTGGCGGCGCAGCTTCGAAGCCTGGGGGTATTCCTTCTGAGCCTGCGCACGGCGCCGGGACCGCGCGGCGCGCCGCTGCTCGGCCATCTCCTGCCGTTCCGCCGCAACGTCCTCGGCCTGCTGGCCGAATCCCGTGCGCGCTTCGGTGACGTGGTGCGCTTCCGTCTCGGTCCGCTGGTTCTCCATCTCGCCGCGCATCCGGACGCGATCCGCCATGTGCTCCAGGACCGGGCGGACCGGTATGACAAGACCACGCGCAGCTCGGCGAAAATCCGCGGCATGACCGGGCTCGGTCTGCTCACCGCGAGCGGCGAGACGTGGCAGCGCCAGCGCCGGATGATCCAGCCGGGCTTCCGTCCCGTTGCCGTGGCGGGTTTCGTGGCGCGGATGGTGGAGGCGACGGAGGCGATGCTGGCGCGCTGGCAGGGCCGGGCGGCTCAGGGCGTGCCGTTCGACGCCGCGTCGGAGATGATGCGCCTGACCTACACCATCGTGGGCCGCACGCTGTTCAGCGCCGACGTGAGCGGCGATGCCGACGCGGTGGAGCATGCGATGGAGGTGATGCTCGCGCACACCTATCGCCGGCTGCAACGCATCGTGGACATTCCGCTCGGCGTGCCGACGCCGGCGAACCGGCGGTTCCGCGCCGCGCGGGCGACGATCGATCGGGTGGTCTCCCGCATTTTGACCGAGCGGCGGCGGCCGGAGAAGGCGGAGAGGACGGAGACGCCGGATCTCCTGTCGATCCTGCTCCGCGAGCGCGACGAGGCGGGCCGCGGGATGGACGACGAGCAGCTCCGCAACGAAACGATTACCCTTCTCCTCGCCGGCCACGAGACGACCGCGAACGCGCTCACCTGGACGCTCTATCTCCTCGCCGGCCATCCCGAAACCGCGGAGCGTTTGAGCGCCGAGGTCGACACCGTTCTCGGCGACCGGGAGCCCACGGCGGAAGACCTGACCGCGTTGCCGTTCACCGAGCGGGTGATCCGCGAGGCGATGCGCCTCTATCCGCCGATCTGGGCGATCGAGCGCCGGGCGATCGAGGAGGACGTGATCGGCGGTTTCCGCATTCCGGCCGGCTCGACGGTGGTGGTGAGCCCGTGGGTGACGCACCGCCATCCGGATTTCTGGGACGCTCCGGAGCGTTTCGATCCGGACCGCTTTACGCCGGAGCGCTCGGCCGGCCGGCCGCAGCTCGCCTGGGTGCCGTTCGGCGCCGGCCCGCGCTACTGCGTCGGCGGCCACTTCGCGATGACCGAGGCGCTGGTGATCACGGCGCTGGTGATGCGCCGTTTCCGGCTGCGTCTCGTTCCCGGGCACCCGGTCGCGCCATTGCCGGGCATCACCTTGCGGGCCCGCGACGGCGTGCGGCTGACCGTGGAGCCGCGGCGGTGACGCTCGAACGGCGGGCGGGTGCTGGCGGCTGGGATCGCTCTCTTCACCGCCGCTTCCCTGGCCTGCGGCCTGGCGCCCGGCACGCGGTTCCTGATCGCGGCGCGGGCCATACAGGGAGCTGGCGCCGCGTTGATGATCCCCGGCAGCCTGGCGCTTCTCGCCGCGGTGTTCGGCGAGGAGCGCCGGGGGCGGGCGATCGGCGCCTGGTCGGCGTGGACGGTGGTCGCCACCGCGCTGGGGCCGGTGCTCGGCGGCGTTCTGGCCCACGCCGGCCTGTGGCGCGGGATCTTCTTTCTCAATCTCCCTCTGGCCGTGGCGGCTCTCCTGCTGCTCCGCGGCGTGCCGGAGAGCCGCGTCTCCGCCAGTCTGCCGCCGCTCGATCTGCCGGGAGCGCTCCTTGCCGTCGGCGGGCTGGCCGACGTCAACGCGGCCTGCCTGGGAGCGCCGGCTCGCGGGATCGCGAGCCCGTGGGTCGTGGCGGCCGGCGCCGGCGGCCGGCTCTGCCTCGGGCTCTTCCTGGCGGTGGAGGCGCGGAGCGCCAATCCCCTGCTGCCGTTGTCTCTGCTGCGTTCGCGGACGCTGGCCGGCGCGCTCCTCGTCACGCTCCTCGTCTACGCCGCGTTCAACGGCCTTCTTCTCTTCCTCCCCTTGCATCTGATCCAGGCGCAGCGCTACGACGTGGCCCTGGCCGGCCTGACCCAGCTTCCGGTCATGCTGGACCATGGCGCCGCTCTCCGCGACGGTGATGAGCGCGGTGCCGGCCGAGCGCTCGGGTCTCGCCTCGGGGATGAATTCGGCGGTGTCGCGCCTCTCCGGCGTGCTGGCGGTGGCCGCGCTGGGAGCGGTCGCCCTCGCCTCCTTCAGCCAGGCTCTGGACATCCGGGCCGCCTCTCTCGCTCTGCCGGCACCGGCCCGCGCGGAGCTGCTGGCTCAATCCTCACGCTTCGGCGCCGCACAGCCGCCCGCGGACCTCGCCGGGGCGCAGCGGACGGGAGCCGGGGAGGCGATCCGCAACGCGCTGGTGGACGCGTTCCGCCGGGTCTGCGCGGTGTCGGCCTCGCTCTGCTTCGCCGGCGCTCTGGTGGCCCTGGTGACTCTACCGGCGCGACGGATAGACTCAGGCCGCCCATGACCGAGCGCAAGACGTTCCTCACCGCGGAGTGGCGCTACCTCGCGATGCTCAACTACCTGGTCGAGCCGGCGGTGCTGGCGCCGTTCGTGCCGACGGGCACGGAGCTCGATGCGTGGCAGGGCAAAACGTTCGTCAGCGTCGTCGGTTTCCTGTTCCTCGACACGCGGGTGCTGGGAGTGCCCATCCCCTGGCATCGCGACTTCGAGGAGGTCAATCTGCGCTTCTATGTGCGCCGGCAGGCCGCGGACGGCGTGCGGCGCGGCGTCGTGTTCATCAAGGAGATCGTGCCGCGGATCGCCATCGCGGCCACGGCGCGCCTGCTCTATGGCGAGAAGTACGTGGCGTTGCCGATGCGGCATTCGCTGCCCTTGGAAGGCGAGCGTCCGGAGCATGCGGAGTACCTGTGGCGCCACCGCGGCGTCTGGAACCGGTTGCGCGCGGTGCCGGCGGGCGCGGCCGAGGAGGCGGCGCCCGGCTCGGAGGAGGAGTTCATCACCGAGCACTATTGGGGGTATTCGCGCTTGCGCGGCGGCGGCACGGTGGAGTACCGGGTCGAGCATCCGCGCTGGCGGGTGTGGCAGGCCGAGGCGGCGAGCCTGGAGTGCGACGCCACCGCTCTCTATGGAGCGCGGTTCGCGCCGGCGCTCGCGGCGCACCCCAGCTCGGCGTTTCTGGCCGACGGCTCGCCGGTGACGGTGTACCGGGGCGAGCGGATCGCCTGAAAAGGACAAAAGGACTAAAGGACTCAAAGGACATAAAGGACGCGAAAGAAAAAGCCTTGTCCTTTGTCCTTTGGGTCCTTTAGGTCCTTTGTCCTCTTAGCCCTTCCCCTCCAGCCAGAGCTCGATCCTTGGCAGATCCGTTCCCGCGGCGAGCGCGGAGCCGTCCGGTGAAACCGCCAGCGAGGTGAGAAAGCCGGCCGCGGCGGGGAAGGTGTCGCGCAGCTTCTCTTCGAACAGATCCCAGAAGCGCACGGTGGCGTCGAAGCCGGCGCTCGCCAGGAGAAGGTCGCCGGGGAGGAAGACGACGGCGGAGACGGCTTCGGTATGGCCGCGCAGGGTGGTGGCGAGCTCGCCGGTGGCGGCGTCCCAGAGCTTGACCGTGCGGTCGATGCTGCCGGTCGCGAGGAGCCCGCCGTCCCGCGACACGGCGACCGCGGTGACCGCTTCGCCATGGGCGCGCACGCTGAGCCGCGGCTTCACCTGCCCCAGGTCCAGGATCTCCAGCTCGCCCGCTCCGCCGCCAAAGAGGAGCGCGCGCTCGGCTCCGCGGTCTTCTCCGGCATAAAAATCGAGCGCGTTGACTGGGCTGCGGAAACGGTAGACTGCCAGCTCCTGGCCGTCCTGGAGTCGCCACACCCGCACTTCCCCATCGGCGGCGCCGCTCGCCAGGCACCGCCCATCGCGGGAGAAGGCGACGGCCCGCACGGCGGCCTGGTGACCGGAGAGAACCGCCAGCAGCTTGCCGGACGCCGCGTCCCACAGGCGGACCGTGCCGTCCTTGCCCCCGCTCGCGACGATCGGGACGATCGGGACGGTCGTGGCGGCCGCGGCGGCCGGATCGAGGGGAGAGCACGCGACGGCGTGGGAGCCGCCCTGGCCGGCGAGCAGCGGACCCGGTTCGCCGGTGCGCACGTTCCACAGCCGCGCGCCGTCCGCCCCGGCGCTCGCCAGCCAGGCACCGTCTGCCGAGAAGGCGACGGCGGCGACCGTCGCCTGGTGGCCGTCGATGCGGCGGTGCACCGGCTGCGCCAGCCGCCACCAGGCGGCGTGCCCGGCGGCGCGGACTTCCCGCGCCGCGCGGTCGTCGCCGAGGATGCCGAGCGCCTCGTGCAGCCGGCCGTAGATGGGACCCAGGCCGGGATCGAGGCGCAGCGCCTCCCGGTAGGCGGCGACGGCGGCGCTCCAGCGGCCCTGGCGCGCCAGGGTGCGGCCGAGAAAGGCGCGCAGGAACGGATTTTCAGGATCGCCCAGCAGGGCCGCACGATAGGCGTGCACGGCCTGCTCGTCGCTCTTCTGCCGGTGGAGAGCGCGCGCGGCGAGAAAGCGCGTGGTCGGCGGAACGGGCGGCGGCGGCTTGAGCCGGGGGAAGCCCAGGACGGCGGTGTCGTCCCCCCTCTCGGTGCGCAGCTCGGCCTCGATCGCGGCCAGCTCGTCGACGACCTCCCGGGCGCTCCCCGGCCGCAGTCGCGGATCGGTCTCGATCAGGCGGAGCACCAGGAGCTCGAGCCGCTCCGGAATGTGGAAACCGGCGCGGCGCGGCGGCAGCGCGCGGCGGCTGCCGTCGGGCAGACGGCCGGAGATCAGCTCGTGGAGGATGGCGCCGAGCGAGTAGAGATCGGAGCGCGGGTCCGCCTCCGCGTCGCCGCGCACCCGTTCGGGCGCGAGATAGCCCGGCGTGCCGGCCTGGGCGCCCGGCACCAGGCCGGCGAGAGCCGTGGCAAGGCCCGCGTCGAGCAGCCGCCAGCGCCGCCGGGCTCCGTTGGGGGCCACCGCGAGGCGGGCATGCCGCGGCTTCAAATCGCCGTGGATGGCGGCGGCGGCGTGCACCGCGCCCAGGGCGTCGGCGAGCTCGCGGGCGAGAGTACAGATCGTTTCGAGCGAGACCGGCATGGTCAGATCGAGCAGATCGGGCCCTTCGACCGCTTCGAGGACGAGGAACGGCGAGCCGTCCTCCGCCTCGCCGGCTTCGCGGACGGCCACGACGCCGGGATGGCGCAGGCGGATGAGCGGCTCCATGGCGCGGAAGAACCGCCGCGCCGGCAGCGCGGCGAGACGATCCCGGTGCAGCAGCTTCAAGGCCCAGTGGCCACCGTCGTCCAGATCGGTCACCGCGAAGACCTGGCCGAGGCCGCCGCCGCCGAGCCGCCGCTCGATGCGGAAGCGGCCGGCGATGACGCTCCCGGCGCTGAAGGCACCGCGCGCGTTCGGCGCGCTCAGCAGACCGGCGCCGGGCGGCGGCAGGGCGCGCTCCGGCACGGGCGGCGCCGCGGTCTCCTCCACCAGCCGCTCCCACGCCGCGGCCACCGTGCCGGCCACCGGGCGGAGCGCCGGATCCTTCACCAGCAGATGCGCCACCAGCGCCTCCAAAGCGGCGGGAATTCCGGCGCACACCGCGGAGAGCGCCGGCGCGGCCTCGGCGGCATGGCGGCGCAGCACCTCGAATGGAGTCTCGCCGAGAAACAGCGGGCGGCGCGCGATCATCTCCCAGGCCAGCACGCCGAGACCATAGAGATCGCTTCGGCCGGCCGGATCTTCGCCCAGCCCGGCCAGGATCTCGGGCGCCAGGAAAGCCGGGAGAGGCGGCACGGGCGCCGCCGGATTCTCGCCGCGGAGCGCGGTGACGGCTTCCCGCACCGAGCGCTCCCAGGTGTGCCGGAGGACAGGCCGCTCGCCGAAGGGCGTGTCGACGAGCAGGATCGACTCCGGCCGCAGGCGGCCATGCAGGATACCGTGGCCGTGCAGGGCCTCCAGCCCGCGGCTGACGCCGGCGAGGAGCCGGCAGGCACGCGGCAGGTCGAAGAGCGTGCCGGCGCCGGTCAGCCAGGAGAGCGGCATGCCGCGCACGTCCTCCTCGACGAGAAACGGGCGGCCGTCCTCACTCTCGCCGAAGGCCAGCACCCGGAGCAGATTCTCCTGGTGGAGCGCTGACACGACGGCGACCTGGCTGCGGAAGAACGCCGCCAGCTCGGGCTCGGCGGCGAGGTCCGGGGCGAGCGACACCAGGCACACCCGGCAGCCGGCGCTCAGGTCGCGGGCCGGAAACCGCTCCAGGGGGTCGTCGCGCAGGGGCTCGCCGAGCAGCCGGAAGCGGCCGAGGAGAGCCGAGCCGGGTTGCCAGAGAAATCCCGGCACCGAACGCCGCATCTCCTCTTCGGCGGTGCCGAGCAGGGCAAGGACCTCGCGCGCGCTCCGCGGACGCCGCTCGGAGTCGGGCTCCAGGAGCCGGCCCACCAGATGGGCGAGGGGAGGCGGCACCGGCCAGCCGCCGGCCGTCTCCGCCGGCTGCGGCCCGCGGCCGTGGCCGGAGCGGGGCGGCAACCGGCCGGTGAGGATCTCGAACAGCAGAGCCCCGAGCGAATACAGGTCGGAGCGCGGATCGGGCACCTCTCCGGCGTCGCCGCCCAGGGAGACCGTGAACCGCTCCGGCGCCGCATAGGGCGACGGCTCGGGCGGCCGCTCCGGTCCCCGGCCGTGCTCGGCGAACAGCTCCAGCCCGCGGCGCTCCTCGGAATCGCGCAGCGCGCCGATGCCGAACCCGAGCACCTTGAGCTCCATCGGCTCGACCGCGTCCACGAAGACCACGTCGCACGGCCGGAGCGGCCCGTGCACCAGCCCGAGCGCGTGCGCGGCTTCGAGAGCGCTGGCGATCTGGCGGCCGGCGAGGCATGCCCAGGGCAGGGACAGCGGATGGGCGGCGAGATCCAGCACCTGGCGCAGGGACGGCCCCCAGACCTCCTCTTCCACCACGTAGGACCGATCGCCGGGAGGCTCGAAGAGCCCTTCGACCCGTGCCGCGTGGGGGTGCGCAAGCAGCGGCGCGCGGGCGATCTCCTGGCGGAACCGCTCGGCATAGGAGGCGTTGGCCAACCACCAGCCTTCGAGCGCGCGGACGATGCGCCGTTCCCCGGATTCGCGATGCAGCGCCCGGAAACGTTCTCCCGGCCCATCGCCGTCCAGCGCGTCGAGGATCTGATACCCGCCGTGCAAGCTGCCGAACGTCCACGGCTCGACCTCGACCAACGGCGTCGCATCCCGCGGACAGAACACGAACTCGTCCGGATGCGAGGCACGGCAGCGAGGGCAGACCTTCATCGCCGGAGATCCTCCAGGAAAGATTCCTTCCGCAACTTACGCGACCCACCCCCTCCGGGTCAAACGGAGCGCTCCTGGTCCGCCGGCCCCTACTCCTCCCGCCCGATGAACACTTCCGGCGGCTGGACGTGGATGGCGGTGAGCTCCCGCAGTCGCGCGAAGGCCGGCGCGACGAGATCGGCGTGGCGGATCGCCGCTGGATCAGGACGCCAGCGGAAGTCGGCACGCCGGGCGAGCAGGAAGTCGACGAACGGCGCGAGCAGACGGATCTCCGGGCAGGACTCCTCGATCCACAGGAACTGACCGGCCGGATTGACCTCGAAGAAGACGTGCTCGCCCTCCGGGGTGACCGCGAAGTCGAAGCATCCGAAGACGATGCCCAGGCGGTCCATCAGCTCGAAGCAGCGCTGCTCGAGCGCCGGCGGCAGCTCGGCCGGCTCGATCTTCAGGCGCGTCCCGCCGGCGCGCGAGTCGATCCGCGCCTCGGGGATCGCCTGCGAATCGATCCGCGCCGCGGCGAGAAAGCGGCCGAAAGCGGTGACCCGCAGCTCGCTCGCCTTCTCCACCCGCGCCTGGAAGATGCCCGGCGTCGCGCGCAAGATCTCGTCGGCCGGCAGGTCCTCCAGCGCGATCTCCGAGGTACCGAGGACGGCGGTCGACTCCGCTCCTTCCCAGCCGGCGGGAAAGAACGGCTTATAGATCACCCGGCCGCTCCATTCCGCCAGGAACTCGCGGATGCGCCCCGGATCGTTCGACAGCAGCGTCGGCGGCACGGTGAAACCGAGAGCGGCGGCAGCGGCGAGCTGCACAGCCTTCGATTCGGCGTGGCCACGGCTCGCCAGCGGATTGACCCAGAACGCCTCGGGCGCCGCGAGTTGGTAGAGGCCGGAGATGAATTCGCGCACCTCGCGTTCGGCGACCGGCCGGTCCGCCGGATGGAGATCAGCCGGGAGGACCGGCGCGGTCGGCCGGCGCATCCACACGCCGTCGAACGGCGGATGGGCCGCCGCGAGGCCGGCGCCGCGCAGCTCCCAGCCGGTGCGTCCGCCGCGGATCTCGATCGATCCCGCGAGGAGAGTGGGAAAGTCGGCGCCGAGCCAGAGGACCGGCTCGGCACCGCGAGCTTCGAGCGCCAGCGCGACCTCGACGGCGTGCAGATCGCGCGGCTCGGTGGGGATCAGATACCGGAGCATCAGAGGCCGGCGTACCGGCTAGACGTAGATCGGTCCGCCGCCGCTGCCGTCCCAGGTCGGGCCGCCCGGATCGGACGGGTAGAGCAGCGTGTAGGTCCAGGTGCCGAAGTCGGCCTCGCTTCCCGTCGTCCGGGCGAGCTCCTCGTTGGGCAGCTCGCGCGCCAGGCGGCGGCCCAGGATGCGGTTCGTCGTCTTCTCGATATTCTTCTTCATGGCTTTCCTCCTTCTACTGGGTAAGGTGCCCGCGGCCCCGGCGCGCGTGACATCGGCGCTCGCGGCTCAATCCACCCCGAGCACGATCAGCGTCAGGTCGTCTTCGAGCCCTTCCTGGCGCCCCGTCCATTCGACGATCCGCGCCAGGAGGGCGGTCGCCAGCGCTTCGGGTCGTAGAGCGGCGTGACCGGCGAGGAATGCGCGCAGCCGCTCGTCGCCCAACGCCTCCCCGGCGCGGTTGCGCGCTTCGGGAATGCCATCGGTGAACAGCAGCACGCGGTCGCCGGACGCCACAGGGACCTCCGCTTCACGGTATTCGGCTCGGGCGAGGCGGCCGAGCACCAGGCCACCCTGTTGCAGCTCGACGACCCGGGCTTCCGCGGCCCGCCAGTGGAGCGGCGGCGGGTGGCCGGCGCTGGCGTAGGTGCAGCGGCCGGCCCGCGGGTCGGCATAGAGATACGCCGCGGTGATGAACTGGTTCTTGAGCTTGCCGTAGAAGATCCGGCTCATCCCGGTGAGCAGCCGCGCCGGGCTCGCCGCCTCCGCCGCCTGCGCGCCCACCGCGATCTTGACCATGGCGGCGATCAGGGCGGCGGGAACGCCGTGGCCGGAGACGTCGGCGACGAGCAGGCCCAGGGCGTCCCCGGCCGGCAGGAAGTCGTAGTAGTCGCCCGCCACCTCCGCCGCCGGAACGTAGCGGACCGCCACCTCGAGACCGGGCAGGCGCGGCACCTCCGCCGGCAGGATCGACGCCTGGATCCGCCGTGCCGTCTCCAGCTCCTGCCGGATCGCGCTCAACCGCCGTTCCGCCCCGAGCAGGCGGTCCGCGGCGATGAAACCCAACGCGCCGAAGAAGATCAGGAAACCGAGCCACTCCACGCTGGGCATCCGTGGCAGGAAGAAAACATCGCGCAGATTCTCGTGCAGGATGAAGACGCTCAGGATCAGATAGCTGATCCGCAGGCGCCGCAGCTCCGGCGAGGCGGCGCTCCCCGGCCAATACACATGAGCCAGCCCGATCACGGTCCCGGCGACGATCAGCCACCGGTAGACGCCGCCGAACGCCCACGGCGTCCCGCGGACGGTCTCGACCGGCAGGGCGATCAGGGCGAAGGCGAGATGGACCTGCCACAGCCGGCGGATCGAGCGGTGCCAGCCGGGTCCGATCATCTCTTCCAGAAACAGCACGAAAGGGATGGGGATGGTGTAGGTGATCGAACGGTCGAGCAGCTCCAGCGCCGCCGGCGGCACGGCGAGCAGGAGCTGCGCCAGGCGCTCGTTCGTTGCGAGGCGGATTCCGTAGCCGGTGGTGAAGAGGGAGAACCAGAGCGGCGCCCGGTCCCGGCGGCGCCAGAACGCGAGCGCCAGGAGGCCCACGACGACCCCGACGCCGGCGAGGAACACCCCGACCGCGATCGGCAGCGCATCGCCACGCAAGCCGGCAAAGACATCGGGAGGAACGGAGGAAGCCGCCACCGGACGGCACTCTATCCCGTTCGTGCGGTACCATGCGCCGAATCGCCTATGCGCCGGCTCACCACCCTCCTCCTCCTCCTCCTGTTCCTCATCGGGACGCTCGGCTGCGGCCACCGTGCGGCACAGCCCGAGGCCACCGCCGCGGCCGGAGACGGACCGCGGCCGGTCGATCCGCGCTGGGTCACCATCTACGATCCCCGGCTCGCCTGGACCGGCTACACCCTCACGCTCCACCGCGGCCGCATGCCGGTGCTCCTCGACATGAACGGCCGGCCGGTCCACCGCTGGCCCGACGTGAAGATCAAATCCCGCGTCCGCCTGCTGCCGGACGGCTCGATCCTCGGTCTCGCCTTCGGCCGCGAGGTGGTGCAGTACGACTGGGACGGGCGGCAGACCTGGAGCTTCAACACCGGCGACGCGATCCCGCACCACGACATCATCCGCCTCGCCAACGGCAACACACTGGTGCTCGTGCTCTCCGACGGCGAGACCGCCGACACGCTGCTCGAGGTCGACCGCGCCGGCAAGGTGGTGTGGAGCTGGAAGGCGATCGAGCGCCTCGGCAAGCTGATCCCGGCGAAACCGTCGCATCCGAACGAGATCACCCACATCAACTCGCTCCAGGAGCTGCCGGAAAACCCCTGGCACGCCGCCGGAGATGAGCGTTTCCGGCCGGGCAACCTGCTGATCTCGGCGCGCAACCTCGACACCGTCTTCATCATCGACCGCAAGAGCGGCGAGGTCGTCTGGTCGTACACCGAAGACCTCGACCTGCAGCACGAGGCGCTGATGAACGGTCCCGGCTTGCCGGAGCCGGGCATGATCCATCTCTTCAACAACCGGCGCGGGAGCTTCTGGAGCGACCGCCAGAGCGAGCTGCTGGAGATCGATCCGCGCCGGGGCTCTGTCGTCTGGCGCTACAAAACCCCCGGCTTCTTCTCGCCGACCGCCGGCACCCAGCAGGTGCTGCCCAACGGCAACCTGCTGGTGACGTCCACCCGCGGCGGCCGGGTGTTCGAGCTGACGCACGACGGCCGGATCGTCTGGCAGTGGGTGCCCCCCTTCGAGCCGGTGCGCGCCCTCCGGGTCGCCGCCGATTTCTGTCCGCAGCTCGCCCGCCTCGCGCCCCAGACGCCGCAAGCCGTCACGCCGGCCCCTGGCTACCGCTACATCGATCCGGAAGCCTACAAGTTCGCCCGCCAGGGCTCACGGACCGAGGCGGTCGTCGACGGCGAAAAGCGCGGCGTGCTCAAGGAGGAGAACGACTGCCGCGATCTGCTGCTGCCCGCCGCCGCCAGGCTCCAGGTCGGCTACGGCGTCGACCGCGACCGCCTCCGCGCCGCCGGCCGGGCCGACCGACCGCCGCGCTTCACGGTGCGCCTGCATCACGACGGAGCTGCCGAAGGAGACCGCATCGAGCTCCTCGGCGACACCGTCGGGCTCGACGGACCCTCCTGGCGCGAGAAGACCCTTCCGCTCGACGCCTACGCCGGCCAGGCGGTCGAGCTGTGCGTCGAAGTCGACGGCGGCAAAGCGCCCACGGCGCGCAAAGCCGAGCGATTCGCCTTCTGGGACCAGCCGATGATCGTCACCCCCCTCGATCTCGCCCGCGCCCAGGAAGGAGACGGCGACGACGACGATCCGCGCAACATGACGCCTGAAGAGCAGGACGTCCGCCGCAAGCACCTCAAGGCGCTGGGGTATATCGGGTGAATTGAGCGGGCACCCGCGGCGGGTGTATCCTTGAAGACATGGCGCGCTCCGCTTCTCTCAAGGTTTCGGTTCCCCTCGAGCTGGAAGATTTCATCTCTTCCCGTGTCGCCTCAGGCCGTTACGCGTCTCCGAGCGAAGTCGTGGCGGAGGGGCTCCGCCTCCTCGAGGAGCAAGAGACAGGACACCAGACTTCTCTGGCTGAAGTGCGCAGCCTCATTGAGTCGGGCCTGGACCAGGCTCGGCGCGGAGAGCTCCTCGACGGCGAAGAAGTCTTCCAAGCCCTGGAAAAGCGGATCGGCTCTTCCGAGTGAGCCGTTTCTTCCTCACCCGTGACGCAAGTGAGGATCTCCGCGATATCGTGGACTTCATCCGAAAGGACAGTCCCGATGCTGCCCGGCGTGTCTCGCAAAAGCTCAAAGAAGAGATGCGGAACCTCGCCCGAATGCCTGGCATGGGACATCTACGAAGAGACCTGGCCAGCGAGCCCGTTCTTTTCTGGCCCGTTTACTCGTACTTGATCATCTACCGGCCAGACACGAAACCTCTGGAGATCGTGCGGGTCCTGCGCGGCACCCGCGATGTTCAGCGGCTCCTCGAAGACAGGAGCTAGTAACCCTCAACCCTGACCCCGCGGTGGCCGCGGCATCTCGCGCACCATCACCCACCCTTTCGTGTCGTCGATCTGGTAATACCAGGTGCCGATGGGCTCCTTCTCATCGCGCTCGCCCTGGAAGGAGATCAAACGGCTGGAGGGTTTGAGCGCCAGGGGATCGTCGATGCCTTCCCCCCAGCAGCAGAGGGTGAACGGGATCATGAAGACCTTGCCGCTCACGACATCGATCGCGGCGCCTTCGAGGCAGTAGGCGCCGCAGCCCCAGACGGTCAGCACGTAGTGGCCGGCGAAGTTGACCTTCTGCTTGGCGCCGTTGCGCAGACGCGTCCGGTAGATCCGATTCTCCGCGGTGAGGATCGGCGCGTGGTGCTTGCCCGTGTACACCCGGCCGGCCGGGTAATCCTCGAATTGCGGCGGCTTGACCGCGGTCGCCAGCGGGGCGGCCGAGACTGCGACAGGCAGGAGAAGCAGGACGAAGACGACAAGCCGGCAGAGGCGGGTGAGCTGAGACAACTTCTCAACAGGATCAGGGATTGGCATTCTCTTCTTCTTCCTCGTCCTCGACGATCACCTGCTTTGCCTTCATCCGGACAACCGGGCCGCTACGGCTCATCGATGAACTCACGCAGAACGGCGAGACGGGTGGCGAGCTTCGGGCCGAGCCTCTTGTGTCGGGACAACTGGTCCAGCATGTCCAGGATAAGTCCCTTGACACCTTCAAATGCCTCTTGCTCGGTTTCGCCCGAGGCATTCACGTTCGCATCGAGGAATGACGCCATGAACTCTCCCTCATGAGGTCGTACCACGATGGGTATCGGCTTCTTGACTCGATAGAGCTCCGGCGCAAACGAGTGGATCTGCAACTGGCACGCTCCACCTCGGGTGGTCAGATCCTCCAAGCGCTGCCGTTGAAGCTCCACCTCATGCTCCAACCGATCGAGACGACTCTCTTCCTTGAGCGCTGTTGCCATCGAGCATGCACCTCCACAGGGTCCCGTCGCAATTCTACTCCACCGCCTGCCCTGACAAGCCGGCGAGCTCGGCGCGGAGCTGCTCGACGAGGACGGTGTTGCAGCCTTCGTCTCCCAGGCTGGCGAGCTGTTCTTTCTTGTGCGCCAGCTCGCCGCAGACCTGATAGAAGCGGCTGGTCGTCCGCAGGCGCCCGCGGGTGACGGCGCGCAGGCAGGCTCCCGAACGGCCCCAACGCGACACCGCCGTATGGTACTGGGCCAGGCTGAGACGCCCGTGCTCCACCTCCTCGGCGAGATGGATCCCCATCAGCCGCGCCTCACGGCGGATCGACAGAAGGATCAGCAGGCCCATCAGCAGCCAGCCGCTCCAGTCGAGAAAGAACATCACCGCGCCGAGGACCGGCGTCTTCTCCGCCAAGGTCGCCAGGGTGTTGTGCAGCGCGTGGAAGCCGAGCGCGGCAGCCCAGCCGGCCGGCGGCGCCAGCCAGCGGACCGGGGTCGACCGGCTGAGCCGCGAGACGGCGAGACCGATGCCGATGAACGAGGTGTAGAACGGATGGTCCCAGATGCCGAGCACCACCCGCAGCACGAAGAGACCGAGCAGGCCGTGCACACCCTGGTCGACTCCCGCGCCCAGGAGATAGAAGAAGTCCTCGGTGGCCGCGAACCCGAGCGCCGTCACCGCCGCGTAGACGATGCCGTCGAGCACCGAGTCCAGCTCATGGCGCACCACCACGAAGACCACCAGGACGGCGACCCCCTTGAGAGTCTCTTCGGTGAACGGCGCGAACAGGGTGGTGCCGGCGAGGTCGGCGGCCCGCCGCGAGCCGGTGGCGAGCGCCGTCGCTCCCTCCAGGGCGAACTGGGCCAGAAGCGCACCGGCGATGGCCACCACGGCGCCCCAGCCGAACACCGCCCCGAGGAGGACGGCCGGCTCTTTCTCGTAGCGGTCGAGCCAGTAGACCGCCGCGGCACAGGCGAGAGCGGGCCCGAAGCTCAGAAGGAGCGCGAGGAGAAAGATCATCGCCGGGTTTCACTGCTTCGGCGGCAGCAGGACCTGGTCGGAGAGGTAGCTGTAGGAGCCGACGAGTTGGCGGAAGGCCGGAAGCGCCGCGGCGAAGTCCTTCTCGGAACGGGCCGAAAGGATGAGCAGCACCACGCGGTCCGCCTCCTCGACGAAGGCGACCGCCTCCACGTTCCCCTGCGTCTCGCCGGAGAGCTTGCGGACCTCCGCCGTCCGCGCGTCTCCGGTCGGCGCCGGGTCGAGGCTCTCGACCCGCAGGCCCGGCGACGCGGCGCGATATTGCCCGACGGTCTCCGCGATGACGTCCTGGAGCGGATGCGCGGACGCCGGCTTGCGGTCGCTGGTGGGATACATCACCGCCGGCGCCTCCTTCCACGACGCTCCCCGCGGATAGAGGACGGCCGGAAGGCCCTGCTGGGAACCGGAGTGGTTGTCGAGCACCCATCCCTCCGGCGCGGTGAGCGAGAAGACGAGGTCCTCGGTGTAGATGATCCCCGCCTCGCCCTCCTGCGGAGGGATCGGCGGCCTGGCGGCCAGGAGGGAGCCGGCCGCCAGCAGCACAAGGATCACGCGATCGTCACCTCGTCACAGAGGTAGACGTCCTGGATCGCGCGCAGCAGCTCGACGCCTTCCTTCTGCGGACGCTGGAACGCCTTGCGCCCGGAGATCAGGCCGGCGCCGCCGGCGCGCTTGTTGATCACCGCGGTACGCACGGCCTGCGCGAGGTCGTCCGCGCCCTTCGATTCGCCGCCCGAGTTGATCATCGAGGCGCGGCCCATGTAGCAGTTCACCACCTGCCAGCGGGTCCAGTCGATCGGATGGTCGGCCACCAGCTCGCCGTAGATTTTGGGGCTCGTCTTGCCGAACTTGAGCGCGTTGTAGCCGCCATTGTTGGTGGCCTGCTTCTGCTTCACGATGTCGGCCTGCATCGTCGCGGCGAGGTGGTTGGCCTGGCCGGTCAGGTCCGCCGAGGTGTGATAGTCGACGCCGTCTTTCTTGAACGCGTCGTTCCGCGTATAGGCCCACAGCACGGTCGCCAGGCCGAGCTCGTGGGCGTGCTGGAACGCCTCGGCGATCTCGACGATCTCGCGGTCCGAGTCCTCGCTGCCGAAGTAGACCGTGGCGCCCACCGCCGCGGCGCCCATCTCCCACGCCTGCTGCACATGGCCGAAGAGGATCTGGGAGAATTTGTTCGGATAGGTCAGCAGCTCGTTGTGGTTGATCTTGGCGATGAACGGGATGCGGTGCGCGTAGCGGCGCGCCACCGCGCCGAGGACGCCGACCGTGGACGCCACGGCGTTGCACTCCGCCTCCAGAGCCAGCTCGACGATGCACTCCGGCGCCATGAAGTCGAGATTGGGAGCGAACGACGCGGCGGCCGAATGCTCGACTCCCTGGTCGACCGGCAGGATGGACATGTAGCCGGTGTCCGCCAGGCGGCCGGTGCCGTACAGCCGCTGCAGATTGACCAGCACCGGCGGCTCGCGGTCCGACGCGCCCCACGCCTTCGAGACGTGGTCGCCGCTGGGGAGCATGAGCCGTTCCTTGGGGATGCCCTTGACGGTATACGACAGGAGGCTCTCCGCCTCGCTACCCAGCCAGCCGGTGATGCGGCCCAAAGTATCGCTTCCAATCCGTTCCATCGTTGCCATGCGGGGATGTTCCTCCGTTCGGGGCTCTCGAATGCTCAGGCCCCGGGTAGTTTAGCGCACAGAACGCATCAATTCCCGTCCCGCTCCCGCGGCTCCGGCTTCTTCGCGGGCGGCCGCCCTTCGCGCTCGCGGGAATCCCAGACGACCTGGGAGATCTCGGCGATGATGCGGTTGGCGGCTTTCTCGTCCGCGAAGCCGGCGGTGAGGACGACCAGGATGTAGGGTTCCTTGCCGGGCGGGAAGACGATGGCCGCGTCGTGGTGGATGCCGGTGATGTCGCCGGTCTTGTGCGCCACCGGCGTCCCCTTGGGCAGCCCGGCCGGGATCTTCTCGTTGAGCTCCTGCGCCTTGAGGATCTCGATCATCTTCGCCCGCGACGCCGCCGAGAAGGCCGGCTCCGGCGCGCCGGGGAGAAGGGCGCGCAGCGCGATGGCCAGGTCCTTGGCGGTGACGCGGTTGTTGAGCCCGGCCCTGAACGCTACGTCGTCCTCGACGCCGCGGAGGACGTGAATGTCCAGCGCGCCGAGCCGGCGCATCAGGTCGGTGACGTTCGAAGCGCCGATCTTCTCGACGAGGAGATTGGTGGCCAGGTTCGAGCTGCGGGTGATCATCCGCCGGATCAGCTCTTCCAGCGTCCGCGTGCCGCCCACCGCCTTGTAGAGCTCCGGATCGCCGTCGTCCTTCGCCTCCAGCTTGAACGTGCTGCCGTCGACGATACTCTGGAACTCGTTGCGCACCGGAATCTGCTGGTCGAGGCGCATCGAGCCGTTCTCGACCGCGGCGAAGAGGGCCATCATCACCGGGATCTTCATCGTGCTGGCGGCGTGGAAGTACGCCGTCTCCTCGCGCGCGAAGGTGGCGCCGGTGCCGAGGTGCTGGTAGACCACCGCGACGGCCGACTGGTTGTTGCGCAACGCGATCTCTTCGATGCGCGCGGCCATCGAGCCCGGGGAGTACCGCACCTTGGCCGGCGCCGAGGCGCAGGCGGTCAGCAGCAGGCAGGACGCCAGAAGGAGGAGGAAAGAGCGAAACGATCTCGTCAATCTCATCGGGCTCATCGGGGGGACTCCAGATCACAGAAGAGAGAGCTGATTCGACCAGCGGGCCACATAGCCGTCGACCTTGAGCTTACGCCGGGTGCTCTCGCTGCTCATATAGCGGATCGAGCCGAACACCGGCCGCTCGGGAGGCCACGGGCGATCATAGCGGCCGAGACACCAGAAGATACCGCTCGCCGAGTTGGGATCGCGGCCGTCCAGCGCGTATCTGTTGTTCAGCTCGATCATGATCGCCAGAGCCTCCCGCGGGCTCGCCGACCAGTGGAGGATCTTCTTCCCCCACAACATCCGCAGATAGTTGTGGATGCGGCCGGACCGCACGAACTGGCGCTGCGCCGCGTTCCACAGCGTATCGTGGGTCGCGGCGCCCGCGAAGCCTGCCAGATCATAAAGCTCGTCCCGCGGATCGCCGGCATGCTTCGCGAGCGTCGCCTGCGCCCACTCCGGCAGCGACTCATACGCCTCGGAATCATCGCTCAGCGCGGCCCGGTTGTAGCCCACCTCGCGCCAGGTGATCAGCTCGTCGAGGAACTTCTCCGCCGCCGCGCTCATCCCCCACCACCCCTCGCGAGCGCCGTTGGACTTCGCCGCCAGCCGCTCCGGCGTCCACCGCTCGCGGGAGGCGACCGCGGCAAAGACCCGGTGCGTCGCGATGTGCCCGAAGTGGAGATACGGCGACAGACCGCTGGTGACCTCCTCGTCCGGCTCGCCCAGGTTGTTGCGTCCTTCTCCATACGCCGCCAGCCGCTCGTCGAGGAACCGCGCGAGCACTCCGGCCGCCGCCGTCTCACCGCCCTCGACGCCCGCCACCGGCCCGACCGCATGATCGATCGGTAAAGAGGAGAGAACGGAGGAATCGCCGGCGAGAATCTCTGGAGACGCGGCCGGCCAGCGGCGGAGCACCTCCGCCGGAAGAGCCGCCAGGCGCTGCGGCAGCGGCGCGGCCAGAGGGTCCTCGGCCGGCATCTCCCCGAGATGCCGCGGCAGGAGCTTCTGCAACGTGCGACGGAAATCGTACGCGGTGACGAACGTCCGCTCGGCGGCCCGCAGAGGTAGCAGACCGTTCGAGTCCACCGCCTCCAGACGGACCGGCAGCCGCCCCAGCCGCGCCGCCGCCACCGCGATCATCCGCGGATAGAAGAAGGCCGGAGAATCGTCCGTCACCACCAGGCAGGAGCGCGCCGCGAGAGCTTCGAGCAATCCCTTGCCTGCCCCAGCCGCCGGCTCCACATACGGGTGATAGAGCACCGCCGAGCCCGCCAACCGCCGCGCATGCTCGGCCATGCCATCCAGGATGAAGTGGTGGAAGCGGTCGCACGCCCACCGGTAGCCGCACCGCAAAGGCTCCAGGATCACCAACGGCCGGCCGAGCGCGCGAGCCCGCCCGGCGGCATGCTCCAGCGCGAAATTCCACCCCAGGCGGCGGAAAGCGATCATCCAATAGAGGACATACGCGCCGTCCGGGCGCACCGGCGCCGAAGTGCAGGAGCGGATGCGGATGGAGGGAGTTGCTGTCACGGGGTGTAAGGGGTCTCGCCGGAAGGTGTAAACTGGGTCTCATGAGCCGCACCGCCCTCACACTTCATTTCCACAGCGAAGAGACGCTCGGCAACCTTGAGCGTACCGCAAAAACACTCGGAGTCTCCATGGATGACCTCGCCGAAGTCGCTATCGAGCGGGAGTTGGCGGCAGTCGGCGCCGGTCTCGAGGGCAGGCTCACCCGAGTCCTGGAGAGGTTGAAGTCGTACAACCCGGCGGACCTCGACCGGGATATACGAGCCTTTGCCCAGAGCGAGGTCGAGATTGCGGACCCTCTCCAAGCCCGGCGTATCGAATCGGCAGATGCGTATGGGATA
>DATARD010000289.1:0-29931 GCA_036264355.1 Thermoanaerobaculia bacterium
CCACCCAGCTCCATGGTGGTTCGCTTCAGCGTCTCGCCCGCGCGCTTCGCGAGCATCCGGGCGGTCTTCACGCCACCGATCAGATTGATGACGCGCACTTCGGGGCTTTCGAAGAACACATCCGCGATCTCGGAGGCCGCACCGGGGGCATGTGTCACGACGTTGATGACGCCCGGCGGGAAGCCGGCTTCTTCGGCGATCTGAGCCAGGATCAGGCCCGCCGAGATGGGAGCGAACTCCGAAGGCTTCACGACGACCGTGTTGCCCGCGGCGACCGGCGAGATGACGGCGCGCCAGGACAGGACGTTGGCGCCGTTCCAGGGCGTGAAGCTCGCCACCACACCGAGCGGCCGGCGCACGCCGATCGAGTGAGCGCCCGGAAGGTTGCTTTCCAGAACTTCGCCCTTGGGGAGGTACATCCAGCCCGCAGCCTGCTCGATGGTGGCGGCGACGAGGTCTTGCTGGAAGGTGGCGAAAGAGATCGTGCTGCCGGTTTCCTGCGCGAGAATCTGGGCAATCTCGGCGCGGCGGCGCTTCACGACCTCGGCGGCCTTGAAGAACAGCCTGGCGCGCTCGGCAGGCGTGGTCTGCGACCAGGCCGGGAAGGCCTTGGCGGCGGCATCGACGGCAATCTTCGCTTCCGCCCGGCCACCGGCGGCGACACGCGCATAGAGCGTGCGGTCGTATGGCTGGTATACGTCGAACAGCCTGTTGCCCTCGGCCGAGCGCCATTCGCCGCCCGCGAAATATCTGTACTCCGTGACGCCGTTGACCTGGGTAACACCCTTGGCTTCAGACATTGCTTTTCTCCCTGAAACGCGGCTATACGCCCACTTCGGACGTCACCTTCGGAACTTCGGCGAAGTACCAATAGATGACCTCTCGCGCCTTGTCGGCGATGGGCGAGCTCCAATCGCGAAAGAGCTCCGTCACGACGGCGAGCGCGGTGTTCGGCACCGCCCCCGCGTGTGCCAGTCGTTCAATGGCCGTCCGGTGCGCCACCTGGGATCTCCCACCGACGGCGTCCGCGATGAACATGACGTCGTAGCCATCCTTCAGTGCTTGGATGACGGCGAACGTGAGGCAGATTTCCGTATGAAGCCCACCAATGATCAAGCGCTTTCGTCCGGTCTTCTTCACCGCCTCACTGAAGGCGCGGTCCTCGAACGCGTTCATCGAGGTCCGGTCGATCGGCCCGATATCCGAGAGCTCGGATGCGATCGATGGGACTGTCGGCGAGTTGATCTTGTAGGCGACCCCGACGGTGGACAGGACGATCGGCATGCCGAACGCCTTGGCGGTCCTGGCCAGGAGTCGCACGTTGAGGTCGGCCAGCGCAGCAGTCGTCTCGGAGCGAATGCTGTCGAACATCTCTTTCTGATAGTCGATGAGCACCAACGCGCAGTCCTGATAGGTCCAAACACCCAGCTCTTTGTTCATGGTCGTCCTTTCTGTTGCCTCAGCACTTTCAAAGCACCGCTCGCGCCGCCTTTGTTAGAAGCGGTATTCAAAGGAGAAGTTCACCCAGTCCAGAGTCGAGTCGAAGCCGGCAGGAAGCGCCGAGCCGAGATAGCGGTAATACGTCAGATGCATGCTGTACGGCAGGCGGCCGAAATGCAGCCCGAAGAGCACTTCCTTGCGACCAGGGTACGAATCGAAGGCTGGGAACTCCCCGCCATTCTCGGTCGGCCCGCCCTCGGCTCCGGCGAGGTAGGTAATCTCGTGCAGGCGCGCCACGACGGTAAAGAAGAGCCGCCAGCGGTCCCACCCGCCCGACGGTTCCCGGGCGTCGAGGTAGATCGGATCCAGCGTCATGCCGATTCCGGGCGGGTCGGGGATCTTGGTGAATCCCATCGGCAGCCCCCAGCCGAAGCGCAGCTCGACCTCGCCAGTCAAGCGCGTGGTCAAGTTACCAGCCGCTCCAGAGCCGCCCAGGGAGAGGTCGGTGGCAAAGCGTCCAGGAGCATAGGCGGCGGCTTCCGGTGCAAGTAGCTTCCGCCGGTACTCGTAGTTCAGATTGACCAAGGCCTTGTTCGAGAGTTGGTTCTTCCACCCTCTCGGCGTGTCGGCGAGTCCAAGATCCCGGTGGACGAACGTCTGAACATGCTCGGCCTGGGAGCAAGGCCCAAGACACCCGAGATAGAGCTGGATCGCGGCAAGCCTTCTGTTGTCGTAGCTCGACCCCGTGCCGGTCAGGCCGAGCATGCCGGCCCAAGGGGAGTCGTTGGGCTGGGGCTCGGCAATCGTGATGTCCCTCGGCGTGATGATGATTTGGCTGATGCCGAGCGCCCAGCGAACGATCCTGCCGCCCTCGCCATCGTCGCCGAGAGTCGGCAAGGTGCCGAGCCATTTCTCGTTTGCCGGATTCCAGCGATCCATCAGTCGAGAGTGCAACTGCAGACTCCAGCCAGCCGTGAACCCGTCGTCGGATCAGATCCGACGAGGTTGTCGTTGTCGAATTCGAACCGGACCATCTGGAGGTCCCATGGCGGCTTCGTGGGACCCTCTCCGGCCGCGAGGCTCCTGCTGAGTCCGCAGGACAACGCGAGCACAACCCCGATGGTGCGTGTCACGAGCCGCCCACGCATGGCGCGTCGCACCTTCTCAGCCAGTTCGTACGCCCTGCGAATGATCTGCTCGCTGTTCATGGGATAGACCTTTCTGTCCGATTTGTCGCGAGCCGGCGGCTCAGCCACCCGGCTTCATGTTCTTGCCCGCCCACTCGGAAAAGTCGGTGAAGCCGCCGGGAACCAGGGCATTCGCTGCAGCGATGCGGGTCTGCGCGTCCGGACCGAAATAGGTATGCGCCTCGAAGTACTGGAACATCTCGCGCAGCTCCTTGGCGCCGGGGAAGAAGCCGTCATAGGCCTCCGGCGCGACCCTGACGACCCCGAAGTCGTGTCCGAGAGCATTGAGCGTCGCCACGAAATCGTCCCACGAGTACGTGCCGCCGCACACGGCGAGGTAGGTACCGTTCGCCAGCTCGGCTCCGGCTCCGAACGCGGCAGCCACGGTTCGGCCGAGCTCGGTGATGTCCCCGGCGTGGATGACGCGCGCGGTGGGATCCATCGGGACCGCCCAACCGCGACGACCGTCCGGCAGGGGCTGCGGTACGAGCGTCTTCAAATTCTGGAAGTAGAACGGCGCCTGGACAAACGTGTGGCGCTCGAAGCCGGCAGACCGGACCACGGCATCCACGTGCGCCTTCATGGTGAAGTGCTCCACCTTGAAGCGCCCGCCGCTTATCTTCTCCACGTCGGGCAGCGTGGACCAGATCAGATGCTTCACCCCAGCGGAGCGAGCGGCGTTCACGGCACTGGCGCCGATCTCCTCCTCGCGCCCGCCCTGAGCGGGATCCCCGAAGTTGGTTACCAAGAAGGCGCCGTGGGCTCCGTCGTAGAGGGCCTTCAGGCTCGACGGCTCGAGCAGGTCGGCCTTCACGACCTCAACGCCGCGCGCTGTCAGCGCCTTCGCTGCATCGCTGGACGGGTTACGACTTGCCACCCTGACCTTGAATTTGCGCTCTGCAAGTAGCGAGTCAACCACGCCGCCGCCCTGGGCACCGGTACCTCCAACTACGCTGATAACGGGTTCTGTCATGATCGTCTCCTCAGTTGGCGCGCGACAAAGCCGGCTTGAGCGCTCCACGTCGTCCCCACGCCACGATGCCGGCGAGGAGAAACAGAACGGCAGGGGCGGTCGGAGCGTTGTGCAGGATAAACAGGTGCGTGAGCACCGCGCCGACCATGATCATGGCCAGGAGCGCGGCGCCGAAGAACTTCGTCCGCGGAATGACGATGAGGATGGCTCCGGTGACCTCGAGCAGTCCGGTGACGAAGCGAAACCACTGACCGATCCCGATCGCCTTGAAGAGCCCGACCATGTCCGGATTGCCGAGCAGCTTGCCGGAGGCGGCGCCGATGAACGCCAATGCGAGAAGAATCTGCACGACCCAGAGTGCGATGTTCGCGGCTTTGCCGGGTTGCGTGCGGGTTGGCGTTGCAGCCGTGGGATCTGATTGCATCTGCACCTCCAAGTTGTCTTTGCGTCAATAGTGTCTTCAGGCGAAGGAGATTTCAGCCATGACCTTGGCCAGGTTCAGCTCCTCGTTCCGAATTTTAGTTGCCCAAGTCGTTGACTGGTGCTCAACGTCTTGCGGATAACCGTCAAAACGGCGTCAAATGGTCGTAGCGAGTGCGACGAGCAATGTGTCACCACTCGCGTCCAGCTCGCCCCCAGCGGAAGCGGGGCTCGTCTTCGCCGAGATAGTCGGGGTCCAGATAGATATGAAGCCGCGCGATGCGCCCGTCACGAAACTCGAACACATTGCAGAAGCGCCCGCCCGGTGTGGCGCCCCCTGCCCACATGGCTCCGCTCATGCGCCCGTTGGAGACGCCCTCGACCGCGATGCGATCGCCGCTCGGGATGAACACCAACGTCGCCTGATCGTGTCGGATCCACTCGAGGATGCCTTCGAAGCCTTTCACCATGTCGAAGATCGACGTCCGCCCACGACCGATGCCGAACTTCGGGAAGTAGAAGGTCGCGTCTTCATGGAAGAGCTCCATCAGGCGCGGGTCTCCCGCATCGGCAAGTCGGAAGTAGTCTTTTGCGATTGCGATTTTCTCCTGGTCCGACAGTGACATGACGTCTCCGATCAAGCGTTGGATCTCCATGAGTTGGTCGCGGCGCGTGGACAAGAACGCGGTGATTTGTCGGCCGCGAGCGCCGCTGATGAGGCAATCAGAGCCCCTTGAGGAGTCGTGAGGTCAGCACGATGTCGACCACTGCGGGCACGGTCTCGGTGCGCGACCAGTCACGCTGCAGCTCGCACGCCAGAGACACCCAGCTGATTGGTTGCGCTCCGGCCTGCACGATCCTCTCGAGGCCGGCCCGATGCGCTTCCAGCGACGTGCCTCCGACAGCATCGACGACGGGAAACACCTCGTAGCCGGCACGCAGCGCATCCAGCGCCGGGAAGGCGAGGCACACCTCCGTCCAGAGGGCGCACATGATCAGTTTCTTGCGTCCGGTCGTCTCCACCGCCTTGCGGAACTCGACATCCTACCAGGAATTAATTTGGGTCCGGTCGATCTCAACGTTGTCCGACAGGACGGTCTTGATCGCGGCGAGCGTAGGCCCCTGGCCGGCGGCGGCGTTCACGGTGGACAGTACGATGGGCAGACCGTAGGTCTTTCCGAGCCGCGCGACCGAGACGATGTTCCTTACGAGCAGCTCGGTGTCCACGGACTTGACCGTGTTTATCTGATTCGGCTGGTAGTCGATCACCACAAGCGTGCTGTTCGCAGGGGTGAGGAGGCGATCGGTGCGCGGATCACGTGTCGGTTCGCTGCTCATCGGAACTCTCCTGTGTGCTAGTCGGAAGGCGCGCCTGGTTGACGCGCTCATCGAGTGCGACACTATCCGGCGGGCGAGGTGGCGTCTGTCGAACGTGCGTCAAAACGGCGTCAAACGGCCATAGGCGACCTAGGCGGAGAATTAGCGGACATTGGCGGGAGGTTCGCGGCGCGCAGGGAGCGAGGGCCGTAATACTATCCAAGCATGGCGTGCGAGCGATGGATCGTCGTAGGCACCGACTTCAGCGATGGCGCGCACGAGGCGCTCGAGCGCGCTCTCGGCCTGGCGCAGGACTTGGGGGCAGAAATCGCATTGGTACACGCTTACGAGGACGAGCCGGGCGCGAACGCGCCCGCTGATCCCACGTCCAGGTTGCAGGGACAGCTCGCCCAGGAGATTGCCGCGTTGGGCGCGACGCGCCGTGGGATCCACGTCGAGCCTTTGGTCCGGCGCGGGCCGCCGTGGGAGAAGATTGTGAACGTCGCGACGGAATACGGCGCCGAAATGATCGTGGTCGGCCGCAGCGGGCAGCGCGGAGCGGCCCGCGGGGTTCTGCTTGGCAGCGTCGCGAGCCGCGTCCTGGCGCTTTCCACGCGCTTCTGCGTGCTCGTGGCTCGGCTGGGTGCTGCCTGATCTTCGCAGCGAGCTACTGGCTCGCGTCCAGCAGGGCCTTTGCTTCGATCAGGTCGCCCGTTCCGAAGCCCTCGGCGAAGGACGCATAGACACGCCGAAGCTCCCCGAGCCTCGCGTTCTTTTTCGCACCGCGATCGAGCTTGGCGACGGTCAGCTCAGCCCGCAGCTCGAAGGATCTCGCCCCCTGCTGCCGGGAGATCTCGATCGCCCTCGCGAGGGCTCGCCGGGCTTCGGCGGGATCGACGTCCGCGAGAAGCTCGCCACGCACGCAGTGCAGCTCCGAGGACCACACCCGCTCGTCGCTCAACTCGACGAAAGCCAGAGCGTCATCAAGCTCCTGCAGCGCCCGGTCTGCATGCCCGGCTGCCGCATACACCCGGGCGACGCACGGCGTGAACGCCGTGCGTCCGTAGGGACCCGCTTCCAGCAGGCCGGACAGCGTGGACGACAGCTCTTCGCAGTGGGCCTTCGCCGTCTGCGGCTCGAGGACCGTCGCCGCCCAATGGTGGAGCGGCATCGCCCGGCCCTGCCAAACGGGAGAGCCGACCTCACGAGCCACCTGAAGCGCCCGGCGGGCGGTCTCCAAGGTCTTCTCGGGCTCTCGGCGCCACATGTGTGCGAGCGCCGTGATCGTGAGCGCCGTGACCAGGTGGAACGGATCGCGAAGCACTCCCTCTCGCGACAGCATCTTGCTGGCGAGGGTCATCGCTTCGTCGGGCGCACCACCGAGCCACGTGAGCACGACCATGTGGCCACTCCACAGGCCCACCACGGGCGCGTTGACGATGCGCGCGGTGTCGCTCTCTGCGGCGTCCAGCACGGTGCACGCTTCGGTGAGCGGTTGCCGCGCTGCGGCGAGTTGCCCACGGAACAGCCGTGCGGAGCACGCAACGACGATCGCCTCCGCGGCCGCGACCGGATCGGCGAGCCGCGCGAGGACCTCGGCGACCTCAGCCTCGTAGTGCTCGACTTTGGGAAGCTCGCCCCGAACGAAGTGACAGCGCTGCCGGCCGAGAAGAGCAGCGAGCAGGCCCCGGTCATCGCCGAGTTTGCGCGCCAGCTCCGCGGTCCGCGCGAAGGTCTGCTCGAGTAGCGGGTCCTGAGTGCCTTGGAGCGCGATGATTGCGGGCCCCAGGTACTTCAGCACCGCGAGCTCTGCGTGATCCGAATCATCCGAGTCCGGTAGTTTCGCCAGCAAGGCCCGGGCGCGATTGAGCTGGGTGAGCGCGTCCGCGCGGCCGAACCGGCGCATCGCCCGCTCTCCCGCCAGGCAGTAGTAGCGGACGGCCTTTCGAATGACCTGCGCCTCGTCGAAGTGGATTGCGAGCTCCCCGGCGACCACCTCGGAGCGCTCGCCATAGCCGGCCTCCATACCCTCGGCCGCCCTGCGGTGCCAGGCGCGCCTCGTTGCCGAAGGGATGCGCGCCAGCGCCGCGTCGCGATACAGCGCGTGGGCGAAGCCATACAGCGACTGGATCGTCCCGTCCGGCCAGGGCTCCGAGCCGACGAATCGCAAGAAGCGCTGCTCGCCGGCGAGCCTCTCGCAAAGCGTGTCCACATCGTCTGCAGGCAGCTCCAGCACATGCGCTACACAGCCCGCGGGGAATTGCGCCCCAAACACACTTGCCGCCTCGAGGATTCGCTGCTCGTTCGAGCTCAGGCGATCGATCTGGATGTCGATGAGCTGGCGCACCGTATCCGGCCGGCGGCTCGCGACCTCGGCAACTGTCGCGGTGAGCTGCCATGCGCCATCGACGCGCCGGATCATCCCGCGACTCTCGAGGTCGTCGACGACGGCGACGGTGAAGAGCGGATTCCCGCCCGTCATCCCATGGATGGTGCTCGCGAGCTCCTCCAGGAACCGGGGATTCGAGAAGCGCTGCGCGAGATAGTCGGTGACGGCGGTTTCCGAAAAAGTCTCGAGGTGCAGCGTGAGCGCCTGCCTGCGCGCGCTCAGCTCCGCGATGACCTTCGCCAGCCCGTCGCCTTTTGTGAGCTCGGCCTGCCGGCAGGTCACAATGACGAGAACGCGTGCCGGTTCGCGGCGTGCTCCGAGCATCGCGACGAGGTCCATCGTCGAGCGGTCGGACCACTGCATGTCCTCGAGCACCAGGACCAAGGGCCTCTCGGCGGCGAGGACCTCGAACGCTTCGGCGAGCTCGCGAAGCATGCGCCCCTGCGTCGCACCCTGGATCCGGAGGTGCAGCGCCTGCAGGGCCTCGTCAGTGACGAGTCCCGGCATTTGCACGAGCCACGTCGGCGCATGCCGCCCCAGGAGATCCACCAGGTGCCCGCCGTCGGGCGCACGACATGCCGCCCCGAGGGCCGCAAGGACGGGGAGGTACGCCTCGGCCGTGCCAAACTGTTCGACGCACGAGCCGGTGATGATCATGGCGCCCTGAGGCGTGGCGATCTGGGCGAGGAAGGCATCAATGAGCGTGGTCTTGCCAATTCCCGGGTCACCCGTCACGAAGAGCACTCGCCGCTGCTGATCGAGAACGGATTCGAAAGCTTGCCGCAGGAAGTCCATCTCCTCGCTGCGACCCACCAGACTGGCCGTGGTCGCAGGCGCCTCGACAGTCTTCGGCATGCTCTCCGGCGGCCTCTCCGCCCCGACCTCGAGGAGAAAGCGATAGCCGCGCCCGACGACGGTCTCGATCGCGCCTTCGCCGAGCACGCGCCGGACCTCACTCATGTGCGTACGGAGAAGGCTCTCGCTCATCGCGATCTTCCCCCACACCGCCTCCACGACCTCCTCCTGAGTGACGAGATGCAGCGGGTTCTCCGTCAGGAATCGCAGGATCGCAAACGGCTTGCGACGGAGCTTCAGCTCGTGATTGCCCTTCCACAGGCGCTGCTCTCGGACGTCCAGGCGGAACGGGCCGAACAAGCGTACGTCTGTTCCACGACCGCCCGACTCGCGCGACATGCGGCGGATTATAGCGGTGGCACGGCTTGCGTGCGGTCCCGAGCGCCGAGCTTCTGGAAGACGCTCTCGAGGTGCGCCTTCACGGTCTCTGCATCGGTGGTGTCCGCCGCGCTCCAGCGAGGTCCCGTACGTGTGCCAGGAACCTGGCCAGGAGCGGCGCCCCGTTGTCTTTCCTCCAGATGCAGGAAACCGTGAGCGGCAGCCGCAGGTCGGCGACTTTCCGAAGCACCACCTCCTTGGGACAGCGCCAGCGCGTGGCGTCGGCGACGAACGCGACTCCCAGCCCGCACGAGACGAGGCTCAGCATCGTGGCCTGATCGACGGCCTCCTGCACGATGCGTGGGTTGGTCAGGCCGCCGCGAGAACACGCTCGCAGGAGGCGATCGTAGTTCACGGGATGCTGGCGCCGCGGAAACCACACAAAGTCGGTCTCGGCCAGATCGCGCAGGCGGAGCTCTTCCAGCCTCGACAGGGGGTGCCGCCTTGGCATGGCGAGCACGGTTTGATGCGAGGCGACAGAGACCTCCGCGATGTGGGCGTCGGATGTCGGCACGTAGACGAAGCCGGCGTCAAGCCGGCCCGAGCGAACGGCCTCTATCTGGTCCAGCGAGATCAGCGAGCTGAGCTGCAGCTCCGCCTCCGGGTGCCTGCGGCGGAATTCCCGGAGGGAGTCGGGAACGACGCCGTGCCACGACGCGCTCTCCGTGAAACCCACCCGCAGCATCCCGATGATTCCGCGCGCCGCACGTTCAGCGCGGATCACGGCCTCGTTCACGTCCTGGAGAATCCGCCGGCAGTCCTCCAGGAACACTTTCCCGGCTGCGCTCAAGCGAACGCCGCGCGGCAAGCGGTCGAACAGTTGAAATCCGATCTCACGCTCCAGGTCCTGGATCTGACTGGACAGCGCGGGTTGGGCCACCCGCAGCCGTTGGGCTGCACGTCCGTAGTGCTCGTCCTCCCCGACGGCCACGAAGTAGCGCAGGTGCCTTAGTTCCATATCGATCGCCTCCGGATATTGCTTCGATAACGACGGTGTGTTGGACACATCGGCAGCGGAATGAATAGCTTTCCGGGGACGAGAGAGCAACTGGGAGGAGGGTCACGCATGGGCATGGGTTTGCGCAGAACACTCCAGGCAGCCTCGCTGGCTCTGATCACATGCGGGGCGTGGGCCGGGGCGAGCTCCCCCAGCTCGGCGCGAGAGGCCGCCGCCCGCGCGTCCGCGGCTCCGAGCTCCGCAATGGGTCTCGCCGCATGGCAACAAGTCTACTCCGTGCTGATCTCTCCCCGCTGCATCGACTGCCACACCGCGACGGACTACCCGCAGCAAGGTGACGATCGGCATCGCCATTTCGCCAACGTGGTGCGCGGTCCCGAGGGCAAGGGTGTTCCGGCGCTGCAATGCGTGACCTGTCATCAGGAGTCCAACGCCGACAGCACCGGCGTCCCGGGCGGGCGTGGCTGGCACCTGGCGCCGTTGTCGATGAGGTGGCAGGACCCGAGCGAGAAGGTCATGTCCAGCGCCGAGGTCTGCCGCGCCATCACCGATCGGTCGAAGAACCACGGTCTCGATGGCCCTGGTCTCGTGAAGCACCACGAAGAAGAGCCTCTCGTTCGTTGGGCCTTCCAGCCCGGCCGCCGGATCGACGGCACCCCAAGGACCTTGCCCCCGCTCACCCATGACGAGCTCGTCGCCGCCACGCGCACATGGGTCGAAGCGGGATTGCCCTGTCCCCAGTGACGCTGACGCGGAGATCGCCATGGCAACCTACAAGCTCACAGTGAACGGCCAGCCCAAAGAAGTGGCGGTCGATCCCGCCACCCCGCTGCTCTGGGTTCTGCGCGAAGAGCTCAAGATGACGGGTACCAAGTACGGCTGCGGAATCGCCGCCTGCGGCGCCTGCACGGTGCATCTCGGCGGCATCGCCACGCGCTCCTGTGTCGTGCCCGTCTCGCTCGTCGCCGCTCGTCCGATCCTCACCATCGAGGCCATGGCCGAGGATCCCGTCGGGCGCTTCGTGCAGGACGCTTGGGTCGAACACGACGTCGTGCAATGCGGATATTGCCAGGGCGGCCAGATCATGAGCGTCGTCGCGCTGCTCAAGGCGATGCCCAAGCCAACCCATGCCGACATCGAAGAGTCGATGGGTGGGAACCTATGCCGCTGCGCGACGTACGTCCGTATCCGCGAGGCGATCAAGGCCGCTTCGCAGCAGCTCGAGGAGCAGGCAAGGCGATGAGCGCCGCGACCCGTCTCACCAACAACCTCCTGCTCGGCCGGCGAACCTTCCTGCGTGTCTCCGCGACGGTTGCCGGCGGCCTGATCGTTTCCCTCCACTTCGATCTCCCGCTGCTTGCGCAAGAGGCCCGTCGAGCGGATTCCCCACCGAAGGTCGACCCGCCGAACGCCTTCGTCGAGATCAGACCTGACGGGAAGATCGTCATCATGGTGAATCGACTGGAGTTTGGCCAGGGGATCCAGACCGCCCTGCCGATGATCCTCGCCGAGGAGATGGACGCCGACTGGTCGCAAGTGATCGCGGAGCTGGCGCCGGCCGCGGACGTCTACAAAGACCCGCTTTACGGCTTTCAGATGGTGGGAAGCTCCTCCTCCATCTCCCATTCGTTCCAGCAGTATCGGGAGCTCGGCGCCAGGGCGCGAGCCATGTTGGTGGCCGCCGCCGCCCAGCGGTGGAGCGTGCCGCCTGCGCAGTGCCGCACCGAGGCCAGCGTCGTGCACGGTCCCGGCGGCCAAGCGGCCCGGTACGCCGAGCTGGCGGAAGCGGCGGCAAAGCAAGCGGTGCCAGCCACCGTGCCGCTCAAGGATCCTTCACGTTTCCGTCTCATCGGCCGAGGGATCCGGCGGCTCGACAGTCGTTCCAAGTGCGACGGCTCGCTCAAGTTCGGGCTCGACCTCGATCTCCCCGGCATGAAAACGGCCATGGTCGCGCGCCCGCCCGTGTTCGGGGCGCGTGTCAACCACTTCGACGACAGGGACGCGCGCCGCATTCCCGGCGTCCACGACGTGTTCGAGATCCCACTCGTCAGAGGCACGGGGGTCGCGGTCCTCGCCGACAGGTTCTGGGCCGCGAAGCAGGCGCGCGACGGCCTGAAGATCGACTGGGACGTCTCAGCCGTGGAACACCCAGACTCTGCTCGGCTTCTGGCGAAGTACAGGGACCTGGCTCGCACGCCCGGCAAGGTCGCTGCGAGCCGTGGGAACGAGAAGAAGATCGACACCTTCGACGCTTCCGACCGGATCGTCGCGGAGTACGACTTCCCCTACCTCGCGCACACCCCCATGGAGCCGTTGAACACGACGATCCGCTTCGACGGCGACCGAGCCGAAGCCTGGGCCGGGTCGCAGTTCCAAACCGCCGACCAGGCCGCCATCGCCGACGTGCTGGGCCTGAAGCCGGAGCAGGTCACGTTCCATACCGTGATGGCCGGCGGCGGCTTCGGACGCCGCGCCACGCCCGACAGCCACGTGGCGCGAGAAGCCGCGACCATCGCCAAGCGCTTTCGCGGCACTCCGGTCAAGCTCGTCTGGCCCCGCGAAGACGACGTCCAGGGCGGGTACTACCGCCCGATGCACGTCCACCGAGTCGAGATCGGCGTCGGTCCGGACGGGATGCCGCTCGCGTGGCGACACGTGATCGTCGGCCAGTCCATCACAGCGGGAACGCCGTTCGAGTCTCTCATCGTGAAGGACGGCGTCGACAGCACCGCCGTTGAAGGCACGATCGACACTCTCTACGACATTCCCAATTTCCACGTCTCGGCGCACCACCCGACCGTGAACGTGCCTGTGCTCTGGTGGCGTTCGGTCGGACATGCGCACAGCGCCTTCGTGATGGAGACGCTCGTCGACGAGCTGGCGACACGAGCCAAAGCCGATCCGGTCGCTTACCGTCGCAAGCTCCTGAAGGCGGACGCCAAGAAGCTGCGCGCGGCGCTGGATCTCATGGACCAGAAGAGCGCAACGTGGCGCACCACGTTGCCGCCGGGGCACGCCGCCGGCATCGCGTGTCACGAGGGTTTCGGCACCGCGGTCGCCTGCGCCGTGGATGTTTCCATCGAGAACGAGAGGCCCCGCATCCACCGGGTGACCATCGCGGTCGGCCTGGGGCTCGCCGTCAATCCTCTCGGCGTGGAAAGCCAGTTCCAGGCGGGAGTCGGGTTCGGGCTCACGCAGCTCATGGCCAAGGGAGCGATCACGCTCAAGGACGGACGGGTGGAGCAGCGGAACTTCGACGGCTACACGCCGCCGTACATCGTGGATGCACCCATTGCTGTGGACGTGCACATCGTGCCGAGCAGTGAGGCACCCTCCGGAAGCGGCGAGCCGCCGGTCCCGGTGATCTCACCGGCCGTCGTCAACGCATTGACCAGGCTGACCGGCCGGCGCTATCGCAGCCTGCCGCTCGTCACTGTGTAGTGAATTCGGGAGCAAGGAGACCCAGTCATGACCAAGCACGTGGCGATCAGCCCCGATGAAGCGGCAGACCGCCTTGCAATCCGCGAGCTCGTCGAGGCGTATGCGCACTGTGCCGATCGGCGCGAAGCCGAGGGCCAGATGGCTCTCTTCACCGCGGACACCCACTTCGTGGTGCACATGAACGCCAAGGACCCGACTCCATCGCAGGAGCTTCACTCGCGCGAGGCCCTCGCGCCCGTGTTCGCGGCGCTGAACCAATACGACGCGACGACGCACTTCGTGGGCCAGAGCACCCTCTTCACGCTCACCGCCGATCGGGCCACCGGCGAGGCGTACTGTCTCGCGCACCACGTGACTGTCGATGGCGACAAGCGGCGCCTGATGCTCGCCTCGCTCCGGTATCACGACACGTTCGTGAAGCGGGACGGCTCGTGGCTGTTCGCGGAGCGCCTGCTCTACGTCGACTGGACGGAGGAACGTTCCCTGGTATGATGGGGCGGTTGACCCATGAATGTTCCGACAACGGGCAAGGCTCGACTCGTGATCGTGGGCGCGACCGGGATGGTCGGCGGCTATGCGCTGGCCTACGCGCTCGCGCACGCCGCCGTCGCACAGGTGACGACCATCGGGCGCCGGAAGGTCGGCATCTCTCACCCCAAGCTGAAGGAGGTTCTCCATCAGGATTTCGCCGACTGCTCCGCGCTCGGCGAAGCGCTCGCAGGGCAGGACGCGGCGATCTTCTGCCTGGGCGCCTACACCGGCGCGGTGACCGACGCCGAGCTCCGCCGGGTCACCGTCGACTACCCCATCGCGCTCGCGCGGGTGCTGCGCGGCAGCAGCCCCGCCGCCGCGTTCTCGTTCTTGAGCGGCAGCGGCGCCGACCCGACGGGACGGAGTCGGATAGCCTTTGCTCGCTACAAGGGCGAGGCCGAGAAGGCGCTTCTCGCGGCCGGGTTCCCGCGCCTCTACATCTTCCGGCCCGCCTACATCTATCCGGTCGAGCCGCGCCGCGAGCCGACTCTCGGCTATCGCGTCCTGCGCGCGATCTACCCGGTGTTTCGGCGGCTGTTCCCCAATCAGGTCATTCGCGCCGATGACCTGGGGAGGGCCATGGTGGACGTCGTCCTGGACAGAGCGGAGGCCGGCCGAGGGCTGGTTCTCGAGAACCGCGACATCCGAGCGCTGGTCGACGCGCCGCGCCCCGTCTCCGGCTCGTCCAACGACGCGGCCGGGGCGGAGCCATGAGACCCACGGTTCCGTCCGCAGCTCACCATCATTCCCGTCCCATGCGAGGACGCGATCCGGACGAGGCGCATCGGGTCGCGACCCCGCTCGAGTTGCTCTTCGACCTGACGTTTGCGACCAGCTTTGGTCTGGCAGCCGAGCAGCTCGCTGCGGCCCTGGCGAACGGCCGCTACGTTGCCGCGTTGCTCGGCTTCGGCTTTGCGAGCTTTGCCATCTGTTGGGCCTGGGCCGAGTTCTCGTGGTTCTCTTCGGCCTACGACACCGATGACTGGATCTTCCGCGCCCTCACCATGGTGCAGATGATCGGCGTGCTGGTGCTTGCCATCGGCCTGCCACGCCTGTTTGCGTCGATCGTGGTTGGCGAGCGCCTCGACAATTCGATCATGGTGCTCGGCTACGTGATCATGCGCGTCCCCCTCGTGCTGCAGTGGCTGCGCGCGGCGCGGGGTGACGCCGCGCGGCGCCGCGCCTGCTGGATCCATGCCCTCGCCATCGCGATCGCCCAGGTGGGGTGGGTGATGCTGATCATTCTGCATCTCTCCACCTCGTTCGCCGTCACCCTCGGCGGCTTCCTCCTGCTCGTCGAGCTTTGCGGGCCGGCGCTCGCCGACCGCCATGGTGGCGGCACGCCGTGGCACACACAACACATCGTGGAACGGCACAGCCTCTTCGTGCTCATCGCGCTGGGCGAAGGGGTCGTGGGCACAGCCGCTGCACTCTCAGCCGTGGTCGACCAGCATGGTTGGACCCTCGACGCGGCGCTCGTGGGCGTCGCCGGCACGGGGCTCACCTTCGGTATGTGGTGGCTCTACGACCTCCTGCCGTCGGCGCGCGCGCTTGGTGAGCATCGCCATCGCGCCGCTGCCTGGGGCTTCGGCCAGATGATGATCGTCGCCTCCACTGTCGCGACCGGCGCCGGCCTGCGTGTCACCGCGCTCTCCATCGAAGGCCAAGCTCGCATTACCGCGCTCGCCGCCGTGCTGAGCGTCGCCGTTCCGGTTGCGGTCTATTTAGGCTTCGTCTATGCCATGTATTGGTTTCTGATCCGACAGATCCATCCCTTCCACGCGTGGCTGCTCCTCGTGAGCGGTGGGGTCGTCGTCCTCACCGTTGTCGCGGCGTTGGGTGGCCTCGACATGGCCCGCTGTCTTGTCGTCCTTACGCTCGCACCATCTGTCACCGTCGGCGGGTACGAGATGTTCGGACACCGCCTCCACGCGGAGACCCTCGCCGGCCGAGGCGGGTAGACAACGCACCGAGGGCTTGACCGACGTGCACCGATCACGCCGGCCCTCACGCCGGTCAGGCTGGTGCGCCGAGCCCGATAGGTGCGCCCAAGACGAGCTCCCCGAGAACCCAGGGATGAAGCAAGACCAGATTGGATTCGAGATGCTCGGCGAGATCCGCCGCGCGTTCTGTACCGCGAAAGAAGTCGACCCAGACAGACGTATCGACCAGGATCACTGGGCGTCATCCCGGATCGGACGCCGCCGCGGAGCGACCTCGACCTCGGGTACCTTGCCACGTAGTGCCGCCAACCGCTGGCGTGCAACCTCATCCACCAGCGTTTTCAGGCCCAGCCGAACAGCGACCGATTTTGTGGGAGCACCGGTGACCCGCACTGCTTCTTCGAGGAGATCGCGGTCGATCTCGAGCGTTGTTCTCATGCATAGAGCGTCGCACGAATCCTATGCACGGTCAACGGGATTCCTCCTCTCGCGCTCACCTCGATCCAGCTAGGAGACCGGCGAGCATGGGGGCCGGCGTGGCGCCCCCCGCCGTCCCGGAGTCCACGGCGCCCCGGCCGGCGCGAAGGCCTCTTCCAACTCCGCCAAGTCGCCCGCGATCAGCGCCTTCAGGTCGCACTCCAGCGCATCCAGCCCGGCCTTGGCGATCTCCAGGCTGCAGCTCGCGGACGAGCCAGTTCACGGTGTCCCAGGCGTCGGTCGATTCATCGACTCCTCGTGGATCGCGCGGGTCGCGTTGCGGCCGCAGGGAGACGAAGGTCCCCTGCGATCCGAACCGCCCGCGGACGTCTTCCACGACGAAGATGTAGCCATCCTCCCCAAGCTCGCGAAGCGACTCCGGCAAGGTGCTGCCCTGGAGCTCGCGAGCGGCATTGAACGGGGTGCGAATAAGAAGGATGGGAAGAGGGGAGGTCGCACCCTTGGGAATGAGCGCGACGGCGAAGAGCATCACGCCGTCGCGCATTGGGATCTTCAGCTCGCGGCGCTCGTACTCGACGGTGCCCTGCGCGGTCACCAGGCGCGCGAGGAGAAGGACGAGCGCGACGAAGAATCGGAAGGCGCGTCTACCTTCGTCGCCATGCACTCGAATCTTGCCTGCAAGGCTCCCGATCATCGAGGCCGACTCGGTCTCGATGGGCACCAGTTTCGCTATTGGCTTGCCTTGTTTCGTGATGACGATACCCTCAGGACCTGGCCGGTCAGGATTGCGAGACACTCTTGCTTGAGTCGCGATATTATAGAAGAGATCGAGGTACGTAGGCGCTCGGGGTTACCCAGAATGAACGGTCGTGATGTGGTCGGAGGGCACTATGGCGACGATCTTCCTCTCCTACAAATCCAATGACCACGAACTGGCGGTAGCGATCGAGAAGGCCTTGCGAGACCGCGGACACGAGGTCCGCTATGACGCGGAGCTCCAGGTGGGGGATGAATGGCGGCGAGATCTTCTGGAGGCGCTCCAGACCTCCGACGCTCTACTCGTTCTCCTGAACAAGGCCTCCCTGACCTCGCCGTTTGTGATTTCGGAGATCGGCGCGGCGCGCGCCTTCGGTCTTGAGCGGGGAATGTTCATGCTCCCGATCATCGAAGGAGATATCCCGATCCCTCCGTTCGTCCAGGACATTTTCGCCGCCCACCTCAAGAGTCGCACCCCGAAAGAGATCCATCGGATCGCAGATGCGGTCGACCGAGGCATCAAAAAGCATTTCAATCGGCTGCGCGGCAGGTATCCCCGTCTGTTCATCAGTCACCGGCACAAGGACGCGGACATCGCGCAGGCGCTCGTCGCGCTCATTGCGGAGGTGTTCGAAGTCGGACCCGGGGACATCCGCTGCACGTCCGTCCACCCTTACAAGCTGCCGGCAGGGGAGCGCCATCCCGAGCGACTTCGTGCCGAGATCCGCCGTGCCAGAGCAGTCCTCGGCATTCTGACGCCCGCTACCAAGGATTCGATCTATACGCTCTTCGAGCTTGGTGCGGCCTGGAGCCACGGAGTGCTCACCTTGCCCCTCCTCACCCGTGGCGCGACCCAGGCAGACGTCCCGCCGCCGCTCGGGGACCGCCATCCAATGGTTCTGACCGACTCTCAGGATTGCCAGCAGCTCATCGACGATCTGGCCGACGTGACGGGATTCAAGCGCCGTCGCGGAACCCGCCAAAACATCCAGGCAAGGGTGGCCCGGTTGGTCGAGCTCGCGAGCGCCGACACACCTCCGCCCTCACAGATCGCCTGACGGTGCCAGGCACTGATTCCGTCCCCCGCAGATCGATGAAGAAGCCGCGGCCCAGAGGGAGGCCATCGACTCGGATGGCACGTTTTCCGGCACGTTTTCCCGGGTGAGCCCGCAGCCACCACGGGATGACTGCGGGCGCCAGGGCCAACAGGTCTACTGGTCGAGCTTGGGGCAGGTGAAACCGCAGCTCATCACGGAGCACTGGTCCATCGTGTTGCAGCACTGGGTTTCCATCGTCCCATAGGCGCCGAGAGCCTCCTTCAGGTCCGGGCTACCCAGCAGGCCGATCGTTTCCCGCGACAGCATCAGCTTCCTGGAAGTCTTCTTCTTCATGATCTCCTCCTTTCAAGGACCTTCGGACTCTACACACAAACGCCGCAGCAGCGAGCGGCAGGATACTACGATGTGGTCATGGCGCCTCTGGATGACGCCTCGAAGAAGGTCCGCCGTGAGCTCTATGAGAGATATTGGGATTTCGTCGCTGCTTACCGGGAGGCCGCGGAGCTCCGCCGCGGCCGACGCCAGCCGCCGCGCCGCCTCCGCGGTCTCCCTGAGCAACCCTCCCGGAAGGCTATCTCGCAGACAACACGGAGTTTGGTCGCTGGAGATCCGGTCGGATAAGCAGCCCCGCCCAGAGGTTCATCCGAGTCTCGCGAGTCTCGAACTCCCAAGGCCGAGCGGAGGCACTCTCCCTGATTTCGAGATCAGATCGTGCAGCCTGGGCAGATCGAGCACTTCGTGGCCTCGTGGGCGCTATGGCCTCCGACCGCCTCCCGGAGCTCGTGGTCCGCGAGCATCCGCAGGGTTTCCTTAGAAAGGATGAGCTTTTTGGGCGTCGGCTTCTTCTGCATGTGAACCTCCTTGTAGAGTCGTCCTTCAGAAATCAGAGTGCGGGCAGACCGGGAGAACGAGACAGCGGAGCGCTTACGCCAGAGCGTGACCAGACCGCCCTGGTCCAGCCTCGGCCTACGCCCCCCGCGGCCGCGAAGGCCTCCTCCAGCTTCGCCAGGTCACCCGCGATCAGCGCCTTCAGGTCGCACTCCAGCGCATCCAGCCCGGCTTTTGCGATCTCCAGGCTGCGCCATTGGGTCGCGGTCGGCATCTGCCGCGTCTGCCAGTGGCCGTCCCGGATCGTCCCGATGCGCTCACCGATCGACAGGGTGTCCGGCTCGTTGAGCTTCTGCCGCGCCGGGTCGCCGCCGAGCCGCCGCTCGAGGTCCGCGACCGCTTGGCCCACCGCATCCAGCCGGGCGTAGAGTGCCAGATCCGCCTTGGGGGTCTCTCCCAGCGTCGCCCGCATGTGCCAGCCGGAATAAGTGCCTGGCACCTCTCCTCGGCTGCACCTCTCCTCGGCTGCGGACCGAAGTGCTGGAGACGCCTCCGAAAGTGCTGCTGATCGTCTCGTCCGCCTCGACCGGACTGGCGTCCGCCTCAACCGGACCGTCGTCCGCCTCGACCGGACTGTCGTCCGTCTCGACCGGACCGTCGTCCGCCTCAACCGGACCGTCGTCCGCCTCGCCCGGACCGTCGTCCGCCTCGCCCGGACCGTCGTCCGCCTCAACCGGACCGTCGTCCGCCTCAACCGGACCGGCGTCCGCCTCGGCCGGACCGGCGTCCGTCTCGCCCGGACCGTCGTCCGCCTCGCCCAGACTGTCGTTCGCCTCGCCCGGACTGTCGTCCGTCTCGCCCGGACTGTCGTCCGCCTCGCCCGGACCGTCGTCCGCCTCAACCGGACCGGCGTCCGCCTCAACCGGACCGGCGTCCACCTCGACCGGACTGTCGTCCGCCTCGCCCGGACCGGCGTCCGCCTCGACCGGACCGGCGTCCGTCTCAACCGGACTGGGCCTCGACCATCCGCTGAGATGCGCTGTCCGGTCAGGCCGAAGGAGGGAGAGGACTGTTTGGCTGCCGCTCTCCCCATCTCTCTTCTCGCCGCCGCGGCTTGAATTCCAACCTGGCGCAGGAAGTGTGCCGCTTGGCGGACTGGGAGACAAGGTCTGGGCGCGGCGCTACCGGCCATTGAGGTTAGCGACGAACCCGAGGCACAGCGGGAGCGTCTCAAGTACATCCTCAGCCACGGAGTCAAAGAGTTTCTCGTGGAGAAGGTTCTGGAATGGCCCGAGCGTGCACGCCGCCCGGGCTCTCCTGGAGGGTAAGCCGCTGGAGGGTCTCTGGTTCGATCGCACTCAGGAGTACGGCGCGCGGCACCGGGGAGAAGAGTATGAGCGGGACCGCTTCGCAACGCGTGAGACGGTAACCCTCTCGCCCCTGCCGTGCTGGGAGCACCTCTCGCCGGAAGACCAGAAGGAGAACGTCGCCGAGCTCGTCCGCGAGATCGAAGAGGAAGCCGCCGCACAGCGGGAGGCGACAGGAAAAACCGTCCTCGGCCGCGCAGAGGTCCTCAAACAACACCCGCACCAGCGGCCTAACCGCCCGAAGAAGTCCTACGCTTCGCTTGTTCATGCGGCCTCGCGGAAAGTCCGCCTTGCTCTTTATGAAGGATACCGCGTCTTCGTCGCCGCCTACCGGGAGGCGGCGGATAGGTGGCGGGCCGGAGAGCGGGGTGTGATCTTTTCGGTGGGGAGCTTTCCGCCTGCCCTGCCGTTCGTCGGCGGCTGACGACCGCCGGCTGCCACCTCCCGCCCGAATCTGCTCTTGAGGTCGCCCCCCGGTCTGGTCGGAGAGGGGGGAGGTCTACCTGGTCGGCAGGTTGAGCGGGTCTCAAGCCGCCCCAATGGTGGGAAAGCTACTCAAGAGAGCAGGCGGGAACCATCTAGAAGGCCACGATCGACCCAGATGTCGTGAACAGGGTGGCTGCCGAGGCACCGAAGACGGGGTGGAGGCGGCAGGCGGTGGGCTTCTCTTCTCTTTTCGCCTGGCACCCTTTCTGGCCGCACCCACTCCTCCGCTATGCCCTTCGGGCATGTCCCGTGCTAAAGTTGATACTCGAACTGTGAGGTAGGTCCTCCTCAGCTACTGAGGATTGGGGAGTGCCATGCGATCGTCGGATAAGAATGTCTGTAAGTCAGTGAAGGTAGAACCATGTGGCCTGACAATGAGACAACGGTCGATCTGCTAGGCTTCAAAGTACACGCAGACCTGATCCGCAGCGTAGTGACGGACCCCTTGGTTCTCCCCGTGGTTCTCGGGGTGTTCGGCGACTGGGGCGGCGGGAAGTCGAGCATCATGAAGATGCTCGAGCGGGATATGGGCGCCGACGAGTACCAAGATATCGTGTGCCTCTATTTCAATGGGTGGATGTTCGAGGGCACCGAGGACGCAAAGACAGCAATTCTCTCGTCGATTTTGATTCAGTTGGGGGAGCATAAGCGGTTTGGCCCAAAAGTCAAAGCGCGGGTAGTCGGCCTGCTCAAGCGCGTGAAGTGGATGGAGATGGCCAAGCTCGGCATTAAGCATCTAGGCGTGCCTCTCGCTATCGCCGCGATGACCGGCGACATCAACTCCGCAGCGGCCGTCGCTGCAGCTCTGGGTATCTCTGCACAGAGCGGCCCTTCCGAGAAGGCCGGTGAGTCCGATCAAGAGCATGAAGAGATCAACTGGTGGGATCTAATCAAGAGTGATCCAGGTAAGCCCGATTTGCTTGAGATACGCAAATTCAGGGACGACTTTGAGAAGATGCTCGCTGAGACCAGCATCAAGTCGCTCGTAATCCTGATCGACGACCTGGACCGCTGCCTGCCGGAACGCATCATCGAGACGCTTGAGGCGATTAAGTTGTTTGTAGCTGTGCCTAAGACGGCCTTCGTCATCGGCGCCGACCCACGCATCATCCGCCACGCTATCGCTACCCGCTATGTCAAGCGGCAGATGGGGAGCGGCGACTCAACTGTGCAGGAGGAGTACGATCTCGTGCAAGACTATCTGGAGAAGCTGATCCAGATACCGTACCACCTCCCGCGTTTGTCGCCTGCCGAGATAGAAACGTATGTCAACTTGCTGGCCTGCCAGAAACATCTGAAGCCGGAGCAGTGCACGGTAGTTCTCGAGCACTGGACGGAGAAGAGAAAGAGTAACTTCTACGCCGCCTATCAGCATGGGGCGATCAAGGAGGCGCTAAGCGGACAGCCTCTCACCGAGGAACTTGAGCGGCGGCTCTCGTGGAGCAATTCCATCGCCCTTGTTCTGACCGAGGGCTTAAAGGGGAATCCTCGCCAAGTCAAAAGGATGCTTAACGCGATGCTGCTCCGCCAGCAACTCGCGAGGGTCGCGGGGATAAGCATCAGGGACGAAGTGTTGGCAAAGCTAATGGTGCTCGAATACACGCACCTCCAGCGCTTTCAGGAACTGAATAAGTGGCAGACAGCCGAGGCTGGTTACCCCAAGAGCCTTGGCAAGCTGGAGGCATGGGCGCTCAACGACGAGGCTGATGCGGGGGAACTTCCAGAGAAGGCTCTTGCCGATTGGAGCACGCAATCGCTCCGGAGCTGGTTGCGGATGCGGCCCGCCCTCGGCAACATCGACCTGCGAGACTACTTCTGGCTTGCGCGAGACCGGACCAGCTCGACACTGGCCAGCGTCACCATGGTCTCTCCGCTGGTGCGGCGGCTGTTCGATCAGCTCACTGGCGAGAACCAAGGCGAGCAGCACATAGCCACGCGCGAGGCATTGAGCTTGGATGAAACCGAGCGCGGTGCGTTGCTGCAACTGCTCCAGCAGCAAGTAGAGCGCCACCCAGACCAACTCGCCGGGCCGGCGGCCCTCACACAACTCGCGGAGCAGAAACTTGATGGTGCCGCGAGTACACTGCTTGCATCGGTGAGGAACGCTACACCGAATCAACTAAACCCGGGTGTTGCCTTTCGGATTCAGACCGTGGGCAAGCTTGATCCCAATCTGGAGAAGAGCAGTCGTGAACTACTTGAACATCTCAGCAAGACAAAGACGAAGGTGGGTAGAGCTGCGGACAATGCGCTGAAGGAGTGAGTCGTATGGGTACATCGAAGGGCTATGAGATGCCAACCGGTGGCGAATGGACGCCCTTGAAGAGGGGTGCCACCAAGTACGCAAACGACGGCGGGAATGGACCGGTCTCTCCCGAGAGACTGCTCAGAGATTATCTTGCGGCGAACGGAGGGGCCCGCGCTCTGTCACGCGGCCAGGGTGGTGGTGGAGGCGGGCACACCAGTGGCGGCAGAGGTAGGGGCGGCCGCGCCGCACGAGACGTGGGGAGAAGGCTCGGTGGTTTCCTCGCCAGCGTCGGATCGGTCGGCTTGGACAACGCGCTGCGCGATGCTGGTTTGGCCGAACTCATCGGGCGGCCAGCCGAAGAGGTTTCCGCGGGGCTTCTGAACGCTCTGTCCGACCCGGCCAACACGTTGGACGAACACGCCGCTCGGCTCGCCCTGGCCAAGCTCAACGATGAAATGCTTCGTGGCGCAGGAAGCTACGAGGAGGTTGGACGCCGTCTCTCTGAGGCGCTCGACCAGCGGGGACTGACAAACATTCTCGCCAGCTTTTTTGGTCACTACCTCTACGAGCGGTTTTGTCGTGACTTTTACGAGGACTGGGTGAAGAAGGTCGGCTCGGCGTCGGCCAGTCGTCTCCTCAAGAGCATTAAAGATTGTATTCACTCCTCGCTTAAGGCAAAGTTGATAGGCCGGGACGTGACCCGCATGAACTGGCGCGGTAGGGAAGGACTCGGATTGACGGAGCAGGTGATGCGGGAAACCCTTGAAATATTCGAGGTGTTGGAATGAACGTTGAGATTCATATGGATCCCTCGAAGAGGCAAAAGGACGGTCTGCTTGCGATCTCTGTCCGCGTGCCCGACCAAGAACTGGTTTACGAGTTGGACCTCCCTTTCAGGAAGCTGTACGATCGTTTCGGCATTCCCGATCCCATCGTTCTCGACTTTCTCCTCATCGCGAGCCTCTGTTACGTCCTCGATAAGGCTGTCCCTAGAGGTAGAGGAGTCGCCCCGGACAATTGGACCAGAGAGTTCGAAGTGGCGTTCCCTGTCTCCGATGTGAGGGTATGGAAGCGCGTTGCAGGAGACTTCGCGCAGGCCCTGGGTTTTCTGTCGGGGGATATCTGGCGAGTGTCATTCGTTGAGCGTGGCGAGGTGCCCATCTTTGCAGAGCCGGCGAGGAGGCGCAGGAGCCGAAAGACGCTTGTCCTGAAGAGAGTCGCCGCGTCCAAGGTCTGCCTATTTTCGGGTGGGTTGGACTCGCTTGCCGGTGCCATCGATCTGCTATCAGGGGACGATTCGCAGCAGGTTCTCCTCGTTGGGCATTATGATCTTGCTGGCCCGGCTTCGCAGCAGAATAACCTTTTTACTGGGTTGCGGGAGCGTTATCCGGCGCGCTCAGAATTGATACAAGCGCGAGTCAGCCATAAGCCCGACTCTGCTCCCGAACTCACTTTGCGCAGCCGTTCACTTGTGTTTATTGCGCTAGGCATATACGCTGCGAGGTCGTTTGGCAATGATATCCCTCTATATGCCCCCGAGAACGGCGTCATCGCAATCAACCTGCCACTGACACCCTCGAGGGCCGGTTCATGCAGCACGAGGACGATGCACCCATTCTTCCTTGAGAGGCTGCGTTCCGTTCTGCGTAAGCTAGGCTTCAAGAATCCGATCGTCAATCCTTTTGAGTTCAAGACCAAGGGTGAGTGCGTCGTAGGCTGTTTCGATCATGCATTGTTGACGTCTCTCGTTGCTGCGACGTGCTCGTGCTCGCACGGGACGAGAAGACAGCACTGGGTGCGTAAACAGGTGCCTAACTGTGGTTACTGCGTGCCGTGCTTGTTTAGACGAGCGGCGCTCCATAAGGCGGGTCTCGACGCAGGTTGGCAGTATGGCGTTGATGCCTGTGAAGGCGAGTTGCCCTTAGATTACGAGGGAGAAAGTGCCAATGATCTTCGGGCATTGCTCGACTTTATTCAGGCTCGAAAGACTTCTGAAGAGATTGCAGGGGAGATAGTCAGCATTGCCCCGGTGCAGAATCTATCTGAGCACGTTGCGGTGGTTGAGCGCGGCTTCGACGAAGTACGGTCGCTGCTCCAGGCCAAGGCAGTGGCTCCTATTCGGCGCGCAGCCGGCATCGGCGTCACTAGGTCATGATAGACACACACTGCCATGTTGATCTTTACCCACGGCCCACCGAAGTCGCCGAAGAGGCGAGGAGGGCCAAGGTAGTCATCATCTGTGTCACGAATCTTCCCTCCGCGTTTGAAAGGGCTTACCCCCACGTCAAGCGGTTCACGAATATGCGGCTCGCACTTGGTCTCCATCCGCTCCTAGCCAAAGAGCATCGATCGGAACACAGCCGTTTTGAACTGTTGTTGGACAGGACATCTTATATAGGTGAGATTGGCCTGGATTTCTCCCGCGAGGGCATAGCGACGAGAGATCTTCAAGTTGAGTCGTTCCGATTTGTCCTGCGGGCAATGAGGGGAAAGCGGAAGTTCGTCACGCTTCACTCTCGTAGGGCGGAATCTGCAGTGCTTGATATGCTAGAGGAAGAGGTGCAATTCCCTGTAGTCTTTCATTGGTTCAGTGGATCGAGGACTACCATGATCCGCGCGCTGGCGCTGGGTCACTTCTTTTCGGTCAATCCTGCCATGCTTGACAGTCCGAACGGCCAAAAGATCGTCGCCGGTTTGCCGCCGGAGCGTGTCCTTACTGAGAGTGACGGACCATTCGTTCAGGTTGGAGGTAGGGTTGCGATTCCGTCAGACGTTGCACTGGTTGAAGAACATCTGGCCGTCCTATGGAGAATGGACAAGCACCAAGTTCGGGAACGAATACGCGAGAACTTTCTCGGGTTGGTTCGGCCGCTTCGCCAAGCCGTAGAAGAAGGGCGTGTACACTCAGCTGGAGCGACTTGAGGCCGCGCCGGGCTCCTGGTTGAACACTGTCAGGAGCACCGATGCATCGAGGGCGAGCTTCAACGGTCCCTCTCCTCGACACGACCACGGGTCTCGTCGAGCCACTCGTCGGAGGTTTTCCGCAGCCGGCCGCGGGTACAACCGACAAGCGCCCGCATCGCCTCTTCATCGAAGACCGGCACCGCCAAGAGGTAGGGGGCCTCCTCGTCGAACTCGAGGATCTGGCCAGGTTGCAGGCCGAGACGGCGCCGAATCGCTGTAGGGATGGTGATCTGGCCTTTGGAGGTCAGTGTAGCTTTCATCCCTGAAGTGTAATGCGCCGAGGTAAGGGATACAAGTAAGGAGGGATCCCAGGATCCCTCCCGGCCGCCGGTGTGTAGGAAGCCCGCCTACGCCCCCCGCCGCCCCGCCGTCCACGGCGCCCCCGCCGCCGCAAAGGCCTCCTCCAGCTTCGCCAGGTCGCCCACGATCAGCGCCTTCAGGTCGCGTTCCAGCGCATCCAGCCCGGCCTTGGCGATCTCCAGGCTGTGCCTTTGGGTCGCGGTCGGCATCTGCCGCGTCTGCCAGTGGCCGTCCCGGATCGCCCCGATCCGGTCGCCGATCGACAGGGTGTCCGGCTCGTTGAGCTTCTGCCGCGCCGGGTCGCCGTTGAGCCGCCGCTCGAGGTCCGCGACCGCTTGGCCCACTGCGTCCAGCCGGGCGTAGAGCGCGAGGTCCGCCTTGGGGGTCTCTCCCAGCGTCGCTCGCATGTGCCGGAGCTGGCCCTTGATGCGGTTGAGCTCCGCCGCGGCCGACGACAGCCGCCGCGCCGCTTCCGCGGTCTCCCCCTGGAAGGCGGCCACCGCCGCCGGGTCGTTGCCGGGCGGCAGGTTCGGCACCGGCTTCACCTCGAACGACTGCGCCGCACCCAGCGAACGGGCTCCGGTCGCCGACACCACCACCAGCTCTGCCGAATAGCGTCCGGGCGCCACCAGGGGGCCTACCGGCGGCGGGTCCCAGGGGGCTCGGAAGGCCGGCGGGGCGAGCACCACCGGGTCGGGGACCGGGCCGCGCAGGTCCCAGCTCACCAGGTGCAGCCCTTCCTGGGCCGGCCCTTCGATCCACCGTACCTTGCGCCCGGCGGCGTCCGAGACGATCAGCAGCACTTTCGGCGCCGTCTCCAGCGCTTCGGACCGCAGCCGATCGAAGCCGGGGAAGGGCACGTCGGCTCCCTTCTCGCGCAATGCCTTCTCGCCGGCCTTGCGCGCCTCGTGCGCGGAGGTCGGCGCCTCGCGCAGGGAGTAGGTGAAGAGGGCGCCGTGCGGCGGGTTCGGGGTGGTGAAGTCGTCGCTGCCGAGCTCCGGGCGCCCCGGAGCCTGTCCCGGCTGCCAGGGCACGAACCACCAGGCGTCGCGGACCGGGAACAACACACCCTCTTGCGCGACCGCTTCCGCCGACAAGCTGCGGAGCGGCGTGTAGTCGTCGAGCACGTAGAGGCCGCGGCCGAAGCTGGCGCCCACCAGGTCGTTGTCGCGCCGGTGCAGCTTCACGTCGCGGAACGGGATCGTCGGCAGGCCCCCGAGCTTGAGCCAGTGGGTCCCCCGGTCGAGGCTGAAGTAGAGGCCGCGCTCGGTGCCGAGGAAGAACAGGTCGGGCCGAACGTGATCCTGCTGCAGCGACCAGACGATCGCTCCCGGCGGCAGGTCCCCCGCCATCGAGCGCCAGGTGCGGCCCAGGTCGGTGCTCTCGAAGACATAGGGTGTGAAATCGCCGGTCTTGTGGTTGTCGGCGGCCACGTAGAGGGTGGCGGCGTCGTAGAGCGACATCTCGACGTGGTTGACGAAGGACAGCGCCGGCAGCCCGGGGATCGCTGCCGCACGCCGCCAGCTCTGGCCGCCGTCGGTGGTGACCTGCACCAGGCCGTCGTCGGTGCCGACCGCCAGCGTCCCCTCCCGGAGGGGCGACTCCGAGATCGCCGTGGTGGTGGCGTACTTCGACATCGCATTGTTGTCGTAGAGCGCCTCGACGCTCCAGACCCGCCCAAAGAACTTCTGCTCGTAGCGGCTCCGTCCGTCCGTCAGGTCACCGCTGATCGCGGTCCAACTGTCACCCCGGTCGTCGCTCCGCCAGATTCGCTGCGAGCCGTAGTAGATCCGGTCGGGGCGGTGCGGGCTCACCGAGAGCGGCGCGTCCCAGCCCCACCGCTCCGGCGCGTCCCCCTCGGCGGGCTGGGGGCGGATCAGAAGCCCCTCGTCGTTGCGCCGGTCCCTGCGGTAGAGCATCCCTTCCTGGATCATCAGATAGAGAAGGTCGGGGTCGCGGGGGTCGAAGGCGACGCCGTAGCCGTCGGCGCCGAGCGGCACGTACCAATCCTGGTTGCGGATGCCGTCCCGGTTGAGGGTGCGCAACGGACCGTGCAGGGTGCCCTGGTCCTGCACCCCGGCCAGGATGTCGTAGAACGGCTCGCGGTTGTTGAGCGCCACCTTATAGACCTGCGCGACCGGCAGGTTCGGGAAGTGCCGAAAGGTTTTCCCCTCGTCGAAGCTCTCGTAGAGCCCGGCGTCGGTGCCCACCAGCAGATGGTTGCCGTTGGCCGGGTCGATCCACAGGGCATGGTTGTCGCTGTGCTTGTCGTGCCCGGTCTCGAGAGTCTCCATCGTCGCGCCGCCGTTGCGGGTCACGTGGAGGAAGACGTCCATCTGGTAGACCCGGTCGGCGTCGCGGGGCGAGGCCACGATCTCCTGGTAGTAGTGGGGGCCGGTGCCGCCGGAGATATAGCTGTTCCGCTTCTCCCAACTCTCGCCCCGGTCGCGCGAGCGGTAGAAGCCGCGCTCCTCCTCGCCGGCTTCGATCGTGGCGTAGACCAGGGACGGGTCGGCGGACGTGACGGCGAGCCCGATCTTCCCCATGTCCCCGCTCGGCAGGCCGGTCTTCAGCCGGCGCCAGGTCTTGCCGTTGTCGACGGACTTCCAGAGCCCCGAGCCGGGCCCCCCGCCGAGGAATCCCCAGACGTGGCGCCGGCGCTGGTAGGCCGCGGCATAGACCACGTCGGGGTTGGCGGGATCGAATTCGAGATCGGTGACGCCGGTGTTCTCGTCGATCTGGAGCACCGGGGTCCAGGTGACGCCGCCGTCGATGGAGCGGTAGGCGCCTCGGTCCCCGCCCGCGGACCAGAGCGGCCCCTCGGCGGCCACGAGAACACGGTTGCCGTCGCGCGGATCCACCAGGATGCGGCCAATGTGCTCCGACCGGGGGAGGCCCATCCGCTGCCAGGTGCGGCCGGCGTCGCGGCTGCGGTAGACTCCGTCCCCCCAGCCGACATGGCGCCCGCTGACGTTCTCGCCGGTGCCGACCCAGACCACGTCGGGATTGGTGGGATCGAGAGCCAGCGCGCCGATCGAGTAGGAGGGCTGGTCTTCGAAAATGGGCGTCCAGGTGGTGCCGGCGTTGGTGGTCTTCCAGACCCCGCCCGAGCCGGCGGCCACGTACCAGGTGCCCGGCGCGGTGGGATGGACCGCGATGTCGGCGATGCGGCCGCTCATCAGGCCGGGGCCGAGGCTGCGGAACGGCAGCGCCGCGGCGGCCTTGGCCAGCGGTGACTCGGGGGCCTTGGCGGAGTTTTGAGCGGCGAGGGGAGCCGCAAGGGCGATGGCGAGGGCGACAGCCGGGAAGAGTCTGCGCATTTTGGGCTTCTACTATACTTCCTGCCTGGGCGGTTTCCGCAGGCCGTGGCCCGGTCCTGGAGCCGGGCCGAGCAAGCGCCGGAGAGGTCGATGCACAGTGCCGGCGCTCCGACTCTCTGCTCCTGAGAGTCCCACTCTTTGCCATCGAGTGTCCCACTCTCAACGGCAAAGGGTCCCACTCTCAGCCGCTGAGACTCCCACTCTCAGCCGTAGAGAGTGGGATACGCAGCCGCTGAGACTCCTACTCTCTGTCGTTGAGACTCCTACTCTCTGCCGTTGAGAGTCCCACTCTCAACGGCAAAGGGTCCCACTCTCAGCGGCAGAGAGTCGGAGT
>DATARD010000329.1:0-2467 GCA_036264355.1 Thermoanaerobaculia bacterium
CGGCACCAGCTTCTTCATGCCCAGCGGCCTCGTCATCTCCGGCAAGCCGATGCTGATCGCGGGCAACGGCAACCCGCTGCTCTCGCAGCATCTGTTCTGGTTCCTGGCGCACCCCGAAGTCTACGTGCTGATTCTGCCGGCGATGGGCATCGTCGCGGAGGTGATCGCGAATAACACGCGCAAACCGCTGTGGGGCTACAAGGCGCTGGTCTACTCGGTCACCTTCCTCGGCTTCATGTCGTTCATTGTCTGGGCGCATCACATGTTCATGACCGGCATGGGCACGACGATGAGCGCCTTCTTCCAGACGACGACGATGATCATCTCGATTCCATCGGTGGTGATCCTGACGGCGCTGCTGCTGTCGCTGTGGGGCGCGTCGATCCGCTTCACCACGCCGATGTTGTTCGCGCTGGCGTTCTTGCCGATGTTCGGCATCGGTGGCCTGACCGGTCTGCCGCTCGGCCTGGCGCCGTCCGACATCCACCTGCACGACACCTACTACGTCATCGGACACTTCCATTACGTGGTGGCGCCAGGGACGATCTTCGCGCTGTTTGCGGGGATTTATTACTGGTTCCCGAAGGCCACCGGCCGGAAGATGAACAGCGTGCTCGGCGCGATCCACTTCTGGGGCTCGTTCATCTGCATCAACATCGTCTTCATGCCGATGTTCATCCAGGGCCTGGGCGGCATGAACCGCCGCATGTACGACGGCGGCATGCAGTACGCGCACAACAAGGAACTGCTGAAATACAACGTGATCATCGGCATCGCGGCGTGGACCCTCGGCCTGTTCCAGATTCCGTTCATCATCAACTTCTTAGCCAGCATCAAGTGGGGCGCGCCGGTCGGCATCAACCCCTGGGACGCGACCACTCTCGAGTGGTCGGCGCCGTCGCCGCCCGGGCACGGCAACTTCCTCACCGAACCGATCGTCTACCGCGGACCGTACGAATACAGTGTCCCCGGCTCGGCGCGGGATTTCACGCCGACGTTCGAACCGGAGAAGGCGTAGCCGATGGACATGAACATTCCGTACACGGTCGAAGAGCGGCCGGACACCGGGCTCACCAACGGCAAGCTCGGGATCTGGCTGTTCCTGGCGTCCGAGGTGATGCTGTTCGGGGCGCTGTTTTCGACCTACATCATCCTGCGCATGGGCGCCCCGGAGTGGCCGCACGGCGAGCTCAACGTATGGCTCGGTATGGCCAACACGTTCATCCTGATCGCATCGTCGGTGACGATGGTGATGGCGTGGGCGTCGCTGAAACTGGGCGACTGGGGCAAGCACCGCATCTACCTGACGCTGACGGTGCTGCTCTCGGTCGCGTTCCTGGTGAACAAGTACTTCGAGTATGCCGCGCACTGGGCGCACGGCGAGCTGCCGGACAAGAGCACGTTCCTGGCGATCTACTTCACGCTCACCGGGCTGCACGGTCTCCACATCCTGTGCGGCATCGTGGTGATGGTCTATTTCCTTGGACCGGGCGCGTCGCTCTACAAGAAGAACCCGGAGCAGTTCACCAACCGCATCGAGTACACCGGTCTCTACTGGCACTTCGTCGACCTGGTGTGGATCTTCCTGTTCCCGGTTCTGTACCTGCTCTAAGAGGGCTGCATGCATTCTGATCAGGAATCGATTCGCAAGTCGATCAAGACCTACTGGATGGTCGGTGGCGCATTGTTCGTGTTCACCGGGGTCACGGTCGCCGTCAACCAGATTCATCTCGCGGTGCCGCTGGCGATTACCGTGGCGCTCGTCATCGCGACGCTGAAGGGGTCGATGGTCGCCAGCATCTTCATGCACCTCAGCCACGAGAAAAAGTGGATTTACGGGTCGCTGATCCTGACGGTGATCGGCTTCATCGTCCTGATGACGGTGCCGAGCCTGACCATCGGCGACAACATCGGCACACCGATCCAGGTCGAGGCGCCAGCCGCAGCGCATACGGGGCGCTGATGTCGCTCCGCAGCTTTCATTTGGTGTTCATCGGCGTCTCGGTGATCCTCGCCGCCTTCGTGGCCGCATGGGCCGGAGAGCAATATCAGGCTGCGCATGCAGCCGGCTACGCGGTCACCGCCGTGCTGTCGCTGGCGGCGGGCGGCGCGCTGATCGCGTACGGCGCCGCGTTTCAGCGCAAGACCAGGCTGTTGTAGCGATATGCGTAAAACCCTGTTCACCATCGGAGCTGTTGCCGCGCCGCGTGCGGCGCTGGCGTGTCCCGTTTGTTTCGGCAACAGCGATTCGCCGCTGGCGGCGGCCACCAACATGGGCATCATCGCGATGCTCGTGGTCGTCGCCGGCATGATCGGGGCGTTCGCGACCTTCTTCATCTACCTGAACCGGCGCGCCAAGCGCGCAGCCGCGCAGGAGGGGACCCTGTGATGCAGCGCTTTCTCGACATGTTTCCGATTCAGGCGTCGACGCACGCCGCCGAAGTCGATCACATGACGATCCTCGTTC
>DATARD010000381.1:0-3525 GCA_036264355.1 Thermoanaerobaculia bacterium
TGTGGGTTTGGTGGCGGCGGGGGTGGTGGGGGTGGTGCTGGCCCGCAATCCTGCTGGTCTCCCCTCTCCCGGGGAAGGGCGGGCGGGAGATGGGAGAGGGGCCGGGGGTGAGGGCGCCTTGCGCCTCGCCGGGCTCGCCGCTCTCCTCGTACTCCTTCTCCTCGCCGCCCTCTTCCAAGCCCCGCGCATCGCGGACATCCTCGCGGGCCGCGATACCTCCACACGGGCGCGGTCGGTCTACTGGGCCGCGGGATGGCAGGGTTTTCTGGCTCGCCCGCTCCAGGGCTGGGGACCGGGGGCGGCGGCGTGGACGAACGCCCGCTTCATGCGGCCCGAGCCGGGGGTGAATCCTCCCGGCGAGGCGATCGGCGAGCTGCACTCGCTGCCTTTGCAGATCGCCGAGGAGCTGGGTGCTCCGGGGTTGTTGCTGTCTCTGGCGATCGCCGGACTGTTTCTCGGGCGGCGCTTTGGCGAGCGGCGGCGGGCGGCCGATCCAGGTTTGCTGGTGGCTTCGGTTCTTGGGCTGGGCGGGGCCGTCGTCGCCTCGCTTGGAACGGCGAATCTGGCGGTGGCGGCGCTGCCCTGGGCGGTCGCGGTGGCGGCTGGGGGTGCTCTTGCGGCGGCGGGAGGACACGGACGAGCACGGACGGGCACGGACGGGCACGGACGGTGGTGGGGACGATGGGAACGCGGCGCGGTTTACGTGTATGTGTTGGGTGCAGGGCTTGCTTTGGCTCCCGGGTTGGTTGCGCAGGGGTGCTACGACCGGGCTCTCGCGGCCGAGGTGGCCGGCCGGCGCTCCGCGGCGGTGGGGGCTCTCGACCTCGCGGTGCGCTTCGATCCGGCGTTTCCGCTCTATCGCATGCGGCTCGCTTTGCTGCGCAACGAGCCGGAGCTTGCTCTGCGGGCGGCCGAGGACGGCGGCGACGTGGCGGCGCTGTGGACGGTGGCCGGCATTCTCGGCGAAGCGGCGCACCGGCCCTGGGCTTCGGTGGCTCTGGAGCGCGCCTGCGCGGACGATCCTCTCTCTCCTTTTCCTCCCTTTTTCCGGATGCAGGCCGATCCCCGGGCCCTGGAGGAGGCGGCCGGACGCTCTGGCGCCCGCGCCCTCCTCGCCGCTCCGGAGCTTGCGGCGGGTGTCGTCTGGGAGGGACGGGCGGAGCTCTATGCCGCGTCGCTCCGCGCGGCTCGGGACTGGCCGGGGATCGATCCCGGATGGAAGGAGGCTTTTCTCGCCGCCGCCGCGACCGCCCCGATCATCCCGGCCGACCGCCAGGGGGAGATCGCGTGGATCGCGCTGACCTTCGACACCGATCCCCGCGAGTCGATCTCCGTGCCGCTGTTTCGCCGCCGTCCGTGGCCCACGCGGTGGCCTCTGGTGCCGGTCCGGCGGGGGCTCCTCAGCCGCTTCGCGCTCCCCGCCGCGACCTCTCTCGCGACGAGCGATCCGACGGCATTTTCACCGGCCGCCTGTGTCACAAGTGCGTCACCTGTCCGCCACCGTTCAGTCACTTGGCAACCACTGCGCAGCCGCTGAGCGCTCTCCGGGTTTGCCCCAATCTCCGCAACGGCTGTGGAAAACCCTGTGGGAAAACCCTCTCAAACAGGCGGCAACACGCGACGGGAGCGCGGTTTGGTCCACTTTGCCCAGAATCTTGTGCATTCCAAGCTAAGCTCTTTGCAATCAGCGGTTTGAAAATCCAGCACAAGCGGGGTCCGGAGCGATTGAGGTGTCCTCCGGAGAGGTCTGGTATTTTTTTCCACAGCCGGGCGGGGAGGCGGATTTCAGGCGCAAGTTGGAGGCGGCCGGGGCTCCCACCCGAGCGGGTGGGAGGGGGCGAAGAACGGAAATGCGGGAAGGCGGTACGACACAGCTTTGTCAAGACATTTCTCAGCCGTAGATCCGGCTCACGAAGGGTCCGGACATGAAGGTGTGCGGGTCGATCTGGCTCTGCAGACAGATGCCGCGGTAGCCCTGGGTCAACAGCAGGCGGGCCGACTCGGCGAGGCCGGCGGAGGTGGTCGCCTGGATCGCTTTGAGATGGTGGCGTCCCACCTGGCAGGGGTGGATGACCCGCGAGCTTTCGATGCGCCGGACGAAACCGTCCTCGCCGCAGCGCTCGACCGCGGCGTAGATGACGACCAAGTCGTCCTCGGCGAAGGGGATGGCGCTCTGCATCCGTTCGTGCAGGTAGTGGGCGGCGTCGGCTCCCTCCGGCGCTTCGGCGAGCACCTTTTCCACCCAGCCGTAGTGGCCGGGGTGGCGCAGGGTCTTGTAGTCGAGGCTCTGGGCCTTGCCGGCGAAAAAATCAGGCAGGTCGGCGGCGCCGCCCGAGGTGAAGTCTTCTTCATAGAGCTCGCCGTGGATGACGATCGGCTTGCGGTCCGACAGCGAGGGGACCTGGGTGCGCCGGAAGTCGCGGATGACGGTGGCCGGCTCGACGTACTCGGTGGCGACGCCGATGGTGCTCCAGGTGAACGAATAGAAGACCGGGGCCTGGACGGCGGGGGTCAGGGCGCCGACCCGCATGATGATCCGGTCCACGATGCCGTTGCCGTGCTCGCGGCAGAACGTCTGATGGAGGGCGTTGGCGAGGACGTTGACGAATCCGGGGGCCAGGCCGGTCTGCAGCACGTAGCCCTGCTCCGCCCCTTCGGCGATGCCGATCACCTCTTCGGTTTCGCGGACGTGCTCGGTGAGGTTGGCGTAGTGGAGGCCGTGCAGCCTGGCGAGGCGTGCCATGCGCGGCGCCTGCTCGCCCGGCAGGCAGTCGAGCAGGATGTCGGCTCCGTGCAGCAGGGCGTCGACCTCGCGGCTGGTGCCGTCGGGCGGCAGGTGGAAGGCGGTGACGGAGCCCGGCCGTTCCGAGCCTTCCTGAATCCAGCGGGCCGCGGCTTGCGCCTGTTCCCGCCGGGAGTCGCCGAGGAAGAGGTCGACCTCGAAATCCCCCAGCTCTTTGAGCAGCAGGCCGGTGGCGCTGCCCATGCCGCCGGCTCCGGCGATGATGATCTTGTGTCTGGTCATGGTTCTGCACACCGGGTCCGGCATTCCGGACCCGCCTCTTTCCTGGAGGTGGAATGGAGAGGGAGGGATGCCGTGTGTTCGTCCGGCGCCTCCCGTTGGAAGCCGCGGCATCCTAACACACCCGCATTGTCGGAGATCAAAACGGGGGATCAACGCGAGGGCGTGGTGGGCATGCGGCGCCGCACCGGCTGGCCGGCGAGTGCGGTGCGGTTGCGCCCGGTCTCCTTGGCGACATACATGGCGGTGTCGGCCAGGCGCAGGAGGGCGCTCTTCATGTCGTCGAGCGACAGCTCGTCGGTCAGGTGGCGCTTCAGGGTGGCGATGCCGATCGAGCAGGTCTGCCCCTTGAGGTGGAGGGCCTCGGGCTGGATCTCGCCCGGCGACGAGCAGAAGGTGGTGCCGATCACCTTGGCGCGGATCTCTTCCGCCAGGTCGATGGCGTCGTCGAGGTCGCAGCCCGGCAGCAGGAGGACGAACTCGTCGCCGCCGTAGCGCGCCGG
>DATARD010000369.1:0-44329 GCA_036264355.1 Thermoanaerobaculia bacterium
CAGATCCACGGCGCCGACAGCCACGTCTTCCAGATAGGTGCGCTCCCTCTCGCGGTCGGCGTCCGACAGATGGGTCGCGAACACGTCGGGCAGGCGGTCGAGCCCTCGGGTCTCCAGATTTTCCAGGGCCTGCGCCAGGGCTTGCCGGTCTCCCGCCAGCGCTCCCAGGCGGGTGAGGATCAGCGGATGGCCACGGCTCACTTTGAGCAGGCGGAGCGCCAGCTTGCGATCTTCTTCATTTCCCCGGGCCAGCCGGCTCAGGGCTTCGTTCCCTTGGAGGAAGAGCATCGCTTCTGCCATCGGCAACGGACCGAGCGGCAGCCTGATCACGTTTTTGGACGCGGCGAGCGCGGCCGGCCGGTGGCGCGAGGTGACGAGGAGGCGCGAGCCGCTTCCCGGGAGGTTCTCGGCGAGATGACGCAGGAGGCGATCCCACTCCGGGTCGGCGCAGGCGTAGCCTTCCTTGCCGGGGACGGTTTCGAGGTGCGTCTCGAAATTGTCGAGCACGAGGAGGAGACGCTCGGTGCGCAGGGCTTCCAGAAGATTGTCGCGCATTGCCTGCCAGCGCGCGTCGCCGCTCAGCAGCGTTCCGGCCGGGAGATGGATCCGGGCGTTGGGGCGCTCGTCGCACAGTTCGCGGTAGGCCCGGCTGTGCAGGGCGAGCCGCTCGTCCAGCCGGCGCAGGAAGTCGTCGAGCGGGAGTGGCAGAGGCTTCGACTGGAAGGCGAAGACGCCGTCGAAGCGGCGGTGCCAGAGGTGGACGGCCTCGGCGGCGAGAGCGGTCTTGCCCAGCCCGGCGAGTCCCTGGACGAGGACGACCGGCGGGTTTCCTTCTTCCAGGCATTCGCGCAGGCGGGAGAGCGGCTCTCCGCGGCCGACCAGCTCCGCGGGCCGGTCGAGCTCGTGGCTGCCCGGCAGAAGCGGTTGCGGCTGCGGCCGGCGCGAGGCGAGGGCGGCGCTCCGGCCGCGCGGGACGGACAGGGGACCGAGCGCGCCGCCGAAGAGGAGCGGGGTGGCGTGATCGACGGGATGGTATGAGCTCGCCGGCTGATCCAGTAGCTCCCGGCGGGCCAGGGCGAGGGCGCTCGCCGGGTCCTTGGAATTCGAGTCGGCGAGCAGGCGGCGGTAGAAGAGGCCGGCGAGATCGCGGGCGTAGGCGTCGCCGACCTCGTAACGCATGGCCACTACCTGCGGCACCCCGGCGCCAAGGAGAGCGAGCGCGGTGCCGGTGTAGCCCGGCTGTCCGGCGATTGCCTCGCCGAGATCCTCCGGCTCCGCCTTGCGCGTCGCCGCGTCGCCGTCGCGCAGCACAGCGGCGAGCGCGGCCCAGTCGCGCACGCCCACCAGTGCGCCGGAGAGGCAGGCGCTCAGAAAGACGAGCTGCGGGATGAATCCGCCCGCCTCGGCGAAGAGGCGCACCAGGGCGGGACCGCTCAGCCGGTCCCTGCCTCCATCTTCCCCTGCAAGCTCCAGAAGGTTCTGATGCCCGTGGCCGCTCCAGTGCACGATGTGATAACCGGACGCTTCGCGGACCGAGTCGCGCAGGGCCTTCCGCGTGGCGCCGTGGCAGAGGACGTCGACCGCCACGCGGCGGTCCGGCATCACGTCGTCGTAGAACAGCTTGAGCAGTTGCTCCCGTTCGAGCCGCATGGCGAGCGGCCGCGATCCGGGAGCCTCGGCGAAAACGAGGAGCACGCGCAGAGGCTCGTCGCCTTCAAGCGGCGGCGCGTCGGCAGGAGTTGGGACCGGCGACTCCATCCGGACCACCAGGTTGTTTTCATAGAGCGCCTGGGCGCCGTCCGCCGGCCGGGCGATCTCCCAGGGCACGCGGGCGAACGCAGCCGCGAGGCGGTCGTTTTCCGGTTGGTCCTCCCTCGTTGGCGGCATCTTGACCAGGAGGGTGCGTTGCCGGACGCCCGCCGCGAGCTTCGCCGTGATCTCGGTTCCGAGCACCGATTGGCCGAGGAACACGCCGAGCCGCGCGAGGAGATCCTCGGCCGTCGCCGGCTGGCCGGTGACGTGTACGCCGGTGTAGTAGCGCACGTAAGAGCGCGTGTCGAAGAGGCCCTGCCAGAGCGCCGCGCCGTGGTCCGCGAGGCGCACTTGGTGGGCGCCGAGTTGACGGCGCTGCTCGTCGGTCAGACGGAGGTGGACGACACCGGCGGTGGCGTCGGGGTCGACGTCGAGGTGGAAGACGGGGCCGGTTGGGGAGGGCATGACCTTTTAGATTGTACCGGAGGGCGTCTCTAGCTCCACCGCAGCGACCTGGGGCAGGGCAGTATATACTTCCTCCATGCGCACTCTTCGAGTCACCGTTTCGGATTCCGAATACGACGCCATTCAGAAGGTTGCCGGCGCACGGAACCGATCTGTCGAGCAGTTGATCCAGGAAACCCTGGCCTCCTTCCATCGTGAGACAGCCGAGACGCGGAAGCCTTCTCTCCGTGATCTGCCTCTGTTTCCAGGGCACCGGCTGGTTGCGGACCTTCCCTCGCGAGCTGACCTCTATGAGGAGATCTTCTCCGGTGAAGAGTCGAGCCCGCGGTCATGAAGCGAGGGCTCGATACCAACGTCCTGATTTATGCCCATATGCCAGAGTCGCCGCACCACGCCAGGGTGCGGAGCTTTCTGCTGGATCAACTCTCCCGCGACGACGTAACCCTGGTCATCACTCCCATCATCCTCCACGAGCTCGTTCATATCGTCACCGACGGCCGTCGATTCGACCCGCCGCTCTCGATGAGCGAAGCTCTTGCCCTTTCCCGGGTCTACCTTGAGCACGAAAACGTCGAGTGCATTCGCTTGGACGCCTCTGCTGTCGCCGGTGCTTTCGAGCTGATCGAACAGCATCAACTCGGAAGAAAACGGATCGCCGATACCCTGCTCGCCGCCTCCCTCCTCGGCCATGGAGTCCATGAGCTGATCACCTGCAATCTTGGCGATTTCCAAATCTTCGACGGATTGACTCTCCTCGACCCCAGAAGCGAGCGCTGATCCGGCTCAAGACCAGAAAGTCGATGTGCGCCGGCCCGGGCTCCACGATAGACTTCCCGGCGACGATCCGAACCGAAGGAGCCCCCGCCATGACCGATCCGCATCTGCCGCCGCCTTTGCCTCCCATGCCGCAGACATCGCAGGCATCGCAGACATCGCACCACGCCGCCGATCCCGGCGCTCCGTTGATCCGACTGCAGTGCCAGTGGTGCCAGAGCATGAACGAGCCCGGGGCTCTCGCCTGCCGGACGTGCGGCGCGCCTCTCGATGTGAAGGACATGGTGAGCGACTCCGGGTGGCGGGAGGCGCCGCGCATTCGCGACATGACGGAGATCCACTTCGGCGCCAGCACGTGCCAGGTGGAGGGGGAGATCGTGCCGGTCGCCGAGATCAATCTCGGGCAGGGCGACGCGGTGTTCTTCGAGCATCACGTGCTGCTGTGGAAGGACGATCACACGGCGATGAGCGTGTTGCCTTTGACCGGCGGCGTCAAGCGCGCTCTGGCCGGCATGCCGTTCATCATCAGCGTCGCGCACGGTCCCGGACGGGTGGCCTTTTCGCGCGATGCGACCGGCGAGCTGGTGGTGCTGCCGCTCCATCCGGGCCAGGAGCTCGACGTCCGCGAGCACGCGTTCCTGCTCTGCTCGCACACCGTGCAGTACACCTTCATCCGCGTCAAGGGGCTGCGCAACATCCTCTTCGGCGGCAATGGCATGTTCATGGACCGGTTCATCGCTTCCGGCACGCAGGGCCTGCTGCTGCTGCACGGCTATGGCAACGTCTTCGAGCGCACGCTCCGTCCCGGCGAGAGCATCCAGGTCGAGCCCGGCGCCTTCCTCTATAAGGACGCGTCGGTGACCATGGACGTCGAGCCGATCAAGCTGACCAGCGGCCTCTTCGGCGGCACGAGCATGAACCTGGCGCGGATGACCGGTCCGGGCCGGGTGGGCATCCAATCCATGTACGTCCACCACGCGACCGAGTAGGGAGGGATGACGATGAATCTCGATCAGAATCCTTCTTCCGGCGGACGCACCTACACCTGCTCCTGGTGCGGCTTGACCAGCGAGGGCATCGACCTGTCGTGCCCGGCGTGCGGCGCCGAGGTCGACGTGCGGGCCGTCGTCACCCGCTCCGGCTGGACCGAGCTGCCGGGGCGCCGCGACATGGCGAAGCTCCAGTTCGGCCAGTCGTACTGCCAGGTCGAAGGCACCTACGTGCCGGTGGCGGACATGAATCTGGCGGCCGGCGACAGCGTCTACTTCGCGCATCACGTGCTGCTGTGGAAAGACCCTGCGGTGGCGGTGACCTCGATGGGGCTCAAGGGAGCCTGGAAGCGCATGCTCGCGGGTATGCCGCTGATCATGACCCAGGCGGCCGGGCCGGGGCACATCGCGTTCTCGCGCGATCTGCCCGGCGAGCTGATCGCCCTGCCGCTCCAGCACGGCCAGACGATCGACGTCCGCGAGCACCTGTTCATGGTCGCCACGGGCGCGGTCAGCTACGACTGGTTCGCGTCGAACGTCTGGTTCACCACCAAGGAGGGTGACGAGACCGAGACCCACTATCCGCTCGGCATGTTCCTCGACCGCTTCACCGCGCAGGGGGCGCCCGGCCTGCTGCTCCTCCATGCCGGCGGCAACGTCTTCGTCCGCACCCTGGAACCCGGTCAGTCCATTCTCATCAAGCCGACCGCGTTCCTGTTCAAGGACACCACGGTGCAGATGCGGCTGCACATCGAGCGGCCGGCCGGCACCTGGCGCTCCTGGCGTTCGTGGGGAGACCGCTACTTCTGGCTCCGCCTGCACGGCCCCGGCCGTGTCGCGGTGCAGTCCGCCTTCGAGCCGCTGGAAGACAACGGGCGGACGATCGTCGATCATTCGGGCGCGACCGAACGGCGCTGGTAAAGTGCGGTCATGATCGACCACGAGCTGCACTCCGCCGCATTCCCCAGGCTCGACGCGGCCCAGATCGCCAAGCTGGGCGCGTGCGCCGGGGCGGTTCTCCAGCGGCATGCGGACGGGCAGAAGCTGTTCGAGGCGGGGGACCGCGACTTCAAGTTCTTCGTCATCAAGTCCGGCGAGATCGAGATCGTGGACGAATCGGTCGAGCCGGCGGAGACCGTCGTCGTCCTCGGGCCGGGGGAGTTCACCGGCGACGTGGCGCATCTCACCGGCCGGCGGGCGGTGGTCAGCGCGGTGGCACGCGGCGGCTGCGAGGCGTATGAGGTGTCGAACGCGACGCTGCGCGAGATCCTCGGCCAGTGCCCGGACCTGAGCGACATCATCCTGCGCGCGTTCATCGCGCGCCGCGAGCTGCTGCGGACCTCGGGCTTCACCGGCCTGCGGGTGATCGGCTCCCGCTACTCGCAGGACACGTTCCGCATCCGCGACTTCCTGGCCAAGAACCGGCTCCTGTTCACCTGGCTGGACCTGGAGACCGATCCGCAGGTGGGGGAGCTGCTGCAGCGTTTCGGCGTCACGCCGGCCGAGACGCCGGTCGTCTTCTGGGGCAGCAAGCTCTTCCTGCGCAATCCGTCGAACGCCGAGCTGGCGGAGGCGCTGGGCGTCAACGAGCCGCTCGACCATCCGGTCTACGATCTGGTGATCGTCGGCGGTGGGCCGGCGGGGCTGGCGGCGGCGGTCTATGGCGCATCGGAGGGGCTCGACACGCTGGTGCTGGAGCGCGTGGCGCCCGGCGGGCAGGCGGGCCGCAGCATGCGGATCGAGAACTATCTCGGCTTTCCGATGGGCCTGACCGGCGCCGAGCTGGCCGACCGGGCCGTCTTGCAGGCCAACAAGTTCGGCGCGCGGCTGCCGGTGCCGACGCCGGTCGCGCGCCTGACGTTCGTCAACTCCTATCCGGTCTTGCAGCTCGAAGACGGCCAGTCGGTGACCGCCAAGTGCCTGCTGATCGCGAGCGGCGCCGAATACCGCCGGCTGCCGGCCGAGGGGTGCGAGCGGTACGAGGGGCGCGGTGTCTATTACGCGGCGACGCCCAATGAGGCGACGCTCTGCCGGGGGGCGGAGGTGGTGGTCGTGGGCGGCGGCAACTCCGCCGGCCAGGCCGCGGTCTTCATGTCCGGCCAGGCGCGCAAGGTGAACCTGGTGATCCGCGGCAACGACCTCAACAAGAACATGTCGAGCTATCTCGTCCACCGCATCGAGAGGACTCCCAACGTCGAGATCCTCTGCAACACCACGGTCGAGCGCATGTCCGGCGGCGATCATCTCGCGTCGATCGAGCTGCTCGACAGCAAAAGCGGGGAGAGGCGGACGCTGGAGACGCCGGCGGTGTTCAGCTTCATCGGAGCGACGCCGCGCACCGAGTGGCTGCCGCCGGAGATCGAGTGCGACGCCAAGGGCTTCGTGCGCACCGGCGCGTCGCTGGCCTCGTCGCCGCACTGGACGGCGAAGCGGCAGCCGTTCCTGCTGGAGACCAGCCGGCGCGGCGTGTTCGCCGCCGGTGACGTGCGTGCCGACTCGGTCAAGCGCGTCGCCTCGGCGGTCGGCGAGGGCTCGATGGCGGTCCAGTTCGTTCACGAATTCCTGAAGGAAAGATAGATGACCGGGACAGCACAGGAAGTGGCGGTGGTGAGCGGCGGCGGCTCGGGGATCGGGCGGGAGATCGCGCTGCGATTGGCGCGGCGGGGCCACCCGCTGGCTCTGCTCGGACGGCGTGCCGGTCCGCTCGAAGAGACGCTCGCGGCCTCTGGCGTTTCGGGGCTGGTCCTGCCGTGCGACGTGCGCGATCCGGGCGCGGTGGCGACGGCGGCGGCGGCGATCGAGGAGCGGTGGGGAGCGGCGGGGATCGTGGTGCCGGCGGCCGGCGTGGCGGTGATCGGTCCGCTGGAGGAGATGGACCCGCAACACCTGTGCGAGACGATCGACACCAACCTGACCGGCGTGGCGCTGCTCCTCGGCGCGTTGCTCGGCGGCATGAAGCGGCGGGGGAGCGGGTGGATCTTTCCGATCCTCTCGGCGGCGGCGCGGCGCGGGTTTCCGGGCTGGTCGGCCTACTGCGCCAGCAAGCATGGCCTGGCCGGTCTGGTGGCCGCGTTGCGCGAGGAGCTCGCCGGCACCGGCATTCGCATCACGGCGATCTACCCCGGGGCGACGGCGACGCCGCTGTGGAACGATCTCCCCGGCACCTGGGACCGCTCGCGCATGGTGCCGGCCGCCGAGGTGGCGCGGGCGGTCGAGACGGCTCTCGACACCGATCCCACGGCGTTGATGGAGGAGATCCATCTCGGGCCGGCTGGAGGAGCGCTGTGAGCCCGGGGCGGTGCCCCGGGCTGAGGAAGCCCGTGCCTTCGGCCCTTCCCCCGAGGACCTGCCGGTGAGATCCCTGATCCTGCTGACGATTTTTTTGCCGCTTCTCGCCGCGTTGCCCGGCGGCGGCTGGCTGCTCCTGGCGGTGGCGCCGCTGACGCTCTATCCGGCGTTCCAGCGCAAGGTGCGCGCGGGCGACACGGTCGGCGCGTGGCAGCTCGGCGTGCTCTGGGCGTTGCTGCTGAGCGCCGGGGTGATTCTGCTGACCATCTGGTGGCCGGCGGCGGCTCGTGCCGGGATCGTGCATGGCGAGCCGTATCGCCAGGAGATGTTCGGCTGGATCGCCACCGGCGAGGCGCCGGAGAACGACTGGCACCGCTTCCTGCCGGTGCACCTCCTGCACTTCGGCGTGTTCATCGTTCTCACCTGGGTGAGCGGCGGTTATCTCGGGCTGGTGCTGGGCACCTTCCTGGTAGCCTACATGAGCTACTTCGTCGGCTCCTACGCCGCGGCGAGCGGGCATCCGTGGCTCGGCGCGGTGGCGGCCTGGGTGCCGTGGTCGGTCATCCGGGTGATGGCGTACGTGCTCTTTGGCGCGCTCTTCGCGCGCCCGCTCCTGGTGCGCAAGGTCTGGCCGTTCGAGCGCAGGGACTATCGGTTGATGGGGCTCGCGTTGAGCGGCATCGTGGCGGACCTGGTGATCAAATTCCTCGGCGCGCCGGCGTATGGGCTGTTCCTCCGCCAGATGGCAAGGGGTGCTGCGGCTGCGGCAGCGGGTCTATCCGCGCTATACTCTGCCGCCCCGAGGGTGTTTTCATGAGCGACATGCGAGAGACAGAAGGTGGATTGAGCGGTGCGGGCCGTCGTTTCGCGATCGTCGCCTCGCGGTTCAACGCGCGGGTGGTGGATGCGCTGGTGACCGGCGCGGTGGACTGCCTGCGGCGCCATGGCGTCGAGCCGGCGGCGATCCACCTGGTGCGGGTGCCCGGCGCCTGGGAGATTCCGCAGGCCGCGGAGGAGCTGGCCATGGGCGGCCAGGTCTCCGGCCAGATCGACGGCCTGATCGCGCTCGGCGTGGTGATCCGCGGTGAGACGCCGCACTTCGACTACATCTGCTCGGCGTGCAGCGGCGGCCTGGCGCGGGTGGCCGAGAAGCACCGGCTGCCGGTCGGCTTCGGCGTGCTCACCTGCGACACGGCGGAGCAGGCCGAGGCGCGGGCGGGAGGCAAGGCCGGCAACAAGGGATGGGAAGCGGCCCAGGCGGCGCTCGAGATGGCCGACCTCTTCTCCCGGTTGCGTTCCTGAGCCATGACGGCGGGTAAGCGGCGTACGGCGCGGGAGATGGCGATTCAGATGCTCTACCAGAGCGATCTGGGCGGCAGCGCGTTGCCGCATATCTTCAATACGTTCGATCTGGCGGAATACGTGAACAGCGAGATGGCGGCCGAGGGGAAGCGGCGTTCGGACGCCGGCGGGGAGGACGACGCCGGCGAGCGCGCCGCCGCCCGTGCCCGGGCGCGCAAGCGGGCCGAGGACGCGTTCGTGTATGCGCAGGGCCTGGTGCGCGGCGTGATCGAGAACGTCGACCGGGTGGACGAGATGATCCGCGGCCAGGCCGACCATTGGCGCCTGGAACGGATGCCCGCCGTCGACCGCAACGTGCTGCGCCTGGCGGTCTACGAGATGCTTTACGAGAAAGAGACGCCGAAGCTCGTGGTGCTCGACGAGGCCATCGAGCTGGCGAAGAAGTTCGGCTCCGAGCAGTCCGGTCGTTTCGTCAACGGGCTTCTCGACGGCCTCCTCAAGCAGCATACCTTCCCGGGAAGCCTCACCTAACCCCGGACCCGGACCGTGGACCCCCGGCCCCCGGCGGCCCGCGCCTGTTGCGCCAGGCGTGCCGCCGTGGACCATGCGGAGGAGCGATGAGCAGCCGTTACGATCCCAAGGCCGTCGAGGTCAAATGGCAGGAGCGCTGGGACCGCCAACGCGCCGCCGAGGTCGATCTCCGCCACGCCGAGGGGAAGGAGTATCTGCTGGTCGATCCCGCCCTGCGGCACACCGGCCGTCTCGACGGCGGCCAGGGGCGCACCGACGTCCTCGGCGATGCGCTGTTCCGTTTCTTCCGCATGAGCGGCCGCAAGGTCTTCAGCCCGGTGATCAAGGGGCGGCGCGAGCAGCTCCGGCGCTTCGGCATCCTGCACGACTGGACCAAGGAGGTCGATCCCGCGGCTCCGGAGACCTGGCGCTGGAGCCAGTGGCTATTCGTGCGCCTGCTGGAAAAAAAGCTGGCCTATGAGGACGGCGGCCGCTGGTACTTCCGCGTCACCGCCTACGCCGACCGGCTGCTCGCCGGGCTGGACGGCCTGGCGGGATGGCCGGCGCGGCTGAAGGCCGAGCAGCGCCACTGGCTGACCGCGCACCGCCGCGACTGGCTGGTGTCGAACCTGGTGTCGAATGAGACCGGAGGCGGCACGCCGATCCCCCTGGTGATCTGCGCCAAGCATGGCACCGTCGCGCTCCCCGATCTCGCGCTGCCGGCGCTGCCGGCCCGGCCGGCTGCTGAAGCGCCCTGCCCGCGCTGCAACAAGCCGGCGCGCCGGGTGGCCGGCTCCCTGGACCCGCGCCTGGCGGACGCCTTGTCCTGCCTGCGGCATCTCTCGCCGCGCGACGCGTCCCGGCTGGTCGATCCCGAGGTGGCGCGGCGCTGGCTGCCGGTCGACCGCTATCTCTGCGCCGCGGGAGCTTCGATGCTCCCCCTGCTCCATGCCCGCTTCCTCGGCTACGCCCTGCACGACCTCGGCGCCGTCGTGGTGGAGGAGCCGTTCGCCGGGGTGATCCTGGTCGGGAAGGTGAGCGCCGGGACGGAAGAGACCGGAACGTCCGAGACCTTGGCGACCTTCAGCGCCGACACAGAGCGCATCTGCACGTTGTTTCTCGCGCCGCCGGAGCGGGCGGCGGAGTGGAGCGGCGAGGCGGTGGCGGGCGCGCACCGGTTTCTGCAGCGGGTCTGGCGGCTCGGCTCCGCTCTGCACGAGGCGCCGCCCACGGCGCCGGCCGACGGGGAGCTGGAGCGCCGCCGCCAGATCGCCGTCGAACGGGTGACGCGAAGCTTCCGGCGCTGCCGTCTCAACACGGCGGTCGCGGCACTGATGGAGCTCGCGAGCAGCCTCTCGCAGGCTCTGGAGGGGCAGACGGCGTCGCGCCTGCGGTGCGACGAGACGTTCGACACCCTGCTCCAGCTCCTCCATCCGCTCGCGCCGCACATGACCGAGGAGCTGTGGGAGCGCCGCGATCACGTCGAGACCCTCCTCGACACGTCCTGGCCGGAGTACGATGAGAGCAAGCTCCGCCGCCCGCGTGTCCGCTGGGCCGTGCAGGTGGACGGCCGGATGCATGGGCGGGTGGACGTCCAGGCGGACGCGAGCGAGAAGGAGACCCGGGCGGCCGTGCTGGCCAGCCCGCGCATCAAGGAGCATCTGGCCGGGCGCGAGGTGGCGAAGGCCGTCTTCGTCCCGGGCCGTCTGATCAACCTGGTCACCCGGAGGTCTGTATGACCGTGTATCGCATGCCGCACATCGCGCGCGCCCTGATCCCCGCCGCTCTCGCCGCTCTCCTCCTTGCCCTCAGCGGTTGCGGCTATGCCTTGGTGGGACGCGCGAGCAATCTTCCTCCCGACATCAAGACGGTCTACCTGAAGCCGTTCGACAACCGTACGCAGCGTTCCCAGGTCGAGCAGTTCGTGACCCGCTCGATCGCCGACGAGCTGGTGCGGCGGCAGCGCTTCGCGGTGGTGGGCAGCCCGACCGGCGCCGACGCCGAGATCGCCGGCGCGGTGGTGGGCTACGGCGCGACGCCGATCACCTTCGACAACACCGGCCGCGCCACCCAGTACGAGATCTCGATCGTCTGCCAGATCTCCTTCAAGCGCACCGGCGCCGACAAGCCGCTGTGGGCCAACGACCGCTACAACTTCCGCGAGACCTATCCGGTGGACGCCTCGACCGGCTTCGTGGATTTCGAGAACACCGCGATCGACCGCGCGTCGAAGCGGTTCGCCCAGACGGTGGTCAGCGATCTGCTGGAAGGCTTCTGAAAAATACCAGGAGAGAAAAACACCAAAAGGCGGCCCGGGGAGGGCCGCCTGAAAGCCACGCTCAGGGGGAGAGGTGGGAGAAGCTCGCTAGCCCGCCTTTTTGGTGGCCTGGAGGGCGGCGACCCGCTTGACGAGGCGGGACTTGTAGCGCGCGGCGGCGTTGGCGTGGATGATCTTCTTCTGCGCGATCCGGTCGATGACGCTCAAGGTCGCGGGCAGGATCTCCTGCGCCTGGGCGGCGTCGCCACTGGCCACCGCGGTGCGCAGGCGCTTGATGGCGGTGCGCAGGCGCGAACGTTGCGCACGATTACGCTCCCGCTGGCGGACGTTCTGACGATTTCTCTTCTCTGCTGACTTGGTATTGGCCATATTCCTTGGTGCTCTCGCGAAAGGCCGCACCGAAGTGCGGCGGAGTTTTATACCATCGGCGCAGTCAGGAGTCAAATCCCAAGCTCGCGCAGCCGCTGCCGCGCCAGGTTCGCCTCATCGCTCGTCGGGTACAGGCGGACCACCTGGCGGAGCTGGATGATCCCCTGCTGGCGCTCGCCGAGCTCGAGCTGGGCGTACCCCTTCTTCAGGAGAGCGCTCGCCGCCTTGTCGCTGCGGGTGTAGCGGGTGAGCACCGCGTCGAACTGTTCCACCGCCTGCCGGTAGCGCTTCTGACGGTAGTAGCACTCGCCGATCCAGTAGGTGGCGTTGTCGGAGAGGTCGGTGTTCGGGAAGTTGTTCAGGTACTCCTGGAACTCCCGCATCGCCAAGTCGTAGTTCCCCTTGAGGTAGTCGTTGTAGGCGGAGTTGTACAGGCTCTGCGGATCGACGCCACTGCCGCCGCCAGCCGGTTGCTGCGGCTGTGCGGGAGGCTGGACCGGGCTGTCGGGAGCCGGGACGGGCGGTTGCGGCGCCGGGCGGAAGCCCTTGAGCTCCTGGTTCGTCGAAGCGATCTGCTGCGAGAGCTGGGAGAGGCGGTAGTTGGTGTCTTCCAGCTTGGCCTGGAGCTCGTCGATCTGGCTCGACAGGTCGTGCAGCTTCACCTGCATGTCCGCTTCCGTCTTGAGCAGCGAGTCCATCTGCTTGGCGACGTTGGTCTGCAGATCGCCGACGTCCTGTTTGCTCGGCGCCTGTTTCTGCATCTGGAGCATCTGGCGCTGAACGTCCGCGAGCTGGGTTTGCAGGCCCTCGATGTCCTGTGAGGTGACACACCCCGCGGCGGCGAGCGCCACCGCGAGGCATGCTGCCAGGGAGAGACGGCTGCGGGTGCGCTCAGCCAGCATTGGCCCGCCCGGTGATCACCATGTGGGCGCGGCGGTTCTGCGACCAGCAGCTCTCCTCGTGCTCGGTGCAGACCGGGCGCTCCTCGCCGTAGCTGATGGTGCGCAGGCGGTCGCCGCCGACGCCCAGCGAGCCGAGGTAGTCGCGCACCGCGTTGGAACGCCGTTCGCCGAGGGCGAGGTTGTATTCATTGGTGCCGCGCTCGTCGGCGTGCCCCTCGATGGTGACCAGGAACTGCCCCTGGCTCTTGAGCAGGTCGGCGTCGCGCGCCAGCTTGCCGCGGGCGTCGTCGGACAGGCTGCTCTCGTCATAGTTGAAGTAGACGTCGGGGCTGAAGCCGCGGCGGCGCAGCTCGTCGTTGACCACCTGCAGGTCGCGCGACATCAAAGGATCTTCCCGCTTGTCCTCGACCACCGGCGGCGGCGTCGGCTGCTGGACCTCCTGCACGGGCGCGGGAGGCGGCGCCGGCACCGTCTTGGTGTCCACCGCCAGGTCCTGCGGCGGTGTCTTGGGTTTCTTCTTGGGGCAACCGGTCAGAACGGTCACCAGGACCGGGGCCACGATCCAAACCATCCACTTGCGGTTCATCGGGTTCTCTCCTCACTCTCGAAAACTGCCGTTCGAACAGCCGCACACGTCTGCTGCCCGAGAGCCAATGTAGCAGAACGCATGTCAAACACGCCACAGCACGATTCACTGCGCCGCGACGGCGCGCGACCAGTCCGGCATGTCGTTGTTCCCCTCGCTGGTGAGCTGGCGCAGGTTGCTACCGTCGAGATCCATGACATAAAGCTGTTTCTTGCCCGTGCGCGCCGACACGAAGACGATCTTACGCCCGTCCGGCGAGAAGCTCGGCGATTCGTTCTCCCCCGCGCCGGAGGTGAGGACGCGGCTCGCCAGGGTGACCGCGTTGCTGACCGCGATCTGGAAGCGGCCTTCGCGCCGGCTGGTGTAGGCGATCAGGTCGCCGGACGGGCTCCAGGCGGCGCCGTCGTTGTAGGTCCCCTCGAAGGTGATGCGCTTCTGGTTCGTCCCCTCGGCGTCCATCATGTAGATGTGCGGATTGCCGGCCCGGCCGGAGGTGAAGGCGATCTGGCCTCCCTTCGGGCTCCACGCCGGATTCGCGTCGATGGCGCTCGAGTTGGTCAGCCGCCGCAGATTGCCGCCCTCCTTGTCGGCGGAGAAGATCTCGACGTTGCCGTTGACCGAGCGCGCGAAGGTGAAGTGCTCGCCGTCGGGAGCGAACGACGGTGTCATGTTGAGCGTTCCCGAGGTGACCAGCGGCTTCTTGCGCCCGCTCGCGAGGTCGGCGAGGTAGATCCCCGGCGCGCCGTTGAAGAACGAGGTGTAGGCGATGCCCTGGCCGTCGGGCGTCCAGGCCGGCGACATCGAGGTCGAGCGGTGGGCGGTCACCTTGCGCTGGTTCTGGCCGTCGTAGTCCATGGTGTAGATCTCCTTGTTGCCGGAGCGGTCGCTGGTGAACGCGATGCTCGACAGGGAGATCCCCTGCGTGCCGGTGAGGAATTTGATCACCTCGTCGGCGAAGGTGTGGGCGATGCGGCGGCCGACCGGGAAGGCGCCGCGGTAGCGCTTGGCGAGGATCGCCTGCCCGCTCGCCGCTTCGAACAGCCGCCCTTCGAAGACGATCTTGTCGCCCTCGGCCCGCAGGTCGCCCAGCAGCACGGTCTGGCTGCCCACCGAGCGGTAGGCTGCGAGGTCGCGCTGGATGTCGCCGCTCAGCGTCAGGCCGGCGAGCTTGTCCGGGCCGAGGATGTCGAAGTAGCCGGAATTCTCCAGGTCCTGCCGCACCACGGTCTCGATCTCGTGCGCCGTGCCGGCGGCGATGCCTGAGACGTTGGCGACGTGAAACGGCGGGATGGCGAGCTTCATCGGCGCTCTTTTGCTTTCGAGCACGAGGGTGACCTCGGCTCCCGGCGGCGGCGTCTCCTCCGGCTGTGCCTGGGGCGGCGGTTCCTGGGGTACTTGGGCGAAGATGCGAGGCAGCATCAGGCCGGCGGAGAGCAGGAGCGTGAAGGTGGCGGCGTAGATGGCTTTCGATTTCATAGTTTCTCTACTTGACGATCAGATGAATCCCGAGGTCATCGTGGTTGTACGCTCTCGGCAGAGGGGGAAACGGCGCGGCGTTCTGCACGGCGCGCAGCGCCGCCAGGTCGAAGGAATTGTATCCCGACGACTGCCCGACCCGCAGGTCGGAGAGCGAGCCGTCGCGCTGGATGTGGAAAGTGATGATGGCGTACACCCCGCTGCCGAGCGAGGGGCGCGTCCAGTTGGCGTCGATCAGCGACAGGAGGCGGTCCAGGTAATAGCCGTAGGTGAAGTCCGGATTGTCCACGCCGGCGATGTGGGAGCCGAAGGCGGTGGTGCCGAGCGGAGTGCCATCGGCGCCGCCGCGGCGGCCGGCCTGGTCGCCGGTCTCGCCGACCGCGGTGGCGTTCGGCGGGCTGTTCGGATTGCCTCCCCGGGAGGCGTCGCGGCCGGCGATTGGCGGTGTCTTGCCGACGGGCGCTGTCGGTGCGGTCGGCACCGGCGGCTTGACCGGTTCGGCGGTCTTCTTGGTGTCGGGCTTCTTGTCGGGCTTCTTGTCCGTTTTTTCAGGAAGCACCGGCACCTTCTCCACCGGCTTGGGCAGCGGCTTGGGTGGTTCCTCCTCGCGCGGTTTTGGAGTCGGGGGCGCCGGCGTCGGCGCGGGCTCCGGCGGCTTCGGAGCGGCTTCCTCGGCCGCCGGCGGTCCGGGCGCCGCCCGCCGCGGCGGCGCCGGACGGTGCACGCCGAGCGCTTGCGCCGGGATGACCGTCACCGGCACGAACTCGAGCGGCTTGGGGGGAGGCTCGAGGCGCGGCAGGAACAGGGCCACGGCGACCAGAAGCAGATGGAGCGCGACGGCGGCGGCGACGCTCGCCGCCTCGGCGCCGTGGCCGGCCCGCCGCCCCCGCTGGGCAAGGATGCGGTCGACGTCCGCGCTCAACCGGTTATCTCCGCGAGCTCCGCGAGCCCCGTCCGTTCTCCTGGCGTTCGGTCACCATGCCGACGTGCACGATGCCACCGCGGTGGAGGATGTCGAGCACCTCGATGACGCGGCCATAGGGAACGTCGCGGTCGCCTTTGAGGAACACCGTGTCGTCGCCGCGCGAGGCGATCTGCTGCTTGAGCTGCTCCACCAGGCCGTCGGTCTCGACCGGCGTCTCGCGCACGAAGAGGGCGCCGGTGTGGTTGATCGAGACGATCAGCGGATCTTCCATCTTCATCTGCAGATTGGCCGCCGCGGCCTTGGGCAGCGCCACCTCGATCCCCGCGTGCATCATGGGCGCGGCGATCATGAAGATGATCAGGAGCACCAGCATGACGTCCACCAGCGGCGTCACGTTGATGTCCGCCAGCAACTGCTCGTCGTCGTCGCCCCCGCCGCCAAGATTGAAAGCCATTGCGCGTCCTCTCTTCTCTCGTCTTCTAGGTGAAGTTGCGCTCCGCCAGATTCAGGAATTCGAGGATGAAGTCGTCCAGCCGTGCCTTGACCCCTCGCATCCGCTGGCCGAAGTAGTTGTAGCCGATCAGCGCCGGGATGGCCGCCGCGAGGCCGGCCGCGGTGTTGATCAGCGCCTCGGCGATACCGGGCGCCACCGCCACGATCGACGTCGAGCCCGACATGCCGATGTCCTGGAACGCCACCATGATCCCCCACACCGTGCCGAACAGGCCGATGAACGGGCTCGCCGCGGCGGTGGTGGCGAGAAAAGGGAGCCAGGCCGTCACGCCGCGGATCTCGACGCCCGCCGCCCGCGTCAGCGTGCGTTGCAGCGAGGGGAGGGAGGTGATGCGGTAGGCCCGCTTCTCGCCCGGTTTTTCGGGATCGGGGGCGTTCTTGATCTGGCTGTCGATCTCGGCGTAGCCGGCCTGGAAGATCCCCACCAGCGGCGACGAGCCCAACTTGCTCGCGGTCGCGTTGACCTCGCTGAAGCGCTGGCTGCGGTGGAACGCTTCGAGGAACTTGTCGGTCTGCGCGTCGGCGCGGCGGAGCTGGAAGAGCTTGCCGATCATGATCGCCCAGGAGCCGAGGGAGAACAGCGCCAGGGTGCCCAGGATGGCCTTCGCCATCGGCCCGGCCTGGACGAAAAACGAAAACAGTCCGGGCCCCTTGGCTTCCGGTCCGAGCTGGAAAAAGAGAAAGGCGATCAGACCCATGCACGCTCCCTCATGATGAGATGCCAAAACGGCGCGAGAAGCAACGTCTCCAAGTCCCGCCAAGCAAAGTACATGCCCGACAGAATGAAATCATCAAGCCGGAGGCGTCTCCTCCGGTGTCTCATCCATCACCGGCGGCAGGGTCACCCGGTGGCGCCTCAGGAACTCATCGCGGGCGGTTTCGACCACCGCGAGCGCTTGCTCCAGGGTGTCTACCCAGACCGCGACCTGGAGGTCTTCCGGCGACGCCAGACCGTGGCCCACGATCTCGGCTTCGATCCAGGAGCGCAGGCCGAGCCACATCGGGCCGACGAAGATCAGCGGACGGTCGCGCAGCATGCGCACCTGGAGGAGCTGCCACACGATCATCGCCTCCAGCGTCGTACCGATCCCGCCGTCCACCACGATATACGCATGCGACAGGCGGATGAACTGGTGGAGGCGCGAGAAGAAGGTGGAGTGGTGGGCGACCTCGTCGAGGAACGGGTTGGGCTGCTCTTCGATGGGAAGCAGGATGGTCAGGCCGAACGAGCGCGTCTTGTGCCGGTAGGCGCCGTCCCGCGCCCCCTCGTTGGCGGCGCGCATCAATCCGGGGCCGCCGCCGGTGACGATGTCGCACCCCATGAACGACAGCCGCCGCGCGAGCTCGCGCACCGAGGCGTAGATCGCGTCGCTCTCCCGGATGCGGCTGGAGCCGAAGATGGCGACGCGGAAGTAGCGCTTCTCGAGCGGCGCCCGGCGGTCCAGCCAGTGGATCACCCGGTAGAGCGAAATGATGACCTGGTCGAACCGGCGCAGCACCCACGTCCGCCGCTTCCGCCGCCAGCGCTGCCACTTCGTCTCCCCGGCCGGCACGGGCGGCTGCGGGAGGGAGATGCGGCGGACGGCAGAGGAAGAGGGGGTCGGCGGGAGTGGCGGTGTTTGCGGCATTGCTCGGGGATTGTAGACCGGCGCGGTTGGCCGGGCTCCTCTCTTAGCCTGGAGTGTTCGCTCGTATCCATTCGGAGATGATCCAAATGGAGTCGGGAAAGGTCAGCTCCTCCTCAGAGAGCCGTAGCAGTTGGCAAAGCTCAAGGCGGCGGCTCAGGAAGAGGTCATAGCTTTCGCCGAGCGCTTTCCCACCTGGAATGTCGAGGCGATGGGAGGAGCTGCGCAACCAGTCCCGGACGACCGCTATGGCTTTCTTCGGGTCATTGCCATGGGCTCGAATGTCCTGCCCACCAAGATCGGAGATGAATGTCTGGTAGCGATACTTTTCCCGATCCAGGATAAGGCCGACCTTTTGCCGCTGCTCACCCCGGCCGAAGCTCTTGGCCCCCAGAAAGATTCCAAGCTCCAAGGGCATATTGAATCGCGGCAGCTTGCTCTCCCCATCGAGGTCGGTTCGCGAAAGATCGTGGATGCCGAACCGGCATTGCGAGATGATCTTGAGGATCTTCTCCATCCGTACCTGACTGCTGTCCTCCACCTCAAGGGCGCAGCGCGGCCGGAAACCACACGAAACCACCGCAAAAAGAATGGCTTCGAGGAGGGGGCTGTATGCGCTGTCGAAGGGGCAGTTGATGAAGATGCTTGTGCCGTAGTCTGGCTTTGCCATACGGGCGGTACAGTCCGGGATCGAGAGCAGCTCAAAGAACCTGAGTCTTCGCTGCCCTTTTGGCTTTCCGGGATAGAGCTCTCTCTGCCGCGGCCTTTTCCTTCTCCTTGGCAACTTCTGCAGCCACCTTGCGGACAGCGGCACGGATTTCGCGGACCGGTCGCGAAGGCCGGCACTTGGGGGAGAGGATCTTGGGACTTGGAGAAGCCATGACAGAACTATACCTCCAAGCCGGCCTCAGGAGCTAGGGGCGTCTACTCCCACCCATGATAGGCTCCGTTTTCCTCCGCCCAGGCACCTGTTACCGTGGGGCGAGGGTTGTCCTTGTCCTGATTCCGTCCCTGGAGAGCGCATGAACGGGAGAGTCCTCATCACCGGGGCCGCCGGTGCCTTGGGTCGCAGCGTGGTGCGGCGGTTCGTCGCCGCGGGGGAGCGCGTGCTGGCGGTCGGGGACCGCGGGCTGGCTGAGATCGCCGCGATGGCCCCTCCGGACGTCGTCAGGATCCACCAGGCCGATCTGACGGTGACCTCTGAAGTGGACAGGTTGTTCGCCGTGGCGGAAGAGGACGGTCTCGCGGCGGTGGTCCATACGGTGGGTGGCTTTCGCTGGGGCAAGACCGCCGACTTCTCGGACGACGACTGGAGCTTCCTGCTCAAAGTGAACCTCGATTCGACCTTCCGCGTCTTCCGTGCCACGGCCCGGGCGTTCACCAAGGCCCGGGCCGGGTCGCTGGTGGCGGTCGCCTCGCCGGCCGGCCTGCTCGGCGAGCCCGGGATGGGCGCCTACGCCGCCACCAAGGCCGGCGTGCTGCGCCTGGTCGAGTCGCTGGCGCGCGAGCTCGCTCCGGTGGGCGCCCGCGTCAACTCTGTTCTGCCGGGGACCATGGACACCGCCGCGAACCGCGCCGCGATGCCCGATGCCGACTTCTCCAAGTGGGTCACGACCGATGCCGTCGCGTCGGTCATCCATTTCCTCACGACCCCCGCGGCGTCCGCCGTCAACGGCGCCGCGGTGCGGGTCCCGGGACCTATCCTATGAATTCGCTGGAGTGCCGTGTCTATTATGATTCGACCCAGCACGCCGAGCCGCCGGCCGCGTGCGGGGAACGGCTGGATGTGCACACCGATCCCGAGGCCGTTCAATCGCTGATCAGGCTCGGCCTGTCGCCGCGGACCGATCTGCCGGCCGTCTTCCTGAGCGAGCCCGGCGGCCGGGTGCGCATCCTGGCTGTGCGCCTCGCGCCGGGCGAGCTCGAGAGCCTGGCCGCCGGCCGCGGTCTGAGCGGCATCCCCACCGGCCGGCTGCTCGTCTACAGCTCGGACTGGTGTCCGGACTGCCGGCGCGCCAAGCGGGTGCTCGAAGAGGCCGCGACCTCGTTCGAAGAGATCAACATCGATCAGAATCCCCAGGCCGAGGCCATGGTCCTCGAACGCAGCGGCGGGCGCCGGGTGGTGCCCACGCTCCGCTTCGACGACCGGCTGTGGGCCTTCAACCCGGATCCACCCCTGCTCCGCAGGTTGCTGCAATCGGATAAGGAGATTTCGGCATGAAGCCGCTCAAGATAGCCGTCTGCATCAAACAGGTCCCCAACACCGAGGCGCGGCTGCGCGTCAGCCGCGACGGCCGCTGGTTGGACGAGGAGGACCTGCCGTTCGTGATCAACGAAAGCGACGAGTACGCCCTCGAAGAGGGACTGCAACTGGCCGAGAAGACCGGCGGCGAGGTGGTGGTGCTGAGCCTCGGGCCGGAGCGCGTCAAGGAGGCGTTGCGCAAGACGCTGGCGCTGGGCGCGGCGCGGGCGGTGCATCTTTCCGATCCCGCCTTCCTGGGCGGTGACGCCCTGGCGACCGGCCGTGCGCTGGCCGCCGCCGCCGAGCGCGGCGGCTTCGATCTCGTGCTGACCGGCTCGCAGTCGGACGACGTCGGCTACGGCGGCACCGGCTCGGTGCTCGCCGGCTGGCTCGGCTGGCCGCACGTCTGGCTGGTGATGGGCGTCGAGCTCGAAGAGAGCGGCACGAGCGTCAAGGTGACCCGCGAGATGGAGAGCGGCGTCAACGAGATCTCGCGCGTGGCCCTGCCGGCGGTGCTGGAGATCCAGGCCGGCATCAATCATCCGCGCTATGCGTCCCTGAAGGGGATCATGGCGGCCAAGAAGAAGGAGATCGCGGTGCAGACCCCCGCCGACCTCGGCCTCGACGCCGGACAGGTGGGCGCGGCGGGCTCGCGCCTGGAGATCGTCTCGGTGGCCTTCCCGCAGAGCGGCGCCGGCGCGCAGATGCTTGACGGGGATGCCAAGAAAGCGGCCGCGGCGCTGGTCGAAAAACTGCAAAAAGAAGCGAGGGTGCTGTGATGGCGAGCCGAGTCTGGGTGGTCGTGCAGTTGCGGGACGGACAGGTCTCGCGCATCTCGTGGGAAGCAGTGGCCGCGGCGCAGCGGTTGGCCGCGGTATCAGGGGCCGGGGGCGGCAAGGCCGAGGCGGTGGTGCTCGGCTCCGGCTCGGCGGTCGCGGCAGCCGCCGCGGATCTGGCGAAAGCCGATCTCGCCGCCGTGCACACCGCCGATCACGAAGCCCTGCGGGCCTATACGCCGGGCGGCTGGATCGGCGCGCTGGCGCCGGCGCTCAAGGAGGCGCAGCCGGCCTGGGTGGTGTTTCCTCATACCTATCAGTCGGTGGACTTCGTGCCGCGCCTGGCGCAGACGATCGGCGCCGGCCTGCTCCCCGAGGTGACCGGCTTCGCGGAGAGCGGCGGCGGGCTCGACTCCCTGGAATGGACGCGGCCGATCCTCGGCGGCAAGATGCAGGCGAAGGTGCGGGTGAAGGGCGAAGGGACGGTCCTCGTCTCCGTGCAGTCGGGCGCCTTCCCGGCCGACGGCGTGGTGACGGGTGGAGCCGCACCGGTGCACCCGTTGTCTTCAGGCAGCGCTGATCTCGCCGGTCTCAAACCCGACCGCGAGATCCTGGGCTATGAAGAGGTCGCCGGCGATCAGATCGACCTCACCAAGGCGGACATCATCCTCGCCGTCGGCCGTGGCATAGGCGGTGCGGACAAGATGGGGCCGGTGGAAGAGCTGGCCAAGGCCCTGGGCGCCGAGATCGGCGCCAGCCGGCCGGTGATCGACAACGGCTGGCTGCCGCGCGACCGCCAGATCGGCTCGTCGGGCCAGACCGTGGCGCCCAAGCTCTACATCGCCGCCGGCATCTCCGGCGCCATCCAGCATCTGGTGGGCATGAAGGGCTCGACCGTGGTGGTGGCGATCAACAAGGACCCCGGCGCGCCCATCTTCACCGTCGCCCACTATGGCATCGTCGGCGATCTCCACGAGATCCTGCCGGCGCTCACCGAGGCGGTCCGGGCAGCGAAGGGATGAGGCGCTGGGTCGTCCTCAAGTTCGGGGGCACCAGTGTCTCCCGGCTCGAGCGTTGGCAGACGATCGCCGCGCTGGCGCAGGCGCGGCTGGCGGCGGGGCTGCGTCCGCTGATCGTCTGCTCGGCGCTCTCCGGGATTTCCGACCGTCTGGAGCAACTGCTCGCCCTGGCCGTATGCGGCGAGCACAAGGCGGCTCTCTCCGCCATCGCGACCCGCCACTATGAGCTCGGCAGCGCCCTCGGCCTGCCGGACGCCGGCCGGTCTCTCCTGCGCGCCGATTTTGGCGAGATCTCCCGTCTCGCCCTCGCCGCGTCGCAAGCCGGCACGGCCGATCCCAAGCTGAAGGCGCAGGTGATGGCCTTCGGCGAGATCCTCTCCACCCGGCTCGGCGTCGCCTATCTCGCCTCCCGCGGCCTCCCGGTGGCCTGGCACGACGCGCGCGAGTCGCTGACCGCCCGCGACGAGCCGCGCGCCAACGCCTCGCGCGCCTACCTGGCGGCAACCTGCCATTCCGAGCGGGACGCGGACTTGAGCGCTCGTTTTGAAGCGCTGTCTGGAATCGAAACACCGGCGGCGGTGATCGTCACCCAGGGCTTCATCGCCCGGAACGCCGCCGGCGAGACCGTCCTCCTCGGCCGCGGCGGCTCCGACACCTCGGCGGCCCTGTTCGCGGCGCGCCTCGGCGCCGCGCGGTGCGAGATCTGGACCGACGTGCCCGGGCTGTTCACCGCCAATCCGGCTCTCCTGCCGTCCGCCCGCCTGCTCCGCGCTCTGGACTACGAAGAGGCGCAGGAGATCGCGACGACCGGCGCCAAGGTGCTCCATCCGCGCAGCATCCCGCCGTTGCGTGCCCAGCGCATTCCGCTCTCCGTGCAGTGCACCCAGCGGCCGGAGATCGCCGGCACCGTGATCTCGGTCGCCGGCCCCGACAGCAGCCCGCGCGTCAAGGCCATCTCGGCCCGCCGCGGCATCACCCTGGTGGCGATGGAGACCCTCGGCATGTGGCAGGAGGTGGGCTTCCTCGCCGACGTGTTCGCCGTCTTCGCCCGCCACGGCCTGTCGATCGATTCCGTCTCCACCTCGGAGACCAACGTCACCGTCTCGCTCGATCCCGGCGTGCTGGGAGCCAGCTCCCTGGAGCCGGCGCTTCTCGACCGCCTGCTCGCAGACCTCGCGGAGCACTGCGAGCCGCGGCTCATCGCGCCCACCGCGGCCATCTCCCTGGTCGGACGCGGTATCCGGGCCATCCTGCACGACCTCGCCCCGGTGTTCGAGGTCTTCGCCGAGATGAAGGTCCATCTGATGACCCAGTCGGCGAGCGATCTGAACCTGACCTTCATCGTCGACGAGGATCAGGCCGAGCGCCTGGTGCGCCAGCTCCACGGTCTGCTCTTCGGGCATCAGGCGGAGAGCGCGGTGTTCGGGCCGTCCTGGGCCGAGCTGTTCGGCGAGCACGGTGAGCTGGAGACGCCGGAGACCGACGCCGGGGAGTGGTGGCGGGAGCGGCGCTCCGACCTCCTGGCGATCGCGGCGGCGGAGAGCCCGCTCTACGTCTACGACGCCGAAACGCTGGACCGCGCCGTGGCGTCGCTCCTCGCCCTCCGCGCGCTGGACCGGGTCTTCTACTCGATCAAGGCGAACCACTACCCGGACGTCCTCGCCCGCTTCCACGCCGCCGGCTTGGGCTTCGAGTGCGTCTCGGCGCCGGAGCTGGAGCACGTGCGGCGTCTATTCCCGGACCTTCCGGGTGAGCGCCTCCTCTTCACCCCCAACTTCGCGCCGCGCGGCGAATATCAACGCGCCTTCGAGATGGGCGCCTGGGTGACCATCGACAGCCTGCATTCGCTCCGCGCCTGGCCGGAGGTCTTCGCCGGGCGCGACCTGCTGGTCCGGCTCGATCCCGGGCGCGGGCGCGGCCACCATTCCCATGTGCGCACCGCCGGCGCGCAGTCGAAGTTCGGGCTGGCGCCGGAGCAGCTCGACGAGCTGGCCGCTCTGGTGCATGGGATCGGCGCCCGCGTCGTCGGGCTGCACGCCCACTCCGGCAGCGGCATCCGCGCCGTGGAGACCTGGAGCGAAACGGCGCTGTTCCTCGCCCGCGCCGCCGAGCGCTTCCCGGCCGTGAAGATCCTCGACGTAGGCGGCGGTCTCGGCGTGCCCGAGCAGGCGGGGCAGAGCGGCCTCGACCTCGCGGCTCTCGACGACCTCCTGACTCGCTTCCGCGAAGCCCACCCGCGGTTCCGTCTCTGGTTGGAGCCGGGCCGCTTCCTGGTGGCCCAGGCCGGCGTGCTGCTCGCCCGCGTGGTGCAGGTCAAGCACAAAGGAGAAGTGAATTTCGTGGGATTGGAGACCGGGATGAACTCGCTCATCCGTCCCGCGCTCTACGGCGCCCATCATCCCATCGTCAACCTCACCCGTCTGGACCAGCCGGCGGCGATGCTGGCGCACATCGTCGGCCCGATCTGCGAAACCGGCGACGTCCTCGGCCGCTCGCGCCGCATCGCCTCTGCCGAAGAGGGAGACATCGTCCTCATCGCCAACGCCGGAGCCTACGGCCGCGTCATGAGCTCGCGCTACAACCTGCGCGAGCCGGCCGGCGAGCGGCTGCTCGCGCCGCGCGACTGATCGCCGGCAGCACGGGGGCCGGAGTCTCTGCTGTCGAGGGCCGCTCCCAGGCGTTATCATGCGGCGAGAGAGGAGACGCCATGGACTACCACGACCGCATCGTTCGCGACCCGGCCATCTGCGGCGGCCAGCCAGTCATCCGGGGAACACGCGTGCTCGTTCGGGTCATCCTCGGCTACCTCGCGCATGGCGAGCCGATCGCTGTCATCCTGCGAGAGTTTCCGAGCCTGACGGAGGATGATGTGCGAGCTGTCATCGCGTTCGCCGCCGCATCAGCCAGCGAGGATCTGCCGGCACCATCCCCTGCGCCGCTCGAGACAAAGGTCGCATGAGGATCAAGCTGGACGAGAATCTCTCTACCTCGTGTGCGGTCCGGCTCACGGCTCTCGGGCATGACGTCCATACCGTCATTGAGGAAGAGCTGAGCGGGAGTGTCGACAGCGAGGTCTGGATCTCGACTTCTCGGGAGGCGCCGCTTCGCCGCGGGCAGCCAGGCAGGAGCCTTGCTGGTCAGATTTCCAGACTCTGAGCAGTGGCGCGTCTCCGACTACCTCGTCGCATGGCTCTCTTTGCCCGATGCGAGCACCTGAGAGCGGTGTTTCGTCGTGGCCACTCCCAACAAAGTGCGCGTACGCCGCCCCCCTGAGCCATAACCGGGTAAGCGCTTAGGGTGCGCTCCGCGCACAACAATCGTCCCTTGGAAGAGATGGTGCGCGTAGCGCACCCTAGTGCGCCTGCGCGCGCATTGGAGGAAGCCGGAGTCTTTCATATCCAGGGCGGCGTTGCCCTGGACATCCCGAACCAACTATTTGCCTATGGCTCTTGTTCGCTTGTACGGCACATGCTTGACATGCGGTAAAAGGGCCGCATAGACTTTAGCATCGGCTGAGATGGCAGGGCCATTAGGGAGAACGGCGCTGGAAACCTGGAAGCACTTGTCCCGTTTTTTGGTGCATGAGCACCTGTACTCTATAGAGGACAAGGTGCTGTATCTCTGTAGGGACAAGCGCGTGTGCTTTGGCGGGAGCCGGCTGCCGGCCGGGAGGGCGCCGCAACGTGGGCTAAACCACTTCACGAGTCTTGGTGTCTAACAGATGAACACCGCATGTAGGGCACTCGGGGTGCCCTCTTGAAGAAAGGAGGGAGTGAAGACCGTGACTTGGCTTCTGTTTTCGCTCGCGCTTTGGCTCCAGCCGCTCTGGAGCCCTGTAGGAAGCCTGGCAGCACCGTCCGGGCAAGGGGGCCAGCCAACTTTCAAGGCAGCCGTGCCGACCCCTCCGGAGTTACCGGAGTCTGCCACCATAGTTGATCCTGACGGTTAGTTTCCTTATGATCAAAAAGAGGAGATCCGACATGGCTGCCACCACCATCGACCCAGACGGGAACAAGAGTTAGCGCGCTGAGCCAGAGAGCCGATCCAGTTTAGCGGAGAGGGAAGTCATGAGGTATGTGGCTTCTAGTCCTAGAAACTGGGTCGGTCTCTTCGCCGAGAGGTCCTTGGCGATTGCCAGGGCCTCCTCGATTTCGTGGATCACGGAGCTGTAGATTAAGACAACGCGACAGAAAGTCAGGAAATAAGGGGCGATGTGAGGACGATCTTCAAATTGCTCGGCCACGTCTCTCAATTGTCGTGCCTGAGTCAAGAGTTCATCCCGCTTTGCGGTGAGATCGACAAAGGACGAGAAATAGAGGAGATTGTTCAGGGCCATGTACTTCCCGTTGCCGCCCAGATCCTTGAGCAACTTATAGCTTCTGTTGCAATAGACTAAAACTTCCGCAATATGATGCTCAATACCGTCCTTCTGTTTCGCTGCGGTGGGATTAACATGCAAGGTTCCAATGGCAACCCCCATGACAGCATCGACTCTTCCTCTCAGTTCATTTTCGATCATATTGAATCGACTCTGCATTTTTCCCTCTAAGCTCGCCAAGCGTTCACGGCTCTCCTCTGCCGCGCGGTCTGCTCGTTCCAGATTGGTTCTCGCCGAATCTACGACCCGCGCAACCTCGGCTTTCAATGACTGCCACTGTATGAGGGCTGCTATGGCAAGAATCAGAGAAAAAGCAATCAGCGCCAGCGACGAGGCTCCAAAGAAAATCGTCGCCAGATCGCTGATGCTGGGAGGAACTGCCCCTGGGTTGGGTCTCTCGGAAAGGGCCTCAGAGAGGAAAAACGCTGACCCCGCCCAGAGGAAGATGATTCCGCTGGCCCACCCGATGATTTGCAACCAGTTAACAGCTCTCGCCGCGCGCAGGGCAAGTTGGTCCGGCACCGGCTTGCCGAGCTCCTTGGCGTCTTTCTTCGTGGGTTCGGGCGATGGGCAGATTTCGGCGCTGGTGACCTTGGGCACGGTGAGATTAGATTTCTCCGCCTCGGTGTTCATTGCTCGGCTCCTCTCTAAGTATTCCTCCAGCGACCTACGTTACCATGAGGTATTCAGAGCCCCCGACTCGCGCATGAGGAGCCGGTCGATGTCATCCTGCGAGAGTTCCCGAGTCTGGCTGAGGACGATGTGCAGGAGACTTCTCGGCCCGTCCTCATATCCCACTCCGTTCGGTTGAAATCTCCTCACTCCGGCTCCTTTCCGCTCTCGAACCACGCCTCCGGATGCCGCAGCTTGAAGGTCCTCTTGCCGTCGCGCAGCTCGATGCCGGCGGCGAGCTTGCCCCAGCGCAGGTAGAGATCCCCCTGCTTGCTGTCTTTGCTGAAGCGCAGACGCGAGCGCAGGTCGAAACGGCCGCCGGTGACGCGCAGGGGGGAGATCTCGATCGCGCCGTCGCCGCAACGGACGATCCCTTCGGCGTGCACCCCTTCGATGCTCAGCAGGTGGCGGAACCCGTGCAGGATCTTCTTCTTGGGATCGAAGACGGAGAGGAGGAAGCCGGAATTCTTCATCTCCAGGGTGGCGGCGCCTTGCAGGGTGAGCGGACGGCCCCAGGTCATCGTGCCGTCGGTCATCCGCAGGTGGGACCACCAGCCGGGGCTCTCGGTGCCGGGCGCGGCGCCGATCTCGCGGTAGGTGACGCGATCGAAATCGAGGCGGGTGCCGGCGATCTGGAAGGTCTGTGTCTTCAGGCTCTTGCCGGTGAGCTCGGCGCGCAGCATCAGCCGCAACATCAGGTTGCCGGCCAGCTCCAACTCCTGGAAGCGGACCTGCGCCGTGTCCGAGGTCAGCAGCACCTCGCCGTTGCCGGTGCGGCCGGTGGCGTCGATGTCGAAGTGGAGGCGCAGGCGGCCGGTGCCGGAGAGGATCGCGATGCCGGTGCCCGGCGGCAGGTAGGTGTTGTAGACGGTGAGGTCGGGGATCTGGCCGTCCGGCAGATCGATGGCGGCGTGCAGGTTCGACACTGGAGTCGCCAAATCGAGATCGTTCGAGGTGATCCCCAGGCGCAGGCCGGCGCCGCGCATGTAGGTGGACGGCGGCTCGGGATCGCTGTCGGCCGGTTGCGGCGCGATGGCGAAGGTGGAGAAGTCGACGCGCACGGTGGCGATCGGCTGGGCGCCTCCCGCAACCGTCCCGGCGACGGTGGCCTCGCCGTCGGCCACGCTGTTCAGGAAGGTGGCTCTCACCTTGCCGCCCCGCACGTCGAAGCGGCTGCCGGGGAGGAGCTCGCCGGCGGCCAGCCGTACGTCGGCGTCCAGCCGGCCTTCCCCATCGACCTCTACCGAGGGCACCCGCTCGAGATAGCGGTCCAGAAAGCCGAGCGACGACACCTGGCCCTGGACGGCGATGTCGCCGCTGAGGGTGCGGAGGAGTGCCAGGCCGTGGACTTTGGCCGGCTCGAACGGCGAGAGACGGAGGTCGGCCCGCACGGTGACGCCCCGGGCGACGGGATTTCTTCTCGACTCGATGCGGCCTGCGCTCATGGTGAGCAGGGCGCGCGGCACGGTCAGCACCCGGGCGCGGTCGACTGTGAGATCGCCTTCCAGATGTCCCGGCCCGATCAGGCGGCCGGCGGGGATGGCGATGGAGCGCAGGTCGTCGATCCGCGCGTCCCGGATCTCCACCGCCCAGCGCTTTTCCGGCGGCACGACCGGCGGTGGGCCGGTGGCGGTGTCGATCTCCGCCACGGCTCCCGTGATCCGCAGGCCGGAGAGGACGGCGCGGCGTTCGAGAAGGGCCGGCAGGTTGAGCCGGGCGCTGGCGCGGTCGGCGGCGAGCTGCCAGACGATCCGCTCGCCGACGCCGACCGCCTGCATCCCTTCGATTTCCAGATCGCCGGTGAGCGGCTCGCCGGCGGCCGGCTCGCCGGCCTTCAGCTCTTCGGCGGTCGCGAGGAGGCGGCGCAGCTCCAACTCGGGAGTGACGGTGCGCAGGATCGCGGTGCCGGCGCGCAGGAGAGGTGGATTGGCTCCGGCACCGCCGCCGCCGAGCGCCAGCCCCTTCGCCTCGCCGGAGAGCACGAGCCGTGGTGGCTGGCCCGCTTTCGCCGTTTCAACGCTGGCGTCGATCCGTAGCGGCTTGCCGGCGGTCACCGCGAGCCGCGTCCCGGGGACCAGACGGCCGCGGTCCAGATGGAGATCGAGTCTGAAGCGACTGAAGTTGCCGGACCGGCCGGCTCCGGACGCAGCGAGGAAGGGAACGGACGTCAACGTCCCGCCTGCCGTGACGGAGCCGGAGAGCCCGTCGAGGCCGGTCTGCAGGAGCTGCGAGGTGCGGCCGAGACGCAGATCGGTCGTCATCGTGAGACCGCTGGCAAGAGTCTCCGCGCCGCGGTGGAGACGGCCGGCGGCGAGCCGCACCGCCAGGCCGTCGAGCGCGAAGCTCCCGTCGGGATCGAGCGCGAGATCGCCGCCCACTTCCAGACTGCCGTCGAGCCGCAGGTCGTCGAACGCGGCCTCGCGGATGCCGGTGAGCCGCGCGCCGGCGAGGTGCACGGTCCAGACCCCCTGGCCGGCCGGACGCTCGGGCCGCGGCGTCCGGGTCTTTTCGGCCTTGGCGGTGATGCCGTCCACCTGGACCTGATCGAGCAGGATCTGGCGGCGGAACAGCGCCGCGAGATCGATCTGTCCACCGCCGTGGTCGGCGGTGAGTTGCCAGGTGAGCCGGGGGCCGGAGCCGGCGAGGCGGAGGCCGGTGGCGCCGAACGTCGCGCGCAGCACACCGTCCGCCGGCAGGCTGCCGGTGTGGCGCAGGGTCTGCCCTTGGGCGAGCAGGCGGCTGAAGCGAGTCTCCGGCGTGACCGCCTCCAGGTGGACCGTTTCGGCGGCGAACGGGGGGGGCTGCGACGGATCGGCGCGGTGGCCGGCGGTGAAGCCCCGGGCATCGGCACGCAGGACGAGCTGCGGACCGGCCGGGCGGGTCTCGACCGTGAGAAGCGCCGCGAGAGGATGGCTCGCGGGGTTGCCGCCGCGCAGCGTGGCCTGGCTTCCCGGCACCAGCCGGCCGTGGTCGAGGCGCAGGTCGATCATCAGATCCATCAGGAGATCGCCCGGGGTCGCCGTGCCGCGGGCGCGGAGGGTGCCGGAGAGGAAATCCCAGCCCGCGACGCCGGGATGTTGGCGCGGCGTGTAGGGCGCGATGGCCGCCTCGGCCTGGACGTCGAGGCTCGCGACCTGTTCTGCGGCGAGCAGCAGCCGGGCGCCCGGCATCCGGAGCTGCGTGGTCTCCAGAGAGAAGTCGCCGCCCACGAGGAGAGAGAAGCCGCCGCGCGCCGTGCCCTCCCCTTCCAGGCGGAAGCCGTTCCAGCCGATCTCGCGGACCGCGGTCAACACGGCGCCGGGCATCTCGATCCGCCAGGGGTGCGGAGGCGGAGGCCGGCGCGCGCGGCGGAAGGCGATCTCCCGCCGCACCGTCGCCGAGCGGACTCCCTCGCCGGTGAAGCCGCGCACGCGGAAGCGGCGGACGAAAAGGCCGGGTAGATCGATCCACCCCTGCCCGCGCTCCGCCGTGATCCACCAGTCCACGGCCGCCGTATGTCCCTCGATGCGCAGCCCGCGCACCCGGATGTCTCCGGGCAGGATCGTCCATGCCCGTTGCCAGGTCACCCGCACCGTCTGCGGCCGGCGGTTGACCGCCCACGGTCCGAGCGCCGTGTTGAGGAAGAGATTGGCACCCGCCAGGTAGAGCCCGGCAAGCAGGGCGGCGGCGAGGGGCAGCTTCTTCAGCCGGCTGGCGATGGCGCGGTTCACGTGCTCAACCGCGAGCATATGCCTTTCTCCCCTCTCCCGGGGCGGGGTGGGCGGGAGATGGGAGAGGGGCGGGGGTGAGGGCCCCCTTGTCCCCCTCCGCCCGTCGCGCATAACATCTCGCCACGCCATGAAAACAAAAATCCTCGTCACCGGAGCGCTCGGCCAGATCGGCTCCGAGCTGGTCCCCGAGCTGCGCAAGCGCTATGGAGCCGAGCAGGTCATCGCGTCCGACATCCGCATGATGCCGCGCGAACAGCTCCTGCGCACCGAAGGTCCCTTCGAGTTCCTCGACTGCACCAACCAGCGCCAGATCCAGGAAGTCGTGCAGCGCAACGACGTCTGTACGATCTACCACCTGGTGGCCCTGCTCTCGGCGATCGGCGAGAGCAAGCCGCAGGTCGCCTGGGACATCAACATGGGCAGCCTCTACCGCGTCCTCGAAGTCGCCCGGCAGAGCCACTGCGCGGTCTTCGTCCCCAGCTCGATCGGCGCCTTCGGCCCCGGCACCCCGCAGGACCACACGCCGCAGGACACCATCCAGCGGCCCTCCACCATGTACGGCGTTACCAAGGTGGCCGGCGAGCTGCTCTGCGACTACTACTACCACCGCTTCGGCATCGACACCCGCGGCGTGCGCTTCCCCGGCATCATCTCCTACGGCGCGCCGCCCGGCGGCGGCACCACCGACTACGCGGTCGAGATCTTCTACGAGGCGATCCGCCACAAGCACTACACCTGTTTCCTGAAACCGGGCACCCGGCTCGACATGATGTACATGCCCGACGCCGTCAAGGCCGCCATCGACATCATGGAGGCCGATCCGGACCGTCTGGTGCACCGCAACGCCTTCAACGTCACCGGCATGAACTTCACGCCGGAGGTCCTGGCGGCGGAGATCCGTGAGCACATCCCGGACTTCGTCATCGACTACAAGATCGACCCGGTGCGGCAGGCGATCGCCGACTCCTGGCCGCACTCGCTCGACGACAGCGCGGCGCGGCAGGAGTGGGGATGGGACCCGCGGTACGATCTCCCGGCGCTCGTCCGCGACATGCTGGAGAACCTGGAGAAGAAGCTGAAAGTCGAGGTGCAGAACAACCATGCCCACTGACCGTTTCCACCAAGCGCTCGCGTCCGAGCTCGACGCCTTGCGGCAGAAGGGCACCCTCAAAGGAGCGGAGCCCACCATCCTCCGCGTCCTTCCCGCCGCAGGCGACCGCGGCCCGCGCTACCTGCTCGCCGGGGAAGGGGACAAGCCCTTCCTCAAGATGAACTCGAACAACTACCTCGGGCTGTCGCTCCACCCCGAGCTCATCGCGGCGGAGGAAAAGGCGAGCAAGGCGTTCGGCGTCGGTCCCGGCGCCGTGCGCTTCATCAGCGGCACCTACCAGGCGCATCTCGACCTCGAAGCGCGCCTCGCCGCCTTCCACGGCCGCGAGTCGGCGATGATCTTCAGCTCCGCCTACGCCTGCATCCTCGGCGTCATCGTCCCCCTGATCACCCCGGAGACCATGCTGATCAGCGACGAGCTGAACCACAACTGCATCATCAACGCGATGCGCTTGGCGCGGCCGAAGGACAAGCTGATCTACAAGCATCTGGATCTGGCGGACCTGGAGACCAAGCTCGCCGCGGCGGTCGGCACCTGCCGGCGGGTCGTCCTGGTCACCGACGGCATCTTCAGCATGCGCGGCGACTGCGCGCCGCTGCCCGCCATCGCCGCCATCGCCCGCAAGTTCGACGACCGCTTTCCGGAGAACGTCGTCCTCCTGGTCGACGACTCGCACGGCGTCGGCGCCTTTGGAGCGACCGGCCGCGGCACCGAAGAGGCCACCGGCTCCGGCGCGGTCGACATCCTCGTCGCCACCCTCGGCAAGGCGTTCGGGGTCAACGGCGGCTACGTCACCGGCACCAAAGTCCTCACCGACTTCCTGCGCGAGACCTCGCCGACCTACATCTATTCGAACCCCATCACGGTGGGGGAGTGCGCTGCGGCCCTCAAGGCGCTCGACATCGTCGACGGTCCCGAAGGAAGGGAGCGCATCGGCCATCTACGTGCCATGACCGCCCGCTTCGAGCAGGGGCTTCTCCGTCTCGGCTACGAAACCATCCCCGGCGAGCACCCGGTCACGCCGCTCATGGTCCGCGACACGCCGAAGACCAACGCGCTCGTCACCCACCTCCGCGAGCATGGCATCCTCGCCACCGGCCTCAAGTTCCCGGTCGTCCCGCGGGGAGACGAATCCATCCGCTTCCAGGTCTCGGCCGACCACACGCCGGCCGACATCGACGAGGTGTTGGGAGTGTTGGAGAGCTTCGCGGGACGCTGAAGCGAAGTATCGCCGGACGCTCCGCTCAAACCGGTTCGGCCAGCAGCCACTCGTAGGCGGGTTGCACGGCGACCCCGGAGGCCGCCAGGGGGATCGCCTGATCACGGGTCAACACCAGCAGGCGCGGGGTCGCGCGTGGAGCGGCCGGCGCGGCCTCTTTCAAGGCGCGGAGCTCGCGATCCATCGCCGCGGCGGGGTCGGCGCAGACCTGGATCAGCTCTTCCGCTCCGGCGAGGTGGCGGACGTGGAAATCCACCTCGAAGCCTTCCTCGGTCTTCACGTAAGCCACTTCGGCCCTGCGGCGTTCCAGCTCGTTCAGGACCGCGGTCTCCAAGGCGTGGCCGAGATTCGAGCGGCCGCTCGTATCGTAGGCGCGGATCAGGCCCGGGTCGGCTGGATAGAGCTTGCGCGGATTCGAGTTGCGTTGCCGTTCGGATTCGGTCGCGAGCGGCACGGAGCTGAGCAGAAACGCGTCCAGCAGGTGGTCGAGCAGGGCGTGGACGGTTTCCTTGGCCACGCCGTGCCCCTGGGACTTGAGGTCCTGGTGGAGCCGGTGCACGCTGAAGCTCCCGGCCGGATTGCGCAGGCACTGCCGCACGAGCCAGCGCAGCGCGGCCACCTGCGAGATGCCGTAACGCTCCACCACGTCGCGGAAGAGCACCGTGTCCACATAGCCTTGCAGCAGCTCGATACGCAGCGAAGGGGCGAGACCTTGCGTCTCGGGAAAGCCGCCCTCCATCAGGTACTCGCGAAACCGCTTCTCCACCAGCGACCGCTCCGCAGCCGTCCATCGCAGCGCGTCCTGCTCCGGCTCCTCGCCGCGATGGCGGAGGGCCTCCCGGAAGCTGAAGGGGTGGACGACCGTCTCCATGCCGCGTCCGCGCAACGAGGTATGGACCTCGCGCGAGAGCATCCGGGCCGACGAGCCGGAGACCACGATCTCGACCTTTTCGGAATCCATGACCCGGCGCACGAAGCGCTCCCAGCCGGCGACGAGCTGGATCTCGTCGAGGAACCAGGAGACCGTCTCCCGGCCGCGCAGCTCCGGGTAGCGCCGGTAGTACTCCTCGAGCAGAAGGGAGAGCTGGTCCACAGCCATCTCGGAGAGCCGGTCGTCATCGAAGCTCACGAAGACCGCGCGCTCCGTAGGCACGCTCTGGCGGCGATCGGCCTGGAGCTGGCGCAGGAAGGTGGTCTTGCCTGCCCGGCGCATGCCAATGACGGCATGCACCTTGCCCGAAACAGGCGGGAGCCGGGCATCGCGCCGGGTGAACGGCGGCGTCTCCCTTGGCGCGAGCGCGGCGTTGAGCTTCTCCAGGAGGACCGGGTGCAGCGGCATCACCGGCAGGATGTTCGACAAGGTGTCCGTCTGTCAAGGACACCTTCGGCTGGATCCGGACTTCCTGGAAGGACACCTTGGCGGCGCTCGCGGCGCTGGAGAGCTTCGCGGGGAAGTAATCCGGGTCTTCCGCATCCGGAGGGCGCTCACCGCCCTCCGGATTGCGCTCACCGCCGACCCGCTTCAGGCGTCCAAATTCCAGAGGGCGGTCATCGCCCTCCGGATCTGCGTCCTCCAATTCCGCAGGGCAGTCACCGCCCTCCAGAGCTGCGTCTTCCAATTTCGGAGGGCGCCGGGCGCCCTCCGGACCGCGGCCACCGCTCTCCACACATGGGCTCGCCAATTCCAGAGGGCGGTCATCGCCCTCCAGACGCAGGCGGGCCAATTCCGGGGGCGGTGAGCGCCCTCCAGGAACGGGAGGCGCCACTCGGTCTACGGGAGGCTCATTCTTCGGATTCGGACGGCGCGATCACGGTCTGGGGGAGGCGGGTCTTGCGGCGGTTGCGGCGGGGCCGGATATTGAAGGCCACCAATCCTTCGAAGTCCGCGCCGAACGAGGACTTGAAGAGCGTGCGGATCGCCATGGCGAGCTCTTTGCCCTCCTCGCGCGTCGCGTGCAGATCCTGGGTCGCCACCTGGCGGTCCGCCTTCAGCCGCTGCCGGAGCGCTTCCAGGGCGCGCGCCTTCTCATTGACCGCGGTCAAGGCGGCGAGGCGCGGTTTCAGCCCGGGCACCGTCTCGGCGTGCTCGGCCGCGGCGGCGAGCAGCTTGTCCCAATCGCTGAAAGTGTCCGCAATCGCGACCTTCGGCATGGCGCAGTTCCTCCTGGGTGGACGATATCCTAGTCTGTGGGCTCGCAGCGCTGCCGGTGGTAGGTTAGTCAGATGGAGAGTGTCGGGCACGGCGCAGAGGATGCGGTGAACGAGGCCGGGAGTGTCAGTCCGGCGGACATCAGCCACGAGATCCGCGATTTCACGCGGCGGCGGGAGCGGCGACGGCGCCTGGCTCCGCGGGCTGCTCTGGTGGGTCTCTTCGCCGGCCTGGCGGCCGCGGCGTTCCGGCGGACCCTGGAGGCTTGCGACCGGGGCCGCGAGGCGCTCTTTGCGCTCGCCCACTCGCTGCCGGCTCCCTGGGGGTTCCTGCTGGCTGTAGGGGTCTGCGCACTGAGCGCGGGCGCGGCTCTCTGGCTGGTGAGGCGTTTCGCGCCGGAGGTGGCGGGGAGCGGTATCCCGCAGCTCAAGGCGGTGCTTCATCACTTGCGCGGAATGAATTGGCGGCGGGTGCTGACGGTCAAGTTCGCGAGCGGGACCTTGGGGATCGGCGCCGGCCTTGCGCTGGGCCGCGAGGGGCCGACGGTTCAGATGGGAGGAGCGTTCGGCGACATGGTCAGCCGATGGCTGCGTTCGGGGGTGCGGGAGCGGCATAACCTGACAGCCGCCGGAGCCGGTGCCGGGCTCGCGGCGGCGTTCAACGCCCCGCTGGCCGGGGTCATTTTCGTGCTCGAAGAGCTGCGCCGCGACTTCGCCCCGGGCGCGCTGACCGCCGCGTTCATCGCGTCGGTGACGGCGGACGTCGTGGCTCGGCTCCTCATGGGGCAGTCGCCGGTCTTTCACGTGGCGAACGCTCCGGTGCCTCCTTTGTCGAGCCTGCCGCTTTTTCTTGTGCTTGGGGTGCTGGCTGGCCTCCTTGGCGTGGTGTTCAACCGCACCCTCCTGGTCAGTCTGCGTCTCTTCGATCGCACGGCGCGGTGGCCGCTCGGGCTGCCGGCTGCTCTGGTGGGGTTGGCGATCGGGGTGATCGGCTGGTTTGCGCCCGGGGTGCTGGGAGGAGGCGGGAGTCTCGTGGAGGCGACGCTGGCAGGCCGGGTGGCGCTCGGGGCGCTCGCCGGGCTGCTCCTGCTCCGGTTCGGGATGACGATGTTGAGCTATGGGACGGGGACGGCGGGCGGGATTTTCGCTCCGTTGCTGGTGATCGGTGCGCAGGCGGGGCTTTTGGTCGGGCTTCTGGGGCGTCCTCTCTTCCCGGCGGCGGACAGCTATCCGGCCGCGTTCGCCGTGGTCGGAATGGCCGCGCTTTTCGCGGCGATCGTTCGGGCTCCGCTGACCGGGATCGTCTTGATCCTGGAGATGACAGCGAATTATTCGCTGATGCTGCCGTTGCTGATCGCCTGTTTTTCGGCCTATGCGCTCGCCGATCTGCTCCGGGACGAGCCGATCTATGAGGCGCTCTTGGAGCGTGATCTGCTGCGCAGCAACTTGCGGCCCGAGTCGGCGGAGACGCTTCTCGTCGATTTCCGGCTGGAAGAGGGTGCGCCTTTCGCCGGCCGGAGTGTGGCCGATCTCGGGTTGCCGCCGGGTTGTCTTCTGGTGACGGTGCAGCGCGGGATGCACAGCGAGATCCCGACGCGGAGCACGGTTCTGCGCACGGGGGATCATGTCTCCGCGGTGATCGCTCCTTCGGCGGTGGGGGCGATTGAGATGCTTCGCAGTGGTTTCGGGGGGCGAGGCTGAGGGGCCTCCTCGTCACTCCGGTCGCTGGGCGAGCGCGGTGAGGATCGCGACCAGCCGAGCGGGATCGGTCGGCTTGGCGAGGTGGGCCTGGAAGCCGGCGTCCAGGGAGTCCAGGCGATCCTGGTTGGAAGCGTAGGCGGTGAAGGCGAGGGCTGGAACGCGGCCGCCGCGATCGGGGGGGAGGGCACGCACCCGACGCATCTGCCCCTGGCTCAAACCGCGGCTTGCCCTTCGCAGTCCGGTTTCAGGCGCAGAGGTCGCCCGAGTACCGGCATTTCGTTGAGGCCGTCCGAGGCTCCGGCCTCCCAGAGCGCCTCGGCTCGGGCCATTGCCGCGCGCGCTGCCGGCAGGTCTCCACAGGCCTGCAGGGCATTGGCGTGGTGGATGCCGGCGTACCCTTGGAGTCGCCATCTCCAAGGGTCGGAGCCGGGGCAGTGCTCGGCGATGTGTACAGCGAGCTCGGCGAGCTGGAGCGCCTCTTGCGGGTCGGCGCCGGCCGCTTCGAGGCTCTCCGCCGCCACCCGCTCGCACAGGGCCCAGGTGCGGTAGTCCTCATCCTCCTCGACAAGAGCTTCCCGATGGCCGGGCGGCCGGCTCCGGATACGGTCCCACAGCCGCCGGGCCGCCTCCCGCTCTTCGTCCGGCGAGCGTGGTCCTCCTTCCGACCCCTCCGATGGCGGAGCGGGCAGGGTGACGACCTCGGCGATGGAGTGGCCGAGGTCGAGCAGGTCCGTGGCCAGGCCTCCGCCGAGGACGCGGCCGATTTTCCACGTCCCCTCGGCGAGCAGGCGGAACGCGCGGATGGCTTCGAGCAGGAAGGGGAGGAGGAAGACCGGAAAGCCGGCGGCTTTCGCGGCTCGTTCCAGAACGTCGTCCGGCACCGTCCGGTGGCCCTGGTCATAGAGAGAGATCTGGCCTGGCGAGATCCTGGCCTCCCGGGCGAGGTCCGCCTGGTCCCAATATTTGAAATAGCGGAGCAGGACAAAGGCCAGGCGCTTGTCCGGATCCCCCTTTCGTTCCGTCATCTCCTCACCTCCCTGGCGATGCCGCATGTCTCTGCCGGCGGATTTCCTCACCGACTCCGGGCAGTATTAGGTCCGGGAGTCCCCGGCGGCCATGGAGGCTGCTCCTCGGGATCTCCCGGAACAGGAGCCCGTTATGCGTCGTTTGTGCCTCGTTCTCACCGTTCTTCTCCTTCTCGCGTTCAGCGCGGTGCCCGCCGCGCAGGCAGCGGGGCCGGCCGGCTCAGCCCGAGCCGGCACGACCGTCGACGCCAAGGCTTTCTTCGGCTGGATCTCCACGGTCTTCCTTCGAGCCTTCGAAATGACGACAGGCGATACGGGGCCTGCGATTGATCCGTGGGGCCGGGCAACGGTTGATGAGGGGCCGGTCATTGATCCTTTGGGTCGAGCGTCAGCCGACGAAGGCCCAGCGATCGACCCATGGGGGCGAAGCTGATCCAGATAAGATGATGGGGGCCGGCTTTCATCGTCCGACCCCCGGCTCTTCAAGGTGCAGCGCGGGATCATGCTGTGCCCGGTAGAGAAAGCGGCGGACCTGGCGCGCGAGCCCGAGCGTCGCAGTCTCCCGCCGGGCCGCCTCCGTGAAGAGGCGCAGAGCTGCCAGGGCGTTTTCGCTCACTTGCTGGCTGCGGAAGATCCAGACGAGATCCACGGCCAGCGCACGGACTTCTCCGGTGCGGTTCTCCGCGAGAAGCACCACGGCAAGATCCAGAGTCACCAAGGCGCAGTCATAGGCGATCTCCCGCCTTTCCCGGTCGCGGCGGACCTGATTCAGGCTCGCCTCGGCCTCGGTGTTCTGTCCCAGGCCCGCTGCGACCATTCCCTCAACCCAGAGGACCCTGGTGAGGTCGAGCTCCTTTCCCCGCCGCTCCACAAGCAGGCGAAGCTCGCGAAGGTGTTGCTTCGCTTCCGCAGCCCGGTCCTCCAGGCAGAGGAGCACGACGAGTTGGAGGCGAAGGCCCTGAGCGAGCCGGGGCTCTCGATTCGCGTCGACGAGAGGGGAGGCTTCGTCCAGGGCCGCGGCCGAACCCTGGAGGTCGTCCATACCTTCGAGGACTCGAGCCTTGATGTAGAGAAGCCTCGCAGTGATACCCGACCGATCGACGCGGAGCGCCTCCTCGATGAGTTTCATCGCCTCACCAAAGCGGCGGTCGGCGCGAAACAGGTTCGCTTCCAGGCCGAGCACCAGCGCCTCGTTGAGAAGCCCCGGATCAGCGCCGGCTCCAGCCTCCCAGAGCTTCTTGGCCCGAGTTTTTTCTTCGCGCGCGGCCGGCATGTCTCCGCAAGCCCGGTGAGCGTTGCCAAGGTGGATGCCGGCGTACCCTCGAAGGCGCCACCTCCAGGGCTCCGGGCCGGGACAGAGCTCGGCGATGCGCACGGCCAGCTCGGCCAGCTTGAGCGCTTCCTTCGGATCGTCGCCGGCCGCTTCGATGCTCTCGGCCGCCACCCGCTCGCACAGCGCCCAGGTGCGGAACTTTTTGGAATCTTCCACCAGCAGGAGGCGCTCCGCCGCCGGGCGCCGCTTGAGCCTCTGCCAGAGCACCTCGGCTTGCGCCCGGGCCTGAAGACCTTCGCCTTCGAGGGTCAGGAGCTGGAGCATGCCGCGGGTGAACTCCATGGCCGCTCCTCCCGCCTTCTGGACCACCGTCTCAATCCGCCGGCGTGTGGCGGCGAGGGAGGCGGTGGGCTCCTGCGGCGTCCGTGAGGAGGCGCGGTTGGCCTCCAGACAATTGAGCGTCGCATCGATCCGCTCGGGAGGAATCCCCAGACCCGCGAGAAGATGCTCCATCCGTTCCCGGGTCGGAACCTTCCGGCCGCGCTCGTAGTCGTTGATGAGGTTGGGCGAGACGTGGGAGACCTCGCCCAACGCCGCCTGGCTGACCCCCTGACCCTCCCGCATGAACTTCAGGATGATGCCGAAGTCCGAAATGAGCATCGCTCTCCTCCGTGGCCCCGTGCCCTCTACACATAGAGTTGCCGCAGCCGCCATTTTTTTGACAACCAATCCGGAGAATCTGGATTTCCTCATCCGGCCGGAAGAAATTCTTCTCTCTCTTCGGGAAGACCCTCACACCGCTTGGCGTGCCGCGGCGGACTTTTCTACGCTGCGGGCATGCGGAAGGACCTTGACCGAAGAGGGATGAGATGAAACATCTGGAGCTGCCGGAGATCGCCAGGATGATGTCTGAGGACTCTCCCATTTTGCAGGGCTGCCGGCACCTGGCCGAGGTCTGTCCGGTCTGTGCAGAGCGGTTCGCGCAGGTGGAGGCGCTGATGAAGCATGTCGGGCACTGGGACCCGGAGGTCGCCGTGCGGGAGGGGCTCGACGCGGACGATCTGCTGGCGGCGCTCCTCGCGGCCGGCCCCGACCTCGCTGGGTGGACCTCCCGGGTGGAGGAGAAGCCGGAGTACCAGACCTGGGGCGTCGCCTGGCTCGCCCTGGAGCGGGCGCAGGCGCTGCTCGCCGAGCCATCGACGAGAAGCCAGGCCCGGGATTTCGCTCTGCTCGCGGCGGCGATCGCCGGGACCTTGGAGGACAGCGTGTACCACTCGGAATCCATCGCCGACCTCAGGGCGCTGGCGCAGGCCACCGCGGTCGCCGCGGCAGCTCCCGGAGCGGGCACCACAGACTTGGCCAATACGGTGCGGCAGATGGCGGCGGTGGTGGCGGCCCTTGAGCAGGGCACGGGAGAGGAGGCTGTCGAGAAGAGGGTTTTGAGCCTTCTGTCGCAGGTTCTGCATGGCTGGCAATGAGCTTGGAAATAAAAACTCTTGCGCGCTGTCCCCGTCCCGTCTATACTCCGCCTTCCCGCTGCCGACCGGTTGTGGTCAGGGCACGCGAGGCGCTGGGCAGTTGACGGCGCTCGCGACGTTGGGTTAGTATCTGCGGGTTTCGCCGCCGAGGGTCCCGCCTGGGACCGGGGCGGATTGGCTTCCGACCGGAAGACCATCCCTGAACAAAGTTCGGGGCCGGAGTGTTGGCCGACAGTCCCATCGTGGGATAGGGCTGCGGTTTCGCTGCTCCGTGTCAGTCACTGGAATAACGGATCGAGGAGATCTGGACGCATGCCTACGATTCACCAATTGGTCCGCAAGGGCCGTGCCGCCGTGGTGGCGAAGACGAAGAGCCCGGCGCTGCAGAGCTCGCCGCAGAAGCGCGGAGTGTGCGTGCGCGTCTACACCCAGACGCCCAAGAAGCCGAACTCGGCTCTCCGCAAGGTTGCCCGCGTGCGGCTGACCAACGGCATCGAGGTGACCACCTACATCCCGGGCGTCGGCCACAACCTGCAGGAGCACTCGATCGTGCTGATCCGCGGCGGCCGTGTGAAGGACCTTCCGGGTGTGCGCTATCACGTGATCCGCGGCACCCTGGATGCGGTCGGTGTGCAGAACCGCCGGCAGGGGCGCTCCAAGTACGGCGCCAAGCGGCCGAAGTCCTAAGTAAGGAGATTGCAAAGCGATGCCGAGGCGGAGAGAGATTCCGAAGCGCGAGGTCCTGCCGGACCCGCTCTACAACTCGCAGCTCGTGACGAAGTTCGTCAACGTGGTCATGCGTGACGGCAAGAAGTCGGTCGCCGAGCGCATCCTGTACGACGCCCTGGAGGCGATCCGGACGAAGACGAGCGACGATCCGATGAAGGTGTTCAAGAAGGCGATCGAGAACGTCAAGCCCGCGGTGGAAGTGAAGTCGCGGCGCGTCGGCGGCTCGACCTACCAGGTGCCTGTCGAGGTGCGCCCGAGCCGCAAGCTGGCGCTGTCGATGCGGTGGATCATCCAGACCGCCCAGGGCCGTGGCGAGAAGACGATGCGCGCCCGCCTGGCCGGCGAGCTGTTGGACGCCGCGGAGAACCGGGGCGGCGCCATCAAGAAGAAGGACGACACGCACCGCATGGCCGAGGCCAACAAGGCGTTCGCCCACTATCGCTGGTAGCAGAGAAGCACACGCTGGTAGGTAGCGGGCCGCTCCGGCGGCCCCGTCCCGCCGCAGGAAAAGCTCTAGGGCAGCAACCAAGGGAACATTTTTCGGGAAAAATCGGGGAAGAGACCGGGGAAAGAAGACGGTAGCACCATGGCAAGGCAATCACCGCTGAAAGACACGCGCAACATCGGCATCATGGCGCACATCGACGCCGGGAAGACGACGACCACAGAGCGCATCCTGTTCTACACCGGCGTCAACTACAAGATCGGTGAAGTGCATGAGGGGACTGCCACCATGGACTGGATGGTGCAGGAGCAGGAGCGCGGCATCACGATCACGTCGGCCGCGACGACCTGCTTCTGGACCCGCAGCGGGGTCAGCCACCGGATCAACATCATCGACACCCCGGGCCACGTGGACTTCACGGCCGAGGTGGAGCGCTCCTTGCGTGTGCTCGACGGCGCCGTCGCCGTCTTCGATTCGGTCGCCGGGGTCGAGCCGCAGTCCGAAACGGTGTGGCGTCAGGCCGACCGCTACCGCGTGCCGCGCATCGCGTTCATCAACAAGATGGACCGCCTCGGCGCCGACTTCGACCGCACCGTCTCGATGATGCGCACCCGCCTCGCCGCCAACCCGGTCGTCATCCAGCTCCCCTGGGGCAAGGAAGAGATCTTCAAGGGCATCATCGACCTGATCGAGATGCGCGGCATCTATTACAAGGACGAGACGATGGGCGCCGCCTACGAATCGGTGGCGATCCCCGAGGAGCTCCTGGACCACGCGCACAAGATGCGCGAGCAGATGGTGGAGGCGATCTCCGAGACGGACGACCAGCTCCTCGAGAAGTACCTGTCGGGGGAAGAGGTCACCAACGAAGAGCTCAAGGCGGCTCTGCGTCGCGCCACCATCGCCAACCAGGTGCAGCCGGTGATCTGCGGCAGCGCGTTCAAGAACAAGGGCGTGCAGCCGCTGCTCGACGCGGTGGTCGACTTCCTGCCGTCGCCGCTCGACATCCCGCCGATCGAGGGATTGGCCGCCGACGGCGAGACCAAGATCACCCGCCACTCCGACGACAAGGAGCCGTTCGCGGGCCTGGTGTTCAAGATCATGAGCGACCCGTACGTCGGCCAGCTCGCCTTCTTCCGTGTCTACTCGGGCCACGTCGACTCCGGCACCTCGGTGCTCAACGCGAAGAAGGGGAGCAGCGAGCGCATCGGCCGTCTGCTCAAGATGCACGCCAACAAGCGCGAGGAGATCAGCGAGGTGTGGGCGGGTGACATCGCGGCGGCGGTGGGCTTGAAGAACGTCACCACCGGCGACACGATCTGCGATCAGAAGAACCCGGTGATCCTTGAGGCGATGAACTTCCCCGAGCCGGTGATCGCGGTGTCGATCGAGCCGAAGACCAAGGCCGACCAGGAGAAGCTCGGCATGGCCCTCGCCAAGCTGATGCAGGAAGATCCGACCTTCCGCGTCCACACCGAGCCGGACACCGGCCAGACGCTGATCTCCGGCATGGGCGAGCTCCACCTCGAGATCATCGTCGACCGCCTGGTGCGCGAGTTCAACGTCGGCGCCAACGTTGGCAAGCCGCAGGTCGCCTACAAAGAAGCGATCACCAAGGAGGCTGAGGGCGTCGGGCGCTACATCCGCCAGACCGGCGGCCGCGGCCAGTTCGGCCACGCCGAGATCCGCATCCGCCCGCACTCCGAGGTCGACTACCTGTTCAACAACAAGATCGTCGGCGGCGTCATCCCCAAGGAGTTCATCAAGCCGATCGACCAGGGGATTCACGAGGCGATGGAGACCGGGCCGCTCGCCGGATATCCGATGACCGGCATCGAGGTCGACCTCGTCTGGGGCAGCTACCACGACGTCGACTCGTCGGAGATCGCGTTCAAGATCGCCGGTTCCATGGCGTTCCAGGACGCCTGCAAGCACGCCCGGCCGGTGCTGATGGAGCCCATCATGGCGGTCGAGATCGTCACTCCCGAGGAGTACATGGGCTCGGTGGTGGGCGACGTCACCTCGCGGCGCGGGCGGATCCAGAGCATGGAGGCGCGCGGCAACGCGCAGGTGATCACTTGCAAGGTGCCGCTTTCGGAGATGTTCGGCTATGCCACGGACCTGCGGTCGTTGTCGCAGGGGCGAGCCAACTACAGCATGCAGTTCTCGTCCTACGAGCAGGCTCCCAAGAGCGTCGAGACGGAAGTCGTTGCGAAGGCCGCCGGCTAACGGCCGCGACCGCGATCTTTTTGAGAACTAGGAGAGATCATGGCCAAGGAGAAGTTTGAGCGTTCGAAGCCGCACGTCAACGTTGGGACGATCGGTCACGTCGACCACGGCAAGACCACGCTGACAGCGGCGATCACCAAGGTCCTGGCGTCGCAGGGATTGGCGAGCTTCGTGGCCTTCGACCAGATCGACAAGGCTCCCGAGGAGCGTGAGCGCGGCATCACGATCGCGACGGCGCACGTCGAGTACTCGAGCAAGAAGCGGCATTACGCGCACGTTGACTGCCCGGGCCACGCCGACTACGTGAAGAACATGATCACCGGCGCGGCGCAGATGGACGGCGCGATCCTGGTGGTGTCGGCGGCGGACGGTCCGATGCCGCAGACGCGGGAGCACATCCTGCTGGCGCGTCAGGTGGGC
>DATARD010000414.1:0-5206 GCA_036264355.1 Thermoanaerobaculia bacterium
CCTCCCTCCCCGAGCGGGAGAGGGCGCCCCCTCCCAAGACGAGAAAAAAGAAGGAGCTGTGGGTACTGAGGAGACTCCGCCGCCGTAGGGTGCGCTCCGCGCACAGGCAAACTTCTCCCCTCTCCCGGCGGGGGAGTGGGCGGGAGACGGGAGAGGGGCCGGGGGTGAGGGCGCTTTTTGTGCGCGGAGCGCACCCTACTTCGACACCATGCCCCGGAAGCCGCCGGAAACCAGCGCGGCCACATCGGCGAGGACCCTGGGGAGCACGAGACCGCCGAGGCCGCCGGGGCAGGCCAGGTAGCGCGGCTCCCAGACGGGGTCGAACTTGTCTTTGTAGTGGCGCAGGCCCTGGAAGTTGTAGAAGTGCTCGCCGTGGCGGAAGACGAGGGCGCCGAGGCGGCTCCAGAGCGGGGCGAGGGCGCGCGCTTCGAGGCCGGCCAAGGGGGCCATGCCGAGGTTGAACCACTGGTAGCCTTCGGCGTTGCCCCACAGCATGAGCTCCAGGAAGAGGTAGTCCATGATGCCGAACGGCGCGCTCTCGCGATGGCGCATCAGGTCGATGGACAGCTCTTCCTTGTCGCCGCCGGGCCAGAGGTTGGCGAAGGCCACGATCCGATCACCCCGGTCGCCCTGGCGGACCAAGGCCATGGGCAGGCGCTTCAGGTAGTCGGGATCGAAGCGGCCGAGGGAGAAGCCCTTCTCGCGGGTGCTCTTGGCGCGCAGCCATTCGTCCGAGATCTCTTCGAGCTCGGGGAGGAGGGCGGGGACGTCGGACGCGGGGACGATCTCGAAGCGGGCTCCCTCCTCGACCGCCCGGCGGTGCGCGTGGCGGAGCTTCTTGCGCCGGCTGCCCTCCAGGGAGAAGCGTGAGAGGGGCACCCGCGCCTCTTCACCGAGCTTGATCAGCGCGAGGCCCAAGTCGACGTAGAGATGGAGGCACTTGCCGCTCACCTGGTAGAACACCGTCCAGCCGCCGTGCCGGTCGCACATCTCGCGGAAACGCCAGACCAGGTCGGGTTGCTCTTCCTCCGGTCCCACCGGATCGCCCATCCCCACCCAGCTTCTTTTTTCGACGCCGAACATCAGGTAGGCGGTGCGCTCCTCGTTGAACAGCAGCTCCTTGTCGCCGAGGAGGGCGAGATAGGCGTAGGTGCGCGGGAAGGCGGCCGCGATCTCCGCTCCCTTGTCGATCTCTTCGGCCGTCGGCCACGACGGCTCGGCAGGCGCCGGGCGGAGCAGGCGGCCGAGAGCGATCCCCAGGGCCACGGCCACCACGCCGACCGACGCGCGCAGGAAGCGCGGCGCGTTGCCGAAGAGGGTGAAGTGCCACCACAGATCCTGGCTGTAGTTGACGTGCTTGTAGGCGAAGAAGCCGAGCCAGAAGCAGCCGGCGAGGACGATCGCGATGGCGGCGATCCAGCCCGGCGTGAACGACTCGCTGGTCAGCGACGCCTTGCGGTAGAAGTGCGCATGGCAGGGCGCCAGGGCGGCGAACATGAGGGTGAGGGTGAGCGCCTCTTCCCAGTCCAGGCCCTTGAGCAGGGAGAAGAGGACGCCGCTCGCCAGCATCAGCAGGGTGAGCTGATAGGCGGCGTCGAGGCGGCGCTGCAAGCCGATGGCGAGGAAGAGCAGGGCGACGCCCACCAGGCTGCCGAGGAAGTGCGAGATCTCGATCAGTTGCAGCGGGATGAGGCCGGCGAGCCAGCTCAGGCGGGTGTGCACCGCCGGCGTCGCTCCCGAAGCGAGCAGGATGGCGCCGCCGACGAAGGTGGTGAGCGCCAGCACCTGCGGCACGACGTCGGGCGCGCGCTCGCCGAAGACGCGGGCGATCTTGCCCAGGCCCGCCTTGCGCTTGATCACCTCGTGCGAGCCGAGGAGCACGGCGGCGATGAGGAGCGGCAGGAAGTAGTAGACCGCCCGGAAAGCCACCAGCATCGCCAGCACCTGGCCGCGCGGCAGCTCGCTCGGCAGCAGCAGCATGATCATCGTCTCGAAGACGCCGAGACCGGCCGGCACCTGGCTGATCAGGCCCGCCACCTGGGCGAAGAGGAACGCGCCGAGGAGCTGCGGGAAGGTGATGTTCCACGACTCCGGCAGCAGGCTGTAGAGCACCGCGGCGGCGAACGCCCAGTCGAGCATGGCGTCGGCCACCTGCAGGAAGGCGAGCCGCGGCTTGGGCAGGGTCACCTCGACGCCGCGCCAGACCACGGGCTTCTTCCACAGGATCGTCGCCGCCAGATAGGCGAGGACGATCAACAGGAAGATCGCGCCGAGCGGCTGCGCGGTGATCACGCCGAGATGGAGCGACGGCGGCACCGGCACCGGAGCGAAGAGGAAGGTCACGCCGGAGAGGGCCAGGAAGCCGAGCCAGAAGGTGAGGATGCCGAAGAGCAGCACGCGGGCGACTTCGAGGGCCGAAAGACCCCAGCCGGTGTAGAAGCGCAGCCGCACCGGCGTGCCGGTAAGCAGCGGCAGGCCCAGGGCGTTGCTGAACGCGTAGCCGATGAACGAGGCGAGGGCGATCTTCCAGTAGGAGATCGGCTTGCCGATGTAGCGGAACGCCAGGACGTCGTAGCCGGTCAGGGTGAGATAGCCGAACGCGGTCAGGCACAGCGCCTGGACGATGCGCTCGGACGGCAGGCTCTGCAGGAACTGGAAGACGTCGCGGTAGCGGAAGCCTTTCAGCTCGCGATGCAGCAGGAAGAGAGCACCGGCGAAGAACACGAAGCTGCCGAACGGCAGAAGGCGGGACAGCAGGCTCTTCCGCGTGGTTTGCGGCTCGACGGGTACGGCAGGCGTCTCCAGGCGTGGGGTCTGTGCGGGCTCGCGGGCGATCATTCTGGCTTATAGGGTCGTCGGGGTCGGTGTCGAGAGTCTACGGAGCAGCTTCCCTGATTATCTCACTTCCCGGACGTGCTGCTCCGGCCGGTTTCTTTTCCCGGCTGCACGTCTCTTGCCAGACGGGGCCAACAGGGAGGGACAGGCTACGGACAGGGACCGGTGCCGAGCGCGCTGGCGAGCGCGGCACAGGCGTCGACCTCGAGGGGATCGACGCCGCCGGGCTCCTGGATCATCCGGGCGGTCTTGCGCAACAGGGCCGCGATCTGCACGGGGGTCATCTTCGGCTCCTTCTCGAGCAGCAGCGCGACGATACCAGAGACCTGCGCCGCCGCGAAGGAGCTGCCGGAAAAGAAGTCGTAGGAGCCGTGCGGCACGGTGGTGAGGATGTCCACCGAGGGGGCCCCGATCTCATTTTTGGTGACCGGGCCGGAGTGCCCGTGGAGCCCACTCTTGAGATCGTCGACGCCGAGAATGCCGAGGACGCCCTGTTGCGAGGCGGGAAACGAGTGGGCGCCGTCGCCGGGATCGGCTGCCACCACCACGATGCCGTGGGAGAGAGCGGTACCGAGCAGACGGGCGAGGAGCGGATCGTACGGGCCGCCGAGGCTGAAGTTGATGACCTGCGCTCCCTGCAGGATCGCGAAGTCGATCGCCTTGGCGAGGGTGTAGCTGTCGCACACCGCCTCGCGCTTGCCCGGCGCTCTCTGCCAGCAGGCCTTGAGGATGAACAGGTCGGACTGCGGCGCCACGCCGACGATGCCGATCTGGTTGTTGGCGGTCGCGGCGATCACTCCGGCGACGGCGGTGCCGTGGATGTCGCTGGTGAAGGTCTGCTCGCCGCGGTCGACGAAGCTCTGGGCCTTGATGATCCGGCCCCGCAGGTCGGGGTGGTCGAAGTCGGCGCCGGTGTCGATGACCGCGATCCGGATCCCCTTGCCGGTCGCCCAGTGATGCGCGGCCTCGAGGTGCAGGGCCAGCACGTTGTGTTGCAGGTGGGAGTAGGGATCGTTGTAGGCCGGCTCGGCGGCCAGCACGTCGTAGGTGGCGATCGGCTGCACCGAGCCGACCAGCGGATCGGAGTGGAGGCGGCGGATGACCTCCGTGACGGAGTGCTTCTTGTTGATCACCTCGAAGACGATGCACTGCTCGCCGAGCGACTCCATGGTCCACGCGAAGATGGTGCGCAGACCGTAGGTGCGCTCGAGCTCCGTGGTGGTGCGGTTCCACAGGGCCGGCGGCGCCGGTGGCAGGGTAACCATCAGCCGGCCGACGGTGGTGGGCGACGGCGAGGACGCGGGCTCGGCGGAGGTGAACGGGGCGGGGGCCTCGGCCGGTGCGTGAGGCGCGGCGACCGGAGCGGGAGCTCCGGCGCAGCCGCCCAGAACGGTGGTCAAGGACAGACCGGCCAGGAACAGGCCTGTCCACCGCGGTCGCACTACCGGTCCTCTCCGGCGACCGGCTCGGCCAGGCTCACCTGCCGGTGCTTGCGGACATGGGCGAGGACGCCGTCCAGCGGATCGGGTCCGGTGGGCACCTCGACCGTATAGACACCCAGGGAGGACGGTCCGGAGACGATCTGTCCCCGGATGCCCAGCAGCAGGTCGCGGATCTCCTGCTCCGTCGTGCCTGCCGCGAAGACGACGCGCAGCCGGCTGGACGGCACCGTTGGAGACGTTGCCGCCGGCGCATCCGACAGCGTCCGATAGGCGGCAGGGGAGGTCGCGGGCGGCTGCGCCGGCCGGCGGGCCAGATCGAGCCCCGCGAGCCCGAGCACGAGGGCGAGCTGCGCGGCGAGCGCCCAGCGCACCGGTCTCGGTGTCGCGGTCAACAGGTTGCGCAGGCTCGCCAGGGGAGACTGCCAGGCTGCGCGCTCATGATCGCCGATCTTCTCCATGATGCGGGCGAGATGGGCCGGGTGCGGCGCCGGCGCGACCTCCGGGACCTGCTGCAACAGCTCGCCGAGACCGCGGCAGGCGCTGAGCTCTTCGCGGCACCGCGAGCACGCGGCGAGATGGGATTCGACAGTCCGCCGCTCGCCGTCCTCCAACGTTCCGTTGGCGTACCAGGGGAGCAGGTCCCACACCCGGCGGTGCAGGCGATTTCCGCGTTCGGCGCGTTCGGCTCCAGATCTCATGGCTGCATCTCCCTCAGGTTCTCTTTTCAACCCGCAAAGCCCGAGACGCCCAGGCCCGGCAACAGCTCCTTGAGGCGGCGACGGGCGTGGAACATCCGTGTTTTCACCGTGTTCACCGGGCAGCCTACGATCTCCGCGATCTCGGGATAGGCCAGCCCGTAGTAATACGTCAATTCGACGACCGCCCGCTGCCCGGGCGACAGCTCGCCGAGCGCCCGGCCCAGCACGCCG
>DATARD010000004.1:0-3231 GCA_036264355.1 Thermoanaerobaculia bacterium
ACGCTCTCCGAGAGCGGACCTCCCCTGCGCCGTGCCTTCGACACATTGGAGGAGGAAATCGCCAAGTATTGTGAAAGAGAAAAACTTGCCGCTTGAACTTGACTCAAAGACACAACAAATTACGAACCAAGGACTCTAGCCATGGCCACCGATCCCATCGTCGACGAGATCCATGCGATTCGTGAGGAGATCGCACGCCGGCACGGCTACGACTTGGGCGCTATCGTGGAGGCGCTCCAGAAGACCTCCGCGCAGAGCCAGAGGCCTGTCGTAACACTGCCGCCGAGGCCGGCCGTGAAGCCTGAGAGAGCTCGAAAAGCGGGCTAGGAGGCTGCGCGGCAGGGAAATCTGAGGCGTATCCGCAGATATGTCGCGTTGTCTGGCTATATGCCGCAAAGCCTGCGGATCTGTCGCAAAATTTATAGATATGTCGCGTTGCCTCGGGATATGTTGCATAATCTTCGGATACGAGGCGAAGCTCGCGGATATGTCGCCAAATCTCGGGATCTGCCGCATTCTCTGGAGGCATGCCGCAATGTTCAGGAGCATGTCTTGATGTTTGCCGACATGTCGCGAAATGGCTGGCTATGTCGCGATGTCCAGGGATATGCCGCGTTGCCCGCAGATACACTGCGAAGTCTGTGGAGGGGAGGCGGCTCAAGGGGAAATGTCGCGATCCGCGGGCTGCGGAGTCGTCGCCGGCAGCTCGATGGCGACGGTTCCTCCCTCAGCTTCGCGACGGAGACGTTCTGACGTAGACTCGTGGCTCGGTTCCGATTCAGGCCTGCCCGGGTTCGTCGCGGCGTCGCGATGCATCGCGGATCAGGCTGGAGGGCGCGGCGTTGAGCTCACAGCTTTCCGTGGCCGAGATCCTGGCGAACCTGGAGACGCAGATGGCGGCGCACCGGGAGCAGGCGGACCATCATGCCCAGCAGGCGGCGTTCCATCAGGAGCAGCGGGACCTCCACGCCGCCGAGTACGAGAGCATCGCCCGGCATTACGAGGCCTTCAAGGCGTCGGCGGGAGCGGCGGCCGAGATCGCGGTCCGTACCCGTGCCGCCGCGCCGCCGCCGGAGGCGCTACCTCCCCTCAAGCTGCCCCTCCCGAGCCGGCTGGTGGCCCGTCTGGTGGCGGAGGTTCCGGCGGGACAGGCTTTCGGGCCCCGGTGGGTGGCCGAGGAGGTGAACCGGCGCTTCGCCAGGGAGCTGCGCAAGCCCCTGGACTCCCGGCTGGCCTCGACGGCCCTGCGCCGCCTGCTCGCCGACGGCGAGATCCGCCTCGCCCAGAAGGGGACCGCGCACCGCGAGGCGCTGTATGCGCGGGAGTGAGAGGAGAGCCAGGAGGTAGAGGCGGACGGCGTCAGGGCCCGCCCAACTCCCCCCTCAACATCACGCTCACCAGCTTGGGGTTGGCCTTGCCGCCACCCTGCCCGGTCTGCTTCATCACCTGCGCCACGAGGAAGCCGAGCGTGCCGGTCTTGCCGGCGCGGTAGCGCTCGACTTCGGTGGGGTGCGCGGCGAGCACGCCTTGGACGATCGGCAGGAGGGTGGAGCGCACCTGCTCGAGCTGCTCCTGCTCCTCGGGTGAGAGCGGCTCGGGGGGCTTGGCTTCGATCTCCTTGGATGTCTTCGGGGGTTTCGCTTTCGGCGCGGGAACCGGAGCCGCGGCGGCGGGGGACTGCTTCTGGACCTCCTGGGACCAGGAGTCCCGGAGGGGCACGATGCGGTTGAAGACGAGGCGGCCGGGGGTCGAATCGATGGGGTCGCGGTAGAAGTAGCCCTGGCGCTCGAACTGCAGGCGCTCTCCCAGCGACGGGTCCGCCGCCGCCGGCTCGAGGCGGCTGGCCGTCAGGGTTTCCAAGGAGTGTGGATTGAGGAGGGTCTCGAAGCCCCCTTCCTCCAGATCAGGACGCTCGACCTTGAACAGGCGGTCGTAGAGCCGCACCTCGACCGGCACCGCATGCTCCGCGGAGACCCAGTGCAAGGTCCCTGGCACCTTGCGGCCGTCCGGTGCCGAGCCGCCGCGGGTGGCGGGGTCGTAGGTGCAAACGAGCTCGACGACCTCACCCGTCGCCGGGTCTTTGACCACGCTCTCGCAGCGGACGAGGTAGCCGTAGCGCAGCCGCACCTCGCGGCCGGGGGCGAGACGGTGGAAGCCCTTCGGCGGCTGTTCCGCGAAATCGTCCCGCTCGATGTAGAGGACGCGCGAGAATGGCACCTTCCGGCTCCCCTCTTTGGGCACGTCGTGCGGGTAGAAGGGGGCGTCCAGCTCTTCCACCTGGCCTTCCGGGTAGTTCTCGATCACCAGCTTCAATGGCCGCAGCACGCACATCACGCGGGGGACCCGGGGGTTCAAGTCCTCGCGCTGGCAGTGCTCCAGGAGGGTCACGTCCACCGTGCTGTTCGCCTTGGCGACGCCGATGCGCTCGCAGAAGTCGCGGATCGCCGCGGGCGTGAAGCCGCGGCGGCGCAGGCCGGCGAGGGTCGGCAGGCGCGGATCGTCCCAGCCCGCCACCAGCCGGCGCTCGACGAGCTCCAGGAGCTTGCGCTTGCTCATCACGGTGTACTCGAGCGCGAGCCGCGCGAACTCGTACTGGTGCGGGCGCACCGGCCACGGCCCGGTGTTCTCGATCACCCAGTCGTAGACCTCGCGGTTGTTCTCGAACTCGAGCGTGCAGATCGAGTGCGTGATGCCTTCGATCGCATCCTCGAGCGGATGCGCCCAGTCGTACATCGGGTAGATGCACCACGCGTCACCGGTGCGGTGATGATGCGCGTGGCGGATCCGGTAGAGCAGCGGATCCCGCATCTTCATGTTCGCCGACGCCATGTCGATCTTCGCGCGCAGCGTGCACGCGCCGTCGGGGAGCTCGCCGGCCTTCATCTTGCGCAACAGGGCGAGGTTCTCGGCGACCGAGCGATCGCGGTTCGGGCTCGGCCGGCCGGGCTCGCTCAGCGTGCCGCGGTAGTCCTTGATCTGATCGTCGTCGAGATCGCAGACGTACGCCTTGCCCTCGATGACGAGGCGCTCGGCGAGCTCGTACATCTTTCCGAAGTAATCGCCGGAGAACAGCACCGCGGTCGGCGCGAAGCCTAGCCAGCGCACGTCCTTCTCGATCGAGTCGACGTACTCGACGTCTTCCTTGACCGGGTTGGTGTCGTCGTAGCGGAGGTTGCACGTGCCCTGGTAGTCCTGCGCGATGCCGAAGTTCAGGCAGATCGACTTGGCGTG
>DATARD010000028.1:0-40620 GCA_036264355.1 Thermoanaerobaculia bacterium
AACGCAGCAACGTAGTACCATGTTGCTGTATCTGAAAAGAAGACGGACGAGGAGACAGAGACGATGAAAGGCCAGTTGTCCATCGCGGAGACACTCTCGCGGCTGGAAGAGCAGATCGCATTGCATCGTGACAAGCAGGCGTTCCACGCCGAGCAGAAGATCCACCACCAGCAGGAAGAGGCGCGGCACTCTGCCGAGTTGGAGCGGTTGTCGCAGCGCTATGCGGCGTTCAAGGAGGCCGCGTCCGAGGTGGAGGCGGTTCTGGCTCCTCCTCCCGCTCCCGCGGTGAAGACCGTGGACGACTCCGATCTTGGGCCGCGGCCCAAGGTGAGCCGGGCGCTCGGCCGCGTGGTGGCGTCCTGGCCGGATGGGTCTCCCTTCACCGCGTCCGATGTGGCCGGCGCGGTCAATCACCGTTTCGCCGGCAAGCTCAGTCTCGTGGCCCGCGACGCGGCGAGCTACCTCCGGCGGCGCTCGCTCGACGGCACTCTCGAAGTCGTCCAAGAGGGCAGGCCGTTCCACGAGACGGTCTATCGGAAGCCCGGCGGCTGAAATCGGTCAATGTCTGCCGGCTGGCAGTGGCCTTCCGGGCTCCCAGGAGAGCCCAAGCTCCTGGGTGGCCGCGCTCATGATGCGGTCCATGGCCTCGTCCACCGAGTCGGTGAAGAGGATGCGGTTGACGTCCGCGGGCAGGATGGTCTTCTCCGGCACCATCTGATGCGCGAGAAAGTCACGCAGCGGCTGCCAGAACTCGGTCCCCAGGAGGACGAGAGGAAAGTTGCGGATCTTGCCGGTCTGGATGAGGGTGGCGCACTCGAAAATCTCGTCCATGGTGCCGAAGCCACCGGGCAGGACCACGAAGGCATAGGAGTATTTGACCAGCATGACCTTGCGGACGAAGAAGTAGCGGAACTCGACCCAGCGATCGAGGTAGGGGTTCGGCTTCTGCTCTTTGGGCAGGATGATGTTGAGGCCGATCGACTTCGCCTGCACGTCCCGGGCGCCGCGGTTGGCCGCTTCCATGATGCCGGGACCGCCGCCGGTCAGGACGGTGAAGCCGGCACGGCCGAGATGCTGCCCCATCTCTCTCGCCAGCTCGTAGTAGTGGTGCGTCTCGGGGAAACGGGCCGAGCCGAAGACGGTGACGCAGGGGCCGACGAAGTGCAGGGCGCGGAAGCCGCGGATGAAGTCGGCGCCGATGCGCAGCAGGCGGGTGAATTCGTGAGCACGGGTGTGCGGTCCTTCGAGGAACCTGCCATCTTCCGCCCGCTCCGTGCCTTTGCCCCAGCGCGGCGGCTCGCCGCTCTGCGCCGACGCTTCTTTTTCGACGCTTGAGACAGGACCGGGATGGGGCTCGGGGCGGATCTCCTGGGTGTCGTCGGTCATGGGCGGAAGCTTAGCAGAGGGCCCGCGGCGGCCTTCCGGTCCCAACCGGCTGTCACAAACCGGTAGAATGGACGCCATGGCATCGACGATCAAACCCATCTTCCTGCTGGCAGACAGCCAACTCCTCTTCTGGCATGAGGAGGAGGGCTCCGTCCTTGCGCGAGCGCACAAGCTCATCGAGGAGGAGGAGCCGGGCAAAATAATCCGCGCCGCGTACGTCGGCGCCTCGAACGGCGACGCGCCGGAGTTCTACGAGCTCTTCGTCGCCGCCATGGACACCGTGGGCATCCGCGACACCCGTCTCTTTCCGGCCGAGCCGTCGACCGAGGACCAGGAGTTTCTCGACCAGGCCGACCTCATCCTGCTCGCCGGCGGCGACGTCGACCGCGGCTGGGAGGCCTTCCAGAAGAACGGGCTGCAACAGAAGCTCGTGGAGCGCTATTACAACGGCGCGCTGCTCGTCGGCGTCTCGGCCGGCGCGGTGCAGCTCGGTCTCAAGGGGTGGTCCGAGGCCGACGGGGCGGTGCGGACGTTCGACACCTTCCGCCTGGTTCCCTTCGTGATCGACGCGCACGACGAGCCGGGGTGGACGTTCCTGCACCATGTCCTCCCCAAAGCCGGCGAGCATGCCCGCGGCTTCGGCATCCCGACCGGCGGCGGCGCGGTCTATCATCCCGACTATTCGGTCGAGCCGATCCGCCATCCACTCACGGAGGTGAGCCTCACCGAGGAGGGGACGGTGCGCCAAGCCCTCCTCTTCCCCGGCGAAACCACGGAAGCGGCCCCCGAGGAACGCGGCACGTTCTCTCCGGAGGTGCAGGAGTTCCTCAATCCTGCCGGCACGGGCGGCTCGGAAGACCCTTCGGGCAATGGCTCGGTGAATTGACCGCCGCGATGAAGCTCTACGCGATCGCGGACCTCCATCTCCGCTACGAAGTGACACGCCACGCCCTGGAGGCGTTGCGCCCCCATCCTTATGACTGGCTGATCCTGGCTGGCGACGTCGGCGAGACGGAAGAGCACCTCCGCTTCGCCCTCGGCCTGCTGGCGCGCCGCTTCGGCCGCGTCTTCTGGGTGCCGGGCAACCACGACCTGTGGACGATTCCGTCGCGGGCGGACGACTCGCGCGGTGAGCAGAAGTACCTGCGCCAGGTGGCGATCTGCCGCGACTACGGCGTGCTCACGCCCGAGGACCCCTATGTGATGTGGCCCGGAGAAGGGCCGCGCTGCCTTCTCGCGCCGCTCTTCCTCCTCTATGACTACAGCTTCCGGCCGGACGACATCCCGCCGGAGCGGGCGATCGAATGGGCCGCGGAGGACAATCTCCTCTGCTCGGACGAAGTGCTCCTCCACTCCGATCCCTACCCCACCAAGCCGGAATGGTGCGCCGCCCTGTGCGCCGCGGCCGAGCCGCGCCTGGTGGAGGCGGCGGCGCGCGCGCCGCTGATCCTGATCAACCATTTTCCGTTGCGCCATGACCTCGCGGTGCTGCCGCGCATCCCCCGCTTCTCCATCTGGTGCGGCACGCGGCTCACCGAGGACTGGCACATCCGCTTCCGCGCCGAAGCGGTCATCTACGGCCACCTCCACATCCGCGCCACCCACTACCGCGACGGCGTCCGCTTCGAGGAGGTCTCGCTGGGCTATCCCCAGAACTACGACCCCAACCGCGGCATCGAGCCCTATCTGCGGCAGATCCTCCCCCACCCCACGAAAGGCGCCGCGCGCCCGAGGCCGCCGGAAGGCTCGGTGTTCCACCCGCAGGGATGACCAGGAGAGAAGGAGTCGAAATGAAAGCCATCCGCATCCATGAGCACGGCGGCCCCGAGGCTCTCCGCCTCGAAGACACTCCCGATCCCACCCCCGGCGAAGGCCAGGCGCTGGTCCGCATCGAGGCGATCGGGGTCAACTTCATCGACGTCTACCTGCGGACGGGTCTCTATAAAGTCCCCTCTCTCCCTTTCACCCCGGGCCAGGAGGCGGCGGGCACGATCGCAGCCGTGGGCTCCGGGGTCAGCGATCTCGCGGTGGGCGATCGGGTGGCCTATGCAGGGGTCATGGGCTCCTATGCCGAGAAGGCCGTCGTCCCAACCGAGCGGCTGGTGCGCCTGCCGGACGGGTTGAGCGCCAAGGACGGCGCCGCCGCGATGCTCCAGGGGATGACGGCCCACGCTCTCGCCGTTTCGGTGTTTCCGCTGAAGCCGGGCGACATCTGCCTGGTGCATGCCGCGGCGGGCGGGGTCGGATTGCTCCTCTGCCAGATCGCCAAGCTCCGGGGTGCCCGCGTGCTCGCCACCACCTCGACCGAGGAGAAGGCCCAACTCGCGCGGGAGGCCGGCGCCGACGAGGTCATCCTCTATACGAAGCAGGATTTCGCAGCCGAGGTGAAACGGCTCACCGATGGCAAGGGCGTGCAGGTGGTCTATGACAGTGTGGGCCAGACGACCTTCGACAAGAGCCTGGACTCCCTCGCCCGGCGCGGCCTGATGGTCCTGTTCGGCCAGTCGAGCGGCAAAGTTCCCCCGTTCGATCCGGGGGTGCTCAATCCGAAAGGCTCCCTCTATCTGACCCGTCCTTCGCTCACCCATTACATCGTGACGCGAGAGGAACTGGCCGAACGGGCCGGAGACGTCCTCGGCTGGATCCGCGACGGCAAGCTGAAGCTGCGCATCGGCCTCGAGCTGCCGCTCGCCGACGCCGCCGAAGCGCATCGGGCTCTCGAAGGACGGAAGACGACGGGGAAGGTGATTCTGCTGCCCTCGTAGGGGGCGGTCCACGGAATGCCGTCAGGCACCCCTACACCTGGCAACCGCAGGCGCCTACCCCGTCCCGAAATCGAGTATCCTCTCGGCGAGAGATCGACGCTTCTGGAGGATAGGAAGATGACCTGGACGCAGGTGTACTCTCCAGTCAACGGCAGCATTCTCGTCTCGGCGCTCGTCGCCGCCATTCCCGTCGTCGTCCTGCTTGGGCTTCTCGCCTTCTTTCACATCCGTGCACACTGGGCCGCTCTCCTGGGGCTCGCTTCGGCGATCGGGATCGCCGTCCTGGTCTTTGGCATGCCGGCGAAGCTCGCTTTCGCCGCCGCCGCGGACGGCGCGGCTTTCGGCCTGCTGCCAATCGGCTGGATCATCTTCGGCGCGATTTTCCTCTATGACGTCACCGTCAAGTCGGGCGATTTCGAGGTCCTGAAGCACACGATCGCGGGCCTGGCGAGCGACCGGCGCATCCAGCTTCTCCTGATCGGCTTCAGCTTCGGCGCCTTCATCGAGGGCGCGGCCGGTTTCGGCACGCCGGTCGCCATCTGCGGCGCGATGCTCATCGGGCTCGGCTTCCGGCCTCTCCAGGCGGCGGGGCTGGCGCTTCTCGGCAACACGGCGCCGGTCGCCTTCGGCGCGCTCGGCACCCCGATCATCACTCTCGCCAAGGTCACCGGCCTCCCGGAAGCGACGCTTTCCGCCGCGGTCGGGCGGCAGCTTCCCTTTTTCTCGGTCCTCGTCCCCTTCTGGCTGATCTGGGCGATGTCCGGACGCAAGGCGATCCGCGAGGTGTGGCCCGCCTGTCTCACCGCCGGCCTCTCTTTCGGGATCACCCAGTTCTTCGTCAGCAACTATTTCGGTCCCTCGCTGGTCGACATCGCGGGCTCGATCGTCTCCATTCTCTCGCTGCTCGTCCTCCTCCGCTTCTGGCAGCCGAAGACGACCTGGAGCTTCGCGCACGAGTCGGACGAGGAACGCGCGGCCGAGGCGGCGGCGCGGCCCGAGCATGCTCCGAAGACGGCGTTCAAGGCGCTCGTGCCCTGGCTCCTCCTCTGCGTCTTCGTCTTCGTCTGGGGCTATCCGGCCTCCAAGGATTTCCTCAACGGCGGAACCGAAGGGCACGAGAACTTCCTGCACGGGATCTCGCTCTTCAACATCCCCGTGCCCGCGCTCGACAAGGCGGTGGTGCGGACGCCGCCGGTGGTCAAGAAGCCGACGCCCGAAGCGGCGGTCTACACCCTCAACTGGCTGACCGCGACGGGGACGAGCCTCCTGCTAACCGGAATGCTGAGCGGCCTGCTGCTCGGGTTCTCGCTGAGCGAGCTCGTCAAGATCCTGGGCGGAACGCTCTGGCGCGTGAAGTGGTCGCTCCTGACCATCGCCGCCATGATGGCCCTGGGATTCACCACCCGCTACGCCGGCCTGGACGCGACCATGGGGCTCGCATTCGCGGCGACCGGCATGCTTTTTCCCTTCTTCTCGCCGCTCCTCGGCTGGCTCGGCGTGGCGCTGACCGGCAGCGATACCTCCTCGAACGTCCTCTTCGGAGGGCTCCAGCGGGTCAGCGCCGAACGGCTCGGGCTGAATCCCATCCTGGCCTGCGCGGCGAACAGCAGCGGCGGCGTGATGGGGAAGATGATCGACGCCCAGAGCATCGTGGTGGCCGGCGTCGCCACCGGCCAGCAGGGGAACGAGGGCGAGATCCTGCGCTACGTCTTCTGGCACAGCATCGCGCTGGCTTCGCTGGTGGGTGTGCTGGTTTTCTTGCAGGCTTATGTGGTTCCTTGGATGATTCCGGTGGTGCCGGCGATCGCGAAGTGAGCCAACAGGCCGCCCAAATCATCCGGCAACGGCGCCGTCACCTCCAACCGCTCCCGGGTCACCGGGTGGGTCAGCACGATCCGGTGCGCATGCAACGCCTGGCGCGGAAACTCCCGGCAGGCGGCGGCGAGGGCGGGATCTTCGATCCCTTTCCAGCGCGGCTCACCGTAGAGGGGGTCGCCGACCAGGGGCAGCCCTTCGGCGGCGCAGTGGACGCGGATCTGGTGCATCCGGCCGGTGAGGAGGCGGCAGCGGAGGAGGGTCAAGCCTCCCCCGGTGGCGAGGATTTCGTAGAGGGTGACGCTGGGGCGCCCTTCGGTTCGCGAGGTGGTCATCTTCTTGCGGTCCGCGGGGTCTCTCAGGATGCCGTGCTCGATCCGCCCCTTCTCCTGGCGCGGGCAGCCGTAGACCACGGCCAGATACTCCTTCGCCGCGGTCGGCGCCCGGAACGCACGCGTCAGGCGGCCGTGGATCTCGCCGGTTTTCGCCGCCAGCAGTGCTCCCGAGGTCCCCTTGTCCAGACGGTTGACCAATCCCGGACGGATGTCCTTCTCTTTCAGATACCAGAGGAGAGCGTTGAGGAGAGTGCCGCTGTGGTGGCCGGGAGTGGGATGGACGACGAGGCCGGGCGGTTTGGCCACCGCGAGGAGCCAGTCGTCTTCATAGAGGATGGTGAGGGGAATCTCCTCGGCCGCGGGCCGAGCCCGGGCGGGTGGCGGAGGCGGAAGGAGAATCGAGACTTCGTCGCCGAGCGCGAGGCGCTCCGCCGGACGGGTGGCCAGGACGCCGTTCACCCGCACCTGCCCGGCGGCGATCAACCCTTGCAGGCGCGTGCGGGAGAGGCCGGGGACGTCGGCCAGGCGGCGCACCAGGACCCGGTCGAGCCGGTGCGCCGCATCGCCGCGGTCGGCCAGAAAGATCCTCACTCGACCGGTTTCACCCCGATCTCCCGGTAGAGCGCCGCCGGATCGTAGACCACTCCCCCCTTGACGGTGAGGACGACGCGCCGGATGTCGCCGATCTTCTGGTCCGGCTGGCCGTCGACCAGGATCACGTCGGCCATCTTGCCGGTCTCGAGGCTCCCGAAGTCCTTGTCCCGCTTCATCACCTGCGCCGGAACGATGGTCGCGGCGCGCAGGATGTCGAGGTTGGGGATGCCGGCCTGGCCGTACAGCTCCAGCTCGCGATGGAGACCGAACCCGGCCAGCGAGTCGGTGCCGGCGACGATGGTGATGCCGTTGTCGTGCAGAGCGCGCACCATGGACAGCAAGGCGCGGAAGGAGTCGCGGTAGCGCTGGTCCATCCCCGGCGGCACCGGCAGGCCGCCGCCGAGGAGCTCGCGGCGCACTTGCGGCGGCAGGCGGTCCGCCACCGGCGCCAGGCTCGGATCGATCTGGCCGCTGCGGCCGGTGAGCATCCCCTCGAAGGCGTTGACGGTGGGATCGCTGACTGTCTTCTTCTCCTTGAGGAGCGCCAGGAAGGCCTTCACCTTGTCGGAGCCGAGGTCGAGCTCGGCGGCGTGCGCGCCCAACTGGGTGAAGCGCTCCGGAGTCCGCGTGTCGAAGCCGGAGAGGAAGTTCAGGAAGAGGAAGTTGACGTGCTGGATCTCGTCGAAGCCCTCGCGCACCGCCTGCTCGGCGGTCATGCCGTTGGGGATGTGGCCGCTGACCCGCATGCCGAGATGGTGGGCGCGCTCGACGATGGGCGGCACCAGCGCCGGATCGAGCGAGCTGTAGAGCTTGATCTGCTCGTAGCCGAGCTCCTTGTAGCGGTCGACCGCCTTGAGCGCGTCCTCTTTTGTGGCTACCAGGACTTTGCTCGGGCCGGCGTAGGGTCCCGGACCGTCGATGAAGCCGGCCATGATGATGTGCGGACCGAGCAGCTCTCCGGCGTCGACGCGGCGGCGCATGTCGAGGAGGAAGTCGGTGTCGTTGGCCATGTCGCGCACCGTGGTCACGCCGGCGGCGAGGTGGAACAGGCCGTCCAGGGCGGAGAGATGGACGTGCATGTCCCACAGGCCCGGCATCAACGTCCGGCCGTGGGCGTCCACCGTCTCGGCTCCCGCGGGCACCGCGACCTGTCCGTCGTCGCCGATGGCGGTGATGCGGTCCCCCGTGATCACCACGGTGGTGCCCGGCTTGACGAGACCGCGCGCGGGATCGAGGAGGCGGGCGTGGACGAAGACGAGCGGTCCCTGCGGATGGCGGGCGAGCCGCTGGGCCAGTGCCTTCGCGTGCTCCGCATTGCGCGTGTTCTGCGCCTTGGTGATCTCCGGCATGGCGCTTTCCCAGCCTTCGCGGATGAGGCCGGCCCAGTTGCTGGCGGAGGCAAACAGGCGCTGCTGGCCGTCCAGCCAGACCTGGCCGGGCTCGAAGCCGGAGCCGCTCAAGGAATAGAGGTGGATGGTTTCGCTCTGCGCGCCGGCCTTCACGGTGAGGGTGCCGAGCTCCTCGATCGTCTCGCGGCCGTCGGGCAGCAGATCGATGCCGTGGTCCGGCACGCGCAGGAGGGCGCGGGCGAGCAGCTCGGTCTCCTGCGGCGGCCCGTTGAGCGTCGGGAAGAAGGCCGGACGGGTGAGCACCCGCTCGCCGTGCTCGGAGGCGTTGCGCCAGACCGCCTTGGTCCCCGTCCGTTCGAACCGCTCGTCGAGGGCGTTCTTGAAGTAGTCGACGCCGGTGGTCTCGATGAGCAGCGGCACTCCGTGCTCATCCACCACGGCGTGGCTGGTGGTGCTGGCGCCGCGTCCGCGGTCGTGCAGCTCATAGGTGTAGCGCCACTCGTGGTCGGAGAGGACGGTGGTCACCGCCGACCCGGCATGGTTGCCGGCGAGGAGGACGATGTAGCGGATCTCGGGGCTCGCCGAAGCGGCGCCGGCAGGCGCCGCGAGGTGTAGGGCGAGGGTCAGCACGAGGGCGGCGGTCAGACGGACGATCGGTGTTCCAGGTGTTCGAGATGTTCCAGGCATGGGCAGCCTCTCAGGAAAAAGTCATTCAGCCAGCTCAAAGATGGATGCGGAGGGCGTCCAGGGAGACGTCTCCCCGTTGGCGCACCGGGATGCTCAAGCGGCCGAGGATGGGGATCGAGAACCACAGCTCGGCGTCCAGATCGTACCCGGCATGCCGCTCCCCTTTGAGGCTGCGGAGCACGCGAACGATGTCGGCGAAGTGGAGCGTCACCGGCAGCTCCACCTCACCGGTGCCGTGGGCGGCGATCTCCGCCCGCAGATCCTGCCGCCCGTCCAGGAGCGACTCGTTGTTGATACGCACGCGGTACTCGACTGTTTCGAGGACGAACGAGAAGCGGTTGTCGTTCTCCACCGCGAGGTCGAAGACCAGGTCGGCGGATTCGAGCGAGACATGGGAGACCTCCACGCCGAGCACGCGGACACGCGGCTTCTCGACCGCCTTGCCGAGACCGGCGCAGGCGGACAGGGAGAGACACAGGACGACGGGGACAGCAGTGAGGAGAGACGAGACGATGGACCGCATCGGGGGGATTCTTCCACAGCAGACAACAAGAGGCCCAGAGGGATTCCTCCCTCTGGGCCTCAAGCCCCCTAAATGAACTCCCTCCGAAACAAGAGCACAACAAAAGATCGGGATAAGCTCCCGTAAGCTACACTTACCGCGAAACGGTGCGAGGCAGGCACGGGGGTGCGTAGCTCACCCGCTCGCCGGAGAGGTCTCACATGTCTCCGGCATCGCGGGGGTCTCGCAGCCATCGCGAGCGTTCCGCTGTGTTGAGCAGAAGGTACTCGATGACCCTAACGCCTGTCCTCACTGAGCCGATTAAATCTTCTGAAAATTTCTTACTGGGGCGTATGTCCAGGCAAGAAAAGGGCTTCTACGAATTCGGTCCATTCCGCCTCGACCCGGTGAAACGGGCTCTCCTGTGTGGAGACGACCCCGTTGCACTGACGCCGAAGGCCTTCTCGACCCTCCTGGCGCTGGTCGAGCGGCAGGGTGAGGTGGTCGAAAAGGACACGCTCATCGAGCTGGTCTGGCCGGACACCTTCATCACCGAGGCGACCCTCACCCAGAACGTCTTCCGCCTGCGCAAGGCGCTCGGCGAGGGGGCCGGTGACCATCGTTTCATCGTGACGGTGCCCGGACGGGGATACAGCTTCGTAGCGGAAGTGCGGCGGGTCGATCCGCCGCCGCCTCCCGCCGAGCCTCCGGAGACGGTGTTTCCCGAGGAGCTGGCGCCGATTGATCTCGAAGCGCTGTCCACCGGGGAGAGAGCGGCGCTGGCGCAGATGGCGCCCCTGGCGGCAGCGTCGTCGATCGGCCGCGCCGGCCGCAGCCCGTGGACCGCCGTGCTGGCGGTCGGCCTCACCCTCCTCGCGCTCAGCCTGCTGCTCCTGCGTGCCGGTCCGCGCTCCAATCCCCATCCGCCGGCGCTCCAGGCCGCGTCCGCCGCCTCTCCCCGCCGCTCGGTGGCAGTGCTCGGCTTCCGCAATCTCTCGGGGCGGAAGGAAGCGGCCTGGCTGTCGACCGCCCTGGCGGAGATGTTCACCGTCGAGCTCGGCGTCGGCGAGAAGCTGCAGACCATCTCCGGCGATGCGGTGGCGCGCGCCCGCATGGATCTGAACCTCGGGGACCCGGAGAATCTCCCGCCGAACGCCCTGGCGCGGATCCGCGCCGTCCTCGGCTGCGACGTCGTGCTGGTCGGCTCCTTCCTCGACCTCGGCGATCGGGCGGGCAGCAAGGTGCGCGTCGATCTGCGCCTGCAGGACACCGCGACAGGGGAGACCCTGGCGGTGGCGACCCGCACCCGCACCGAGGCCGAGCTGTTCGAATTGGTCTCGGACCTCGGGCAGGAGCTGCGCCGGGACCTCGGCAGCGGCGGCGTGCTTCCCGAGCAGTCGGTGCTCGCCCGCGCCGCCTTCCCGACCGGCCATGAAGCGGCCCGGATCTACTCCGAGGGCCTGGCGCACCTGCGCATGCTGGACACGCTGACCGCCCGCGACCTGTTGCTGAAAGCCACCGCGGCGGAGCCCTCCTTCCCGCTCGCCCATGCCAGCCTGGCGATGGCCTGGAGCGGCCTGGGGTATGACACCAAGGCCGAGCAGGAGGCCGCGCGGGCGCGGGCGCTCGCCGGCTCGCTCTCCCGCGAGGACCGCCTGCTGGTGGAGGGTCTGCACGAGGAGACCCGCAAAAACTGGGGCAAAGCGGTGGAGATCTACAAGACCCTGTGGACCTTCTTTCCCGACGATCCCGAGCACGGCCTGCGCCTGGCGCGCACCCAGATCTCCGCCGGCCAGCCGAAGGACGCCCTGGCGACCCTGGCCACCCTGCGCCGCCTGCCGGCTCCCCTCTCCACCGATCCGCGCTTCGATCTCACGGAGGCCGGTGCCGCCGGAGCCCTGTCCGATTTCCGCCGCCAGGAAGCGCTCGCCGCCCAGGCCGTCCAGAGCGCCAAGACGCTCGGCGCCCGCCTCCTTCTGGCGAAAGCCCTGCAGACCCAGGCCACCGCCGCCCGCCTGCTGGGCAAGCACGCCGAAGCTCTCGCCAGCGTCCAGCAGGCGGAGAAGATCTTCACCGCCGTCGGAGACCGGGCGGGCATCGCCGACTCTCTCTTCGACACCGCGATCCTGTACCAGGACCAGAGCGACCTGGCGCGCGCCCGCAGCCTGAACGAGCAAGCCCTCGCCATCTACCGCGAGACCGGCAACCAGAGGGGCCTCCTGCACGTCGAGAGGTCCCTGGGCCAGATCGCCGGCCTCCTCGGCGACCTCGTGGACGCGAAACGGCACCTGAACAACGCCGTGGCGATCTCGGCCGAGATCAACGACCGCATGGAGCGCACCTTCGCGCTCACCAACGTCGCCGCCATCGAACAGTCGGAAGGCGACCTGACCGCCGCCGCGGGCCACTTCAACGAGATCCTGGCGAGCTTCCATGCCATGGGCTCCGCCGAGGGCGAAGGCGCCGCGCACGTGAACCTGTCCACCGTGTTGCGCGAGCAGGGCAACCTGGCCGAGGCGCGCCGCCACGCCGAGACCGCGTTGCGCCTGCTGCGGGAGATCGGCCACAGCCGGGGCACCGGCTTCGCGCTGTTCCATCTCGGCAACGTCCAGATCGACCAGGGGGATCTCACCGGAGCCCAGGCCTCCTTCCGCGAGATCGCCGAGATGGCCAAGGCGACCGGGCTCAAGAATCTGCGCGCCGACAGCGCGGCCGGGCTCGCCGTCCTCCAGATGCTCCAGGGGAGCCTGCCGGCGGCGCACAAGAGTCACGCCGAGGCTTTGGCGCTCCGCGAGCAGAGTCGCGATCTCTCCGACCTGGCCTTGACCCGCCTCGGCATCGCCCAGCTCGCTCTCGAAGAAGGCGACGACGCCACCGCGGAGCCCCACGCCCACTGGGCCGCCGATCAGTTCCACACCCTTCACCAGGGCAATATGGAAGCTCAGGCGCTGGCGATCCAGGCCCGCGCCCTCCAGGGGCTGAACCGGACCGATGCCGCCCGGACCTCATTGCGCCAGGCGATCGAGCTGACCGGCAAGAGCGAAAACCGCTGGGCTCGCCTCGCGGTCCAAATCGCCGCCGGCCGGGTCGCCGCCGACAGCAGACAGACCGCCGAAGCGCGAGCCATGCTGACAGCGGCCCAGGCCGAGGCGCGCTCGCTCGGCTTGTGGCTGCAGCGCCTGGACGCCACTCTCGCCCTCGGCCAGCTCGAGCTGCGCTCCGGCGACCCCGGGAGAGGGCAGATCCTCCTCGAAGCTCTCCGTCGCGAAGCCGCCGGCAAAGGCTTCGGCCTGGTCGCCGGCCACGCCGCCGCCCTGCTCAAGTAGGGTGCGCTCCTACCAGTCGACGCGGAGCTTGAGCCGGAGGTCGCGCTTGCGGTCGCGGTAGAAGAGGAAGCCTTCGCGGCGGCCATGCAGATAAAGGTCGCGGAGGATCTCCACGTCGTGCCGGCAGTACTCCTCGACCAGGTCGAGGCGCCCCTGCTTCACCCACTCCAGGCTTTGCAGCCCGTCGGCGGACTTGCCCAGCCCCAACGTCTCCTGGGCGAGGTGCCCCATGCCGACGCGGAACCCCAGGCGATGGGTCACCTCGTCCAGCAGGTCGAGCGTGGGGACGAGCCGCGCATAGTCCTCGCCCGTATAGCCGGCGAGGACCTGGTAGTCGAAGCGCCGGATGTTGAAGCCGATGACCAGGTCCGCGGCGCGCAGCGCATCGCACAACGCGCGCACCGCGGTCTCCGGAAACACCTCGAACCGCCCCTCTTCCAGATGGCAGACGACGCCACACGCGACGCCCATGCGGTGCGCGTTGTTCCATCCCCCGACGTCCGCCGCCGAACGCAAGGTCTCGACGTCGAACAGAACGGTGTGCTCCGGCCGGGTGCGAACGCGGACGCGCGGAGCCCGCACGGGCGGCGCCGGAGCGATCTCCTCGGGGAGGGTGGCGGGCAGGAGATGCGCGTCGGGAAGCGGAGCCCAGAGAGACGCCGTGCCGCTCTCCGCGCTGATCTCCTCCACCTCCGCTTCCACATCGAAGCGGATCTCGATCGGCTCCGTGTCCCACGCCGCCGCCGCTTCCTACTCGCCCAGCAGCAGCCGCAGCACCCGGGCCGCGCCGGCCTTGTGGAGCGGCCGGTTGCCGTTGCCGCACTTCGGCGACTGGATGCACGACGGGCAGCCGCTCTCGCACGGGCACCCCTCGATCAGCAGGCGCACCCGGCCGAGCAGGTCCGGCAGACTCTCGAAGCCCTTGGCCGCGATCCCGACTCCGCCGGGGTGACCGTCATAGATGAAGACCGCGCCACACCCCACCTGCGGATGGATCGAATAGGAGATGCCGCCGATGTCGTTGCGGTCGCACAGCGCGAGGAGCGGAAAGAGCGAGATCGCCGCGTGCTCGGACGCATGGAGCGAGCCCATGAAGTGCTCGCCCTCCTGGCGCAGCGTCTCCTCCACCACCCGCGGCGCCGCCCACCAGAGCCCCACGGTCTCGAACTCGACCGGCGGGAAATCCAGCGGGTGCTGATCGATCGACTCCTGCCCGTGGATGCGCTTGCGCTCGTAGCCAATCACCCGCTCGGTGACTTTCAGACGTCCCAGCCAGGCGGAGAGCGGTCCGTCCGTCCGCGTCTCCAGCACCTCCAGGACCGCGGTCTCCTTCTCGGTCAGCGGCGAGGTGAAATAGTCGACCTCCACCGCCTCCGCGATGACCTTCTTCTCCTCGCTGTTGAGCTCGTGGATCAGATACTGCCGGCCAGCGTGCAGGTAGATCGCTCCGGGATGGCATTCATGGAGCGCCCGCACGCCGTCGACGGTGCCGATCACCGCGCGGCCGGCGAGGATCGCGTACGACATCCCGGTGCCGCGCAGGTTGATGCCGCTCTGCGGCCGGCGGCGCAGCGAGTACAGCTCGCCGCTCTCCTCTTCTTCTAATAGATGGCCGCCGCGCAGCAGCGAGTCCACCCGGCCGGTGTGGCGTTCCAGATACCGCTGATCGGTCACCTTGCTGAGCGGCATCTCGGCCGCGGCGCAGATCAGATGCGCGCGCGACACCGGATCGTTGACCGGATCGACCACCAGCCGCTCGCATGGCCGCTCCAGGAACTGCTCCGGATGATCGAGAAAGAACTGATCGAGAGCGTCCGGCAACGCCACCAGCGCGGTCAGCGACTCCTTTCCCGCCCGGCCCACCCGGCCCGAGCGCTGCCAGGTGGCCATCATGCTGCCGGGATAGCCCACCAGGATGCAGGCGTCGAGCCCGCCGACGTCGATCCCCATCTCAAGCGCCGAGGTCGAGATCACCCCGTCGAGCGTGCCGGCGAAGAGCGACGCCTCGATCCGCCGCCGCTCTTCGGGGAGGAAGCCCGCCCGGTAGCTCGCCACCCGCGCGGCGAGCGACGGCTCCTCGCGGCGCAGCCACGAATAGAGCAGCTCGGTGATCCGCCGCGCCTTGGTGAAGACGATCGTCTTGAGCCCCGCGTTCAAGCAGCGCACAAAAAGCTGGAGCGCCAGGGTGTACGGGCTCGCCGTCGGCCGGAAGAGAAGAAGGTGGCGCCCCTCGCGCGGCGCACCCGATTCGCCGATCCAGTGGAACGTCCGGCCGGTCAACGCCGCCGCGAACTCGGGAGCGTTCGCCGCGGTGGCCGACGACGCGATGATCGTCGGGTTCGCTCCTACCGAATGGCAGAGGCGGAGCAAGCGCTGCAAGACATGATGGAAATGGCTGCCGAAGATGCCGCGGTAGGTGTGCAGCTCGTCGAGCACGATCCAGCGCAGATCGGCGAGGAACGGCCCCCAGCCGGTCCAGTGGCCGAGGATGCCCATGTGGAGCATGTCCGGATTGGACACGATGACGCGCGGAAACTGCTTGCGGATCGCCTCGCGCTTGGCCGGCGGCGTGTCGCCGTCATAGATCTCGCACCCCGCGCTCTCCGGTCCGAGCCCCGCTTCCGCCGCCAGGCGGCAAAACTTGGCGCGCTGATCCTGCCCCAACGCTTTGAGAGGAAAGAGGAAGAGACCGTGCCCCGGGCCGCCCTGGAGCGCCTCTTCGAGCACCGGCGCCTGGAAGACCAGCGACTTCCCCGACGCGGTGGGAGTCGTGATCAGCACGTCCTCGCCGCGCCGCGCCGCCGCGATCCCCTCCGCCTGGTGGCTCCAGAGCTGCTCCACCCCATGCCGCCGGATCGCCCCCATCAACGGCTCCGGCAACGGCGGATCGAGCTCCCCCCACCGCGTCTCGCTCCCCGGCAGATACGCCGCATGAACGAGCTGCTTGCCGGTTTTCGCCTCGCCGCGGATCTCGTCGATCAGGTCGATCAACAAGGAGACGGCGGCTCCGCCGGAAGAGGCGTTACGGGGCATTACCGCTTCATGGTAGCACCTACCGCCGCCGGCTTGGCCGTAGATCCACTGTGCCAGACGAGCCCTCCCTGCTACGATTGCTGTTCGAGGAGCCAGAGATGAAACGAGACGAAGCCATCCGCCTGCTTTCCGCTCACCGGCACGAGATCACGGAGCACTTCGGCGTCCGTTCTCTTGCCCTCTTCGGATCAGTGGCTCGCGATGAAGCTCGGCCGGATAGCGACGTCGATGTCCTGGTGGAATTCCGCGAAACCCCGGGTCTGGCCGAATACATGAGCCTCAAATTCTGGCTGGAAGAGCGGCTCTCCCATCAAGTCGACCTCGTCATGAAGGGTGCGCTCCAGCCTTGGGCTCGGCCCGCCGTTGAAGCAGAGGCGATCCGTGTCGCGTAGCTGGCAGCTTTTTCTCCGCGACATGGTGGAGGCTGCCCAGAAACGGAGCCGCCCCTCTCAGGATCGAAGCGAGCCCTCTGCAGAGCGAAGATGCCCCGCTCAGGATTCAATCTGCTCTGGAGCGGATTGAACTTGCTCTGGGGCAGATTGAACTTGCCCTGGGGCGGATTGAACTTGCCCTGGGGCGGATTGAACTTGCCCTGGGGCAGGTCGTGTCCTAACTCAGTGTGGGTGCTCCAGATAGGTCCCGGAGGCGTAGAGGGCGTCCCCCTATCCGCCAGCTTCCAACACGGCTACAATGCTCCTGTGCCAGAAGGCTCTTACCTACTATAAGGAGCGTAGCCATGAAGAAGTCGGTGAAGAAATTGGTGCTCAGCCGCGAGACGTTGCACGCCCTAAATGAAAATGACTTTCCGAAGGTAAACGGCGGCTCCAATGGCAGCGACGGAGGATGTATATCTTACTGTTTGGATTGCGCAACCGCTGTTTTTACTTGCACTACCGGATCCGTATATTGCTGAGATCCCTTGCCAGCCCCTCGGCGGGGCTGGCTCCTCCACCACCCACACACTCTTAGGACACGACCCTGGGGCAGATTGAACTTGCCCTGGGGCGGATTCAACTCGTCCTGGGGCAGATTGAACTTGCCCTGGCATCTTATCCCCTCCTGGAAGGACACCATGCCCAGGAGAGAATAACAAATGTTCCCAGATATAGGACCCACTACACTACACTAGATAGTCCTTGTTATAGGACAGGTCGCCCGGTCCCTCGAGACAACCCACCAGATCTCCGGCCAGGGCCAGGAAAGTGCCGCTTCCCGGGGGCGGGCTCTGTGCCAAGTAGCCGGCCAACGCCTCCCGCAGGATCTCCGACTTCGTGGTGCCCGCGGAACGGGCGCGATCCTCCAGGACCTTGGCTAAATCGTCCGGCAACTTCAGAGACAAGGTCTTCATTGAGCCCCCTCAGGTAATACCCTCAAGCTATTGTAATGCAGAGGGACGCGACACCGCGGCACCTATAGGGCAGTAAACCGCAGCTCCTCATCATAGCGGGCACGGAAAAGGAAGCGCAGGATGCGGCCGGCCAGCTCGGCGGTGGCGGTCGATTGCTCCGTCGCTTCCTGGAAGAGCCGGAGGGCGGCCAGGGCTTCGCGGTGGACTCCCTTGGACTTGAAGACCTCCGTCAGCTCCTGGGCCAGCGTTTCGACTTCGGCCGTCCGTTCTTCTTTCAGGAGGAGCAACGCTTCTTCCAGGAGCGCCAGCGCCACGTCGTAGTACATGCCGCGGGCGGCGAATTCCCGCCGGGCTTGGGCGAGGAGGTCCAGAGCCTCCGGAGTCCGGCCGAGACCGGCGGCGATGCGGCCTTCCAGCCAGGTGATTCTGAAGCCCACGAGGTCAGCTCCCAACTCGACGACGAGAGGCCGGGCCGAGTCGATCAGATCCGAGGCTTCGCTGTAGCGTTCGAGGTTCGTGTAGTTGACGGCGAGCTGGAGGCGGTGGTTGTACCAGAGATGCGGCTCGGCCTCGCGATCCAAGCGGGGCTCCGCCTGGAGGAGGGTTTCGACGGCTCGTTCGTACTGTCCCATCACCTCCAGGGTGAAGCCTTTCTTGATGAGGGCGCGCGCCGGAGACCGGCCCAGCCGCACGGCTTCGTCGAGACAGTGCAGCGCCTCGCCGAACCGGCGCTGACCTCGGCGCAGAGAGGCTTCCAAGTCGAGCAGCCGGCCGACGTCGAGGAGGCCGGTGCGGTCGGCGCCGGAGTGCCAGAGGCGTTTCGCTTCCGCGAGGGCGGTGTCCGCCGCCTTCAGCTCTCCGGCGACGCGCAGGACGTTGGCTTCGTAGGCGGCGGCATGGCCGCGGACCCGCCGGCCCTGCGGTTCCGGCAGCCGCGCCGCGACTTTCGCGGCTGCCCCGGCCAGGATCGCCGCTCCTTCGATCTCTCGGGACGCCATTCGTTCCGACTCATCACAGAGCTCCAGGCAGACCCGGACATGGAGTTCCTCGACAGGCGGCGCCACCTCTTCCTCAACCTCTGGCGGTGCCGTGCCGAAACGGTCGGGCAGCACGGGCAGAGCGAGAAGCCGCCTCCGGGCATGGGAGATGTGGTCGTACAGCTTCTCTCCGAGATCGGCGAAGCCTCCCATTCTCCGTTCCGCCCTCTGGAACGTCCGGCGGAACGAGTCGATCAGGCTCAGGATCTCGTCGATGTCATCCACGGTCAGGGATTCGTTGTGCGCCATGCGCTCCAGATCCTGCCGGCGCGGGAGCAGGTCCCCCGACTCGATCTGGGCGAGGCGGGACGGGTGGAGATCGATCTCTCCGGCCAGGCGCACCTGCGTCTTGCCGGAGACCGCCCGCAGCAGGCGCGCCTTGAGGTTCTCTCGTCGCATCCGATCCCCCACTCCGATCCTCGTTAAGAAGTTTTCACCGCGGCGCCGATTTCGGGCACAGTAGCGGACCAGCGCGACCCGCACGGGCCACGGAGGCCCGCCGCCGGCGCCGCGCCGGAGATCCGCCCCATGCGTCGCATTCTACTCGCCGCCGCCCTGGCCGCCACCCTCACACCCACCGTTGGCTCCACGTTCCTCGATCCGTTCTGGTCCTTCTTCTCCTCGCTCTGGGGAGGGCAAGCGACCCTCGACGAAGGCTGCGGGTTCGACCCCAGCGGCAGGTGTCACACTGCTGCGCAGATCCAGCCCGACGAAGGCTGCGGGTTCGACCCCGACGGCCGGTGCCAGGCCGCCTCGCAGATCCAGCCCGACGCGGGCTGCGGGTTCGACCCCGACGGCAGGTGCCACGCCGCTGCGCAGATCCAGCCCGACGCAGGCTGCGGGTTCGATCCCAGCGGCAGGTGCCAGCCGGGCTCATGAGCCGGTGCCGCGGAGCCACCGGCTCTTCTCCTCAGGGAGCTGTGCCGCGACCTCGGAGGCGACCCGCGCCAGCACCGCCGCCGCTTCGGGCTGCCGGGCCGCCGCGCGTTCGGACTCCGCGCGGAGGTGCAGGCACAGCTCGGAAATCTCGGCCTGGAGATCGCGGCCGCCGGCCTGGCCGGGCCGCGAGCGCCGGACGGCCTCGGTGAGGACCTCGCGGGTCAGGCGGGCGGCCCGCTGCGTCTCCTCTTCGATCGCGGTCAGCTCCTCGTCGGACAGATCCTCGGTGTGGTCCAACGCGTCCAGCGATTCGAGGCAGCCGGTGACGATCGGCTCGGCGGCAGGCCGTTTCAGGACGAGACCGAGCAGGCTGGCGAAGATCTCGTCGCTCATCTCCCGCTGCCGCAGATAGAGCGAGACACTGGGCTCGGAAAAGCCGGACCGGGAGGCCATCTGTTTCTGGCTCACCTCGTACCAGCGCGCAAGGAAGGACACGAGAAGCTGCCGAAGTCTGGGCTTGTCGAGCATCGAGAGTCTCCTGGGAAAAATATCTCCTAAAGGACCAAGTGCCCGGCAAGCCCAAAACGTGACATGGTCCGACATCACGCACACCGGGCGCCGTACTTTCCGGAGAAGATCTTTGCAGCGACTGGAGCAGCCGCTCCGGCCGGTCTATCCTGCGCTCACAATTCCTCTCATTCTCTGGAGGGGTGAATGACGACAACGCAGACGGAGAGACGCGGCAGCGAGCCCCGGACGCTCGCTCTCGACCACTACTCGGAGCAGACCCGGCGCGATCTGTACGATCTCGTGGTCAAAATGCAGTTCTCGGCGATCGAAGGGGCCGGCCCGGACGATTACCCGGGCCCGAGCTACACGGCCGAAGAGGCGAAGCTCGAGGTCTTCTATCTCTGCTCACGCTGGTTCGCGACGTGGCTCAACCTGGACGAGAAAAATCTGCCGGAAGAGCTCCGGATCGAGCTCGTCCGTCTCGAAGCGGACTCCTCCGCGCCCTTCGGCATGATCATGCACGAGGTCTGAGCCCCCTACCCCGTCGCTGCCGGCTTGGCCGGCGGCGAGCGTCCCAGGGGCTTTCAAGGCAGCTCGATCACCAACGCCTCGCCGTCGGTGCGAAAGCTGTCGCCGCCCGCGTTCTTGCCTTGCGTGGGACCGGTGACCACGACCCGTCCCAGCTCTTTCGCGCCGGCGGAAAGCAGATCGTGCTCGATCGTCGCGCGCTCGCGGTCGATTTCGGGATCGATGCGGTGGGTGAGGAGATACGGCTTGGCGACGAATTTTATGCCGGCGTCGTAGCTCGACGTCGCCACCCAGACCTCCTCACAGCCGGGCGCGATGCAGACCTGCGTGCGCCAGATGCGGATGTGGTGGCGGTGACGGATCGAGCCCGACGCGTCACCCGGCTTTTCGAAGGTCAGGTCCTGCGGCCGGTTCGAATAGTAGGCCGGAGTCGCCGGCCCATGCGGATCGGGACGGTTCACGGCGACCGCCAGGAGCTCGCGCCCCAGGCCGCGCACCGTGGGATTGTCGGCGAGAAACCAGCCGGCCCGTTCGAAGGTCTGGATCACCCCGAGATCGCTGCCCAGGAAAATGAAGGCGATCGGCTCCATCGCGCCGCCGACCAGGTCCTGCGAATTCTTCTCCAGCTCCGCCGGCAAGCCGTGCAGGACGAGAGCCTGCGGCACCTGGTGCAACGCGGCGCGCGGCGCATCGGCCCGGCGCAGCGGCGTCCGCCAACCCAGAACCACGGCGCCGGCCGCGGCCGCCGCTGTGACCAACGCCAGCGCCGGGACAGCCCACCGCCGCATCGCCTGCGTGCTGAGCGGAAAATGCCGCTCGAGCGGCGGGAACTTGTACAGTGTGATGAGAATCGACAGCCAGGAAAGCCCGAGAGCCAGGCTCGCCACCGTGTCATACGGCCAATGGACCCCCAGATAGATGCGGGAGATCGGAACCAGCCCGATGAGGACGAGGAGCGGAATGGCCAGGACATAGTGCCACCAGCGGCGCGGCTCGTCGCGCATCAGGAGGTAGACGACAAAGCCGAAGACCGCGGTCGCCGCGAGCGTGTGCCCCGAAGGAAAGCTGAAACCACTCTGGAACGACTGCACCTCCTCCGGGCGCGGACGGTGGACGAAATCCTTCAACAATTCGGCGAACAGGGCGGCGCCTCCGAGGGCCACGGCCAGGAAGAACGCCTCCCGCCGCCGCTTCGCGATCCACAGCACCGCGGCAAGCCCGGCGACGAGAGCCGGCAGGAGCACCGGGCCCGCGAGGTCGGTGATGGCAGAGTAGAACCGGTGCAGCGCCGGAGAATGGAACAGAGCCACCGTGTTGTGCAACCGGTGATCGGCGACGACGAGCGGCGAGTCGGTGAGCACACCATGGAGGAGCTCGACGAACCAGCGCACCCCGAAAGCGAAAAACGCCGCGCCGAGAAGAAGGCGGAGCCAGGATCGCCCTTCGTCACGGAAGTGCCGCTTCAAAAACGCGAACAGCCCGGGCAGCCGGCGACGCAGCCCGGCAAGACTCGGATGGGAAAGAACCCACTGAGCCGGCCCGCGGGCGAGATGCCAGCCCCGATACGGCAGCATCACGGCGACAAAGAAGAGCCCCGCCACGGCGAAGAGCACCGCGGTGCGTCCCAAAAGAAAAGAAAATGCGTGCCAGGTCATGGATTTCCCCAAATCGCCGGTCCTGCTCCCGGCGCCGGGGATCTGCAAGGGGGATGCCGCCGAATTACATTTCAGGAAAAGACAGAGATGTCTTCAAAGGTCCGCCGGTGAGATCTTGTACCGCACCCACGAAGGCTGCGCCTCGATGAACTCCACCTTGAGCTTCCAGGGTGTAGACCGCTCCCAACCCCGCCGGCCCGGCCATCGGAGCCAGGAGCTACGCTTCCGGTGAGATTAGGGGAATCACCGAACGCCGATGTCTTCGATAGATCTGGAAATCTGAGTCGAGAGTCAGGAGGAGGCTCTCAGTATGGATTTCCGTGAGGCGGACGAGACAGGCGTCCGCCAGAGACATCGGAACATTGGCGTAACGCAGAAGAAGCTGTTGAATCGGCTGCGCCTCAGCCTGTAGAGAGAAGGAGACGGTCACCAAGCCTTTGGCAACCAACTCGAGCAGAGCTTGAGATCCTCCAGGCACGTGGCTGAGCAGGAACGCGGCTTCGGAGAGTACCGCCTCGCACGTGTCCAGAGGAGGATCGATCGACTCAAGTTGCGCTTTCATCCAACTGTGGTAATGATCCTTCCGGTCCAGAAGAGCCACGAGTGGCCCTGTATCGACAATCGTCCTCGGCTTCACCGGTCACCGGCCGTAGTCCTTGAGATACTTCTTGTTGTAGGACAGGTCGCCCGGTCCCTCGAGGCATCCCACAAGATCTCCAGCCAGGGCCAGGAAGGAGCCTTTTCCCGGAGAAGGACTCTGCGCCAAGTAGCCGGCCAAAGCCTCCCGCAGGATCTCCGACTTCGTGATGCCCTTGGACCGGGCTCGATCCTCCAGGATCCTGGCCATATCGTCTGGAAGCTTCAGCGACAAGGTCTTCATCGAGCTCTCCTTCGGGTAATACCCTCGCGGCTATTGTAATACAGCCGGGCTGGCAAGAAAAGAGCTCCCCGGGCTGCGTGCGTCGTGGAGCGTTCACGTCCTTCTCCACTCCTCCCGAGAAGATAACTGCCCCGAAACCGCGCGACCGCCTTCTCCACCGGCCACGCGCTCCCGCCCACATACCGGCGGACCTCCGGATCGGTGTGCATCCGGATGAAGTCGGCCTCGTCTTGGGGTTCGTGGGTGCGGAAGAGGAGGCGGTTGGTTTCGAGGAAGATCATTGCGGAGTGGCTGTGGCTCAGTTGAGCCTACCATTCCCAGCAGTTGAGACCAGAGGGCCTGCTCAGCGCAACCAGGACTCCACGGTCGCCGAGCCTGGAAGTCCCGCTACGCTCCATGTTCGCACGGCAGCGAGAATGAAATTAAGCGCAATTATTCCTCTAGACACGCGCGCAACGACGGTCCGCCCCCTGATTCCACCCGGCGCTGGCGGTGGGATTAGTTGAAGCCCATGGCTCTCGTTTATGGGATCGAGAAATTCCGCTAAATAGTCTCGCATCTGCCAGTCCCGGGCGATAATACGGAACAGCCAGTGGATAAGCAGCGATCCGAGCACCAGAATAAGGGGGGACAGAGGTCCATGGCGCCCCAATGCACCGGCAAGAATAGCGGCCTCGACAATTACTATAGTCTGCGTCCGGCTCCATCCTATCTGATCCTGATATATCCAGTACGCTCCAAGAAAGCGGTATACTTCATTTGGCGTCACCTCTCCCTGACCCGGAGTCAAAGACCGCGGCACTTGAGGTAGCTTGCCCTCGGTCTTGTCCGAGGCTCCCGACTTTTGAACTGTCTCATTCATATTATTTGCCAGCGACACTTGGACAAAAAGATCAGAAGGCTTGCGTCGACGATCCAGAGCCTCATCCGGCAAGCTCGCGAGCCGCGAGGAACCGAAGCTCCCGGGCAAATTCCTGGTCCGACAGCTTGAGAAGCTGCGGCAGTCCGGCAGGAGAGTTGATCACCGCCTGCCTGGTGTCCGAGCTTTCCTTCATCGCTCACCTCCTCTCACTAGTCTACTCTCCGAGAGAGCTTCGAGCTGCTCACCTTGGAACTCCTCGCGTTCCGCGTCTCGCGTCTCTTGACGCCCATCCCGCGAGACACTAACCTCCCCAACCCATGGAACCCAATCATTTCGAAGCGTTGCGGGCGCGGCTGGAGGATCAGCTTCGCGCTGATGTTGAGTTGCTGCATGAGGCCCACCGGGTGAAGCTGCGGGCGTTTGAGACGGTGTGGCGGGCGCAGGCCGAGGTGGCTCAGATGCAGGCCCCCCCGGCCGCGGCACCGGTGGCTCCGGCCGGCACGGCGGAGGCCGGGAGCCGGACGGAGGGATGGTCGGTGCTCTTCTCCATCCAGGAGAAGATGGGCCAGATTCCCGAGGTGTTCGACAAGAACGACATCGCCGCCGCTCTCGGGTTCATGCCCAAACGGGCGACTCTCTTCCGTGCCTTCGACGAGCTTCGCGCCGACGGCTGGATCCAGGACGAGAGCCCGAGCGAAGGACGCCGTCCGGCTCGCTACCGCAAGCTCGCGCAGCCGGATTCCGACAGCGCCTGAAGGCTCGCGGGACGCGGCGGTCGCACGACGAGCCACTCGCGGCGTCTCGCGGGACACAAAGGTGCCGGCGTGGACGGCGAAGAGACGCGAACGGAACGCGACTCCGCGGATTTGAGCCGCAAAAGCCGCGGCACGGAACGCGGCGGAACGTTGGCGGGCGGCTCGCCGACGCTCACGGGATGCGGCGGAACGTTCGCGGGCGGCTCATCGATACTGGCGGGACGCGGCGGAACGTTCGCGAGACGCGGCGGAATGCTGGTGAGCCGCTCGCGAGTGGGCACGGGCCGCTCCCGTGCGTTCCGCCGCCGCTCGTCTCGGTTCGTTTGTGGCTCGCGAACGTTCCGTTGCGGCTCGCGGACATCATGCCGTCGCGGCTCCCGCGTTCCGCATGGCGGGAGCCGCGACGGATCCGTTGGAATGATCCGCGCTAATTACCGCAGAAGACGTTGAAGCAGTGATGGGAGCAGTCCGTGTAGGTGCAGCACTCGTAGCCGCAACTGATCAGCGTGCACTGCTGGGTACAGGACGCCTGGGCCGGTGCGGGGGACAGACCGGCGAGGCTGGTAACGGCGAGCGCGAGGGCGAACAGGAACAGTGAGAGTCTACGGCGCATCTCGACCTCCTTGGGACGACTGGCGAGGAGCCCATCTCCTCTACCCATAAGAGTGTCGTCAACGCCCCGATCTGCGCCCGGGAGGTCAGCCGCCTACATCTCGTCCAGCGCCTGCCGCCGTTTCGCCTCGAACTCCTGCGGCGAGATCAATCCTTCGTCCAGCAGTTTCTTGAGCTGGCGGATGCGCTCGGCGGGCGGGATGGCCGACAGGGACGATGCGGCCGATGGAGCCGGCGCGGCCTGGACCGGCGGCGGCGGCATGACGACCGGCCGGAAGGCACGGCCGCGGTAGTCCTCGACGGCGGCGAGGATGGCGCGCTTGAACTGCAACGGGTGGCCGATGTCCGGAAAGAGAGCGCGGCCGGTTTCGCTGGCGGTGTCGATCTCCAGGTCGCCGAAGCCGAGGAGACGGCCCCAGATCGTCTGCCGGTGCTCGACGTTGTTGATCTTGTCCAGGCGGACGTCCATCGAGCGCTTGGTGAGCAGGCCGGTCTGCTGGATCAGCCGGAGGTTGGTCACGATGTACTCGTTCGAGCGCAGCAGGAGCAGGCGCGACAGGGTCCAGATCCCGAGCACCAGGCCGATCACCGCCAGGGCCACGGCGAGCGGCGCCATGTTGGTATGCGAGGTGCCCGCGTGCCAGGCGATCAGCGCGCCGAGGGCCGCGAGGGCGGTGAGGGCGATGCGGGGAGCCAGCGAGATGCGGGTGGTCTGCGCCCGGTAGAGGATCTGCTCCCCGGGTTGAAGCTGCTCTTCGACGCTCATAGCGGAGATTCTACCGTTCCGCCGTTCTCAACGCTGGAACGCGTACGACACCTTGAGGAACAGCTCGCGGCCGGAGCGCTGGAGGCGGTTGGAGAGCTCCGCGAGCGCGCGGTCGTCGCCATAGCCGAGGAAGAGCACGGTCTGCCAGTTCAGCTTGTAGGCGAAGAGCGCCGAGCCGGAGAAGGCGTCGTCGCGCCGCGTCACCGGGAAGGTGTAGAGGCCGGGGTCGCGGTCGACTTGATCTCGCTCGCCGATCAGGCGGAGGAAGGAGCGCGCGGAGAAGGTCCAGGTCGCCTTGAGGCGGGCCACCTGGGCGGTGAACAGACGGCCGCGCCGAGCACCGTTCTCGGGATTGACGTCGACGGTGGCGCGGCTGCCGTCGAAGCGCAGCTCGAGGTGGTCCTGCGGACGCACGGTCGCGCTCAACACGGCGGTGATGCCGCGGCCGGGCCGTGAGTTGTCGTAGTCCACCGCGTCGCCGGCGGTCAGGTTGAGGTTGATCTGCGCCAGCGTGCTCGACGGGCTCACCTGGAGGACCAGATACCAGGAGTTGTTCGGGATCTCCCGGGTGCCCGCCAGGATGCGCTCAGCGCGGTATTCGATGTCGGTGTAGCTGTTCCAGGCACCGTGGAATTCGAGCCCGGGATTGATGTGCCGGAGCAAGAGATCGCCGCCGCCGGAGGGGAAGATGTCGCGGATCTGGAAGAACGGGTGGATGCTGTTGAAGATCCCATGCTCCGGGTAGAGGGTGTAGCCCGCGCCGGCCCGCGCATCGCGGATTCCCACCTGCGGCACATAGCCGGCGTCGGCGCGGAACTCGTCGCCGATATCCTGATAGCGCGCGTTCCAATCGACCGTCCGCGTGCTGTGCGTCCATTCGAGCAAGAGGGCGTGCGAGCTCAGGCTCCGCCCATCCCACTCGGGATCGAGCTCGGGACGGTCCGGCGTCCGGCTCTCGCTCAGCAGGAGCTGGCCGGTGACCGCGTCGGCGCCGGAGGGCCGCCACTGGAAGTCCGGTCCGGCGACGCGGTTGAATCCTCCGCCTTCGATCTCCCGGCCGGTGACCAGGAAGCTGACGAAGGAGCTCCCCAGGTCGTAGCGGGTGCGGCCGATCACCACCGTGGACGCGAAATCCTGCGGCGCGAGGCGCGAGAGCTGCTGCCCGGGGATGATGGTGCTGCCGCCGCCGCGGTCGCCGGAAACCAGGAAGGTATAGATGTTGCCGGCCGCTTCGCCGGTCACCCGCGTTCCCCAGCGCGGCGCGGTGACTGTGCGCGTGTAGACCGCCTGCAGCGGCGTCGCGAACAGGTCCAGCCCCTCCAGGAAGAACGGCCGCTTCTCGGGATAGAACAGCGCGAAGCGCTGGTTGGTGGAGATCTGCGGCACGTCCGACTCGATCTGCGAGAAGTCGGGATTCAGGGTCGCGTCGATCGCGGTGTTGGCGTTGGGCGTCCATTTGGCGTCGACGCCGCCGTCCCACTTCACCGGCCCGTCGGAGAGCGGCGAGCCGAGCCCGTCGCGCGGCGCGGCGGAGCGGCGGACGGTGCCGTAGGGCGCCAGGATGTAGTGGTTGCCGCTCGGCAGGCCGGACAAGCCGCTCATCTTCGCCTCATGGCAGATGAAACAGTTCGAGCCACGCGGCAGCTTGACGTTGAAGATCTGCTGGCGGAACTGCCGCGGCCGGTTGCGGTAGACCAGGATGCCCCAGGTCTGCGGATCGCCCTTGCCGTAGCGCAGCGACGACAGCGGAATGCGGATCTCCAGGAACCAGCGGTCCTTGCCGAGGTGGGTGGCCGAATCCCAATAGAGGTCGAGAGAGGGGTCCTCGCCGCTCGCATCGTTGCTCATCGCGTCATACTGGATGTTGTAGGGATTGACCAGGAACTCGACCGCCGACTTGCCGTCGTTGCGCGAATCCACGATCACGCCGCCATAGTCGTGGGAGCTGCCCGAGATGTTGTCGTGGTCGCCATACGCCGCCCGCAGCGTCTTCATGTCCGGCTCCATGAGCTCGAACGCGGCGTAGAAGTAACGGTCGTCGTAGGTCAGCCAAGCGGTGGTGCGCACCGCCGGCGGTACGCTGTCGCCGGGGCTGGTCTCATAGAAGTCGTCGATCCGCGTCGCGCTCTGCCACCCCGGATCGCTCAGATCGCCGTCGATGCGGATCTCCCCCTCGGTGCGGGTGATGTGGATCTCGGACGCGGCGTCCGGAGCCAGGGAGGCTGCCGACGCCGGCGGTTGCTGCTCGGCGTGGAGAGGAACCGTGGTGATTCCAAGCACAAGCAAGAGGACGACAGGGAACGACCTCGGTAGTATCATGCCCGTCCAGTACGCGGAAGTCGGCGCGAAAGTTTCCGGCTATACTCATCCTGGAACGAGGCCGGTCAGGGTACCGTCGATCACGGGAGAGGTCATGATAGTACATCAGCAGGTGTCTACCGATTTGAGCCCGCAGGATGTCCAAGCATCCATCGACGCAGTCTATGACCAAATGCGGGTTCTTGTGGCAAGCCACGGCGGGCGGCCCGGCCTGCGCCAAGCGCTAAGGCCTCTCCGCGAGAGGTTACGGGTTCTGCAAGAAACCGAGGCCCTCCAGGTCGCGGCACGATTCGACTCGCATTTTCAAGCAGAGTATGACGCGGCCCAAGCCCTCATCGCAGAGGCACGCGAATTGCTTCGATGACCAGATACCTGCCGCCAGCGACTCAACCCTGGAGCCGAAGGATCGAGCGTCGACACACCCCAAAGACAGGATCCTATTCATCGTTCAGACAGTGTCTTCGTTGGGAGTTCGGGTTTTCTTGCGCTTTCTGTCTGCTCCATGAGACCGACCTCTCGCAGGTTGGGGTCGAAGGTTGGAGTCTGATGCAGGCTGAGCATCGGATCTCTCAGAGCGACGATCCATCGCAGCGGCACATCTACAGCAATTGCTTCTATATCTGCGAGCGCTGCAACAAGAGCCGCGGAGCCATGTCCAACCATGAACACGGTCTGGCTCTCCTCGATCCTTGCACGGTCGCCTGGGCGGATCACTTTGAGCGCGTCGGCGATACGGTTCGTCCGCGCCCGAATAATCACAGCGCCCAATACACTTGGGAAATCTACGATCTTGACGATCCTTCCAAAGTCCAAACCCGAGAGCGGCGCAGGTACTGGTTGGAGAGGTATGCGGAGGCGTTGCTCGATTGCGCCAATCTGGAGCTCATGCTCCTCGACAAAGCCGTCGATGAGGCCGATGACAGAGATTCCGCAAAAACCGATCGGCGCTTGGCTGTGGCCCAGTCGCTCCGCCGCATAGAGTCTTCCCTGCTGGAGAAGCTAGCCGAATTCAGTCCAATTCCTAAGAACCGAAGCTCTTCTTGCCGGTGCGGACGGACCGAGCATCTCTCACTGTTCGAGGGACTTGCGGAGCAGACCATAGACTTGCCGGAGCTCCTTACCCAAGCCAAAAAACACCGCAAAGAGTAAGTGGCGTTGGGCCCTACCGCCGCCGCCTGAGTCCCTGCGACAGGAACTTCAAGCCCTGCACCACTTCGGGGGAGTAGACCGCGAAGCCGAGCCGGAAGTGGGCAGGGGCTTCGAAGAACTTGCCCGGCACCATCGAGGTCTCCTTCTTGCGCAGCCAATCGTGCAGCGGCTCGCTGTCCGTCTCCTTGCGCAGACGCGGGAAGACCATCATGGAGCGCCGGGGCACCACGCATTCGAGGTGGTCGGCATGCTCGGCCAAAAAGATGTGGACCAGCTCGATGTTCGGATCGAGGATCTCCCGGCTGCGCGCGGCGAGGCGCGGGATATGCCGCACCGCGGCGAGCGCCAGACTGTCGCTGGGCATCGAGCCGACCGCTCCCATGAAATCGTTGACCCGGCGCAGGCGGTCGGCGATCTCCACCGTCGGGCAGAGCACCCAGCCGCAGCGCAAGCCGCTCAATCCATAGCTCTTGGTCAGGCTGTTGGTGGCCAGGAAGTTGGGGCCGAGGTGGACGTGGCTGGGCGGCGCCTCGTCGAACCAGACGTCGCGGTAGACCTCGTCGACCAGCACCAGCGCGCCCCACGCCGCGGCCAGCCGGCCGACTTCCTGCACCTCTTCCGGATCGATCAGCACGCCGCTCGGGTTGTGCGGGCTGGTGAGGACGACCAGCTTCACCTTCTCATTGAGCGCGTGGTAGACGTTGTCGAGGTCCACCCGCCAGCCGTGCTCGAAACGGCGCGCGAAACGCCGCACCCGCGCGCCGCAGAATTTGAGCGCGGCGAGGATCGGCTCATAGGTGGGCTGCTCCACCAGCACATGGTCCCCGGGATCGACGAGGGCGGCGAAAGCGAGGAAGTTCGCTCCCGACGTGCCCGGCGCCGGCACGATCCGCGCCGGATCGACGTCGTACAGGGCGCCGATGGCTTCGAGGAGCGGTCCATAGCCGTCCGCGTTGGGCCCGTTGATCTTGAGATCCGCCGGATCCCACTCGAGATCGGCCAGGCTGCACCCCAAGAGGCCGCTGTTGGCGAGATTGTACCGGGCCGCGGCGTGCTCCTTGGCCCAGCGCATGTAAACGCTGCCCTTCATGCCGAGTCCTTCCTCCGGTCGAGCGCGCGCCAGATCAGGAAGACGGGAACGCCGAGCGCGAAGATGGCCGTGCCCATCAGCGCGTTGCGCGTATCAGTGAAGAAGATGTTGAACACAATGCCGGCGCCCGCCAGGGAGAACAGGATCGGCACCCAAGGATAGAACGGAACCGGCACCGGGCGCGGCGCGTCCGGCAGCTTGCGGCGGAAGACGATGAGGGCCACCCCGGAAGCCGCGAAGAAGACCCAGTCGGCGAACACCGCGTAGCTCAACAGACGGTCGTAGCCGCGGGTCAAGGCATAGAACGCGGCCAGCGCCCCCTGCAGGAGGATCGCCGCCGTGGGCGCCCGGAAACGGGTCGAGAGACGGCCGAGAGATTTGAAGAAGACACCGTCCGCTCCCATGGCGTAGTAGACCCGCGGCGCGGCGAGCAGCGACAGATTGAGAAAGCCGAACGTCGAAATGACGATCAACAGACTGATCCCGCGCGCGCCCATGTCTCCTAGCAATTGCGACGCCACGTCCGCCGCCGGCGTCTTGGTCGCCGCCAGGACCGGCGCCGTCAGGACGTGCACATAGGCGACATTGGCGCTCACGTAGACCGCAATGACACAGAACACGCCGATAAGAATGGCGCGCGGCAAGTTTCTTTGCGGATTACGCACTTCTTCGGACACGTAATTGAGGCTCTGCCATCCCCCGTACGCAAACATCGCCGGCACCAGACCGGCAAAAAAAGCGGAGAGCAGGGGCAGACCGCGCAGACCCGGAGGCGCCCAAGGGTGCAAGGTGAGCCCGGAATGGTGGGTCAGCAGGAAGGCGCCGAAGATCAGCGCGGCGAGCGCCAGCGTCTTGGCGAAGGTGATGAGATTGATCAGCACCGCGCCGGGCTTGATCCCCAGGGCATGGAAGGCGGCGAGGAAGAGCAGCGTGCCGCCGGCGAGCCAGGGTCCGCTCCCCGCCGGCAACGGCACCAGGCGCCCGAGATACTCGGTGAATGCCACCGCCACCGCCGCGGTGGCGCCAGATTGGACAATGAGCAGCAGCGCCCAGCCGTGCAGAAAGGCGGCCAACGGGTGGAACGCTTCGCGAAAGAACGCGTACTGCCCGCCCACTTTCGGCATCACCGTGCTGAGCTCGGCGAAGATGAACGCGCCGAAGAGCGCAATCACCCCGCCGGCGACCCAGACGGCAATGATGAGGAACGGCGTTCTGACGGCCTGTGCGACGACATAGGGATTGATGAAAATGCCCGACCCAATGATCGCGCTGATCACGATCATCGTGGCGTCGAACAGCGTGAGGCGGCGGGCAAAAGTCGTCGTCGGGCCGTCGCGCATGGCCTGGGAGATCCTCCGGGAGAGACCAAGGGAAAATCCGGACGGTGAGCATATCCCAGGACGCGGCGGCTGCGGCGGCGCAGCCGCCCTCCAGGTATGCTCCGTGCATCGTGCCCCGGCTCGTGAAACGTCTCGCCCTCTTCCTGTCTCTCCTCTGCCTCGCCGCCTCCGCCATCGCCGCCACCGCCGCCGCTGCCGGCACCAGCGCTCCGGCGGTCACCGCCCTGCGCTGCGGCCGGCTGATCGACGTCGTAACCGGCAAGGTGCTGACCGGCGCCGTGGTGCTGATCCAGGGCGACCGCATCACCGCGGTCGGCACCGGCGTGCGCATTCCGCCGGGCGCGAAGGTGATCGACCTGCGGCGGGAGACCGTGCTGCCGGGGCTGATCGACGCGCACACCCATCTGCTCAGCAACTACGATCCCCGGCACGACGATCAGGCCAACGACCGCTACTTCATCTCCCTGGAGCCCGCCCAACGGCAGGCGGTGGGAGCCGCGATGGCACGCGAGCAGTTGCTCGCCGGCTTCACCACCGTGCGCGACCTCGGCAACTCGGGCGGCACCAACGACGTGGTGCTGCGCAACGCCATCCGCGATGGCAAGGTCGCCGGCCCGCGCATGGTGGTCTCGACGCGTGCCCTCGCGCCGCCCGGCGGCCAGGTCGATCCGCCGGACGACAAGAACCGCGCCTTCGTGGAGCGGGAGTACGCCGAGGTCTCCGGCGCGGACGAGGCGCGGCAGGCGGTGCGGCGGGCGATCGTCGACGGCGCCGACGTGATCAAGATCATCGTCGACGCCAACAGCAGCCTCTCGCCGGCCGAGGTGAAAGCCATCGTCGACGAAGCGCACAAGCACCGGCGAAAGGTCGCCGCGCACGCCACCACCGCCGAAGCCGTGCGCATCGCCGCCGAGGCGGGCGTCGACTCGGTCGAGCACGCCTACACGGTGACCGACGACGTGCTCAAGCTCATGGCGCGGAAGAAGATCTTCCTCGTGCCCACCGACCATCCGCTGGACCACTATCTGCCGAAGCCGCAGGGCGACGCGGCGAGTTGGGTCCAGGAGCGCCTGCACGACGGAGCGGTGGCCTTGAACGTCAGCGGCAACCGCGGCCGCCTGGCGCGCGCCGTCAAGCTGGGAGTGCCGATCGCCGCCGGCTCCGACAATTACTATGCGGTGCCGGGAAAAACCCGCGGCCAGGCGGCGGCCGACGTCTTCCGCGCCTACGCCGACGCCGGCCTGACTCCGCTCGCCATCCTGCAGGCGGCGACCCTCCACGCCGCCGAGCTGCTCGGCTGGCAGGACCGCGTTGGTAGTATCGCGCGCGGCAAGTACGCCGACCTGATCGCCGTCGCCGGTGATCCGCTGGTCGACATCAAGGCCCTGGAGAACGTCGGCTTCGTGATGCAGGGAGGCGCCGTGGTGAAGGACGTGTTCCATGAGAAGAAAGGACGACCGTGAACGATCCGCAAACCGAGCTGGCGGAATTGACCGCCGCTGAGCATGAAATCGAGCAGGCAGCTCCCGAGGAAGAGACGGCGCCTGGTCCGCCCACCGTCCAGGAAGGGCTCCCCGGCCTGCTGCCGAGCCTGCGGACCGGCGAGGTCAACGTCCTCGGACCGTTCGCGGTGCCGGGCTTCGCCGCCCGCCATCTCCGCATCTACCTGCCGCGCGGCTACTCGCCGGATCAGGAGGGGGGCAACTTCGCGCTCTGGATGTTCGACGGCCAGAACGTCTTCGGCGACGACGGCTCGTTCTCCGGCGGCTGGCATCTGCATGAAGCCGTCGAACGGATGGCGCGGCCCCGACGGCAGTTGCCGGTGATCCTCGGCATCGACCACGGCCACGCCGAGCGCATCCGCGAGCTCTCCCCCTTCGACTGGGAAGGCGAGCCCGGCCGGATCAACCTCTTTCTCGACTGGATCACCGGCACCCTGATGCCGATTCTCGGTTCCGCTCTCCGGCTCAAAGAGGGTCCCGTCGGCGCCGTCGCGGGTGGCTCGTCGATGGGCGGTCTGGCGGCGCTGTGGTCCCACTTCCACTACCCGCACGCCTTTGGGGGTGCGCTCGCCATGTCGCCCTCGCTCTGGCTGGCGGACCGCGCTCTCTTCGCGGACCTCCAGGCGCAGCCCGATCCGCCGCTGTCGCGCATCTACCTCGACATGGGGGGCCGCGAAGACAAAGGCCGCATGCTCCCGCTCGCCGCCGCCCTCGCCGCAGACCTCAAAAACCGCGGCTGGGACGCCGACCGCCTCCTCTGGCGGCCCGATGCCAAAGGAGGCCACAACGAGGCGAGTTGGCGGCGGCGGTTGCCGAAGGCGTTGCGGTTTCTCTACCGCTGAGGGGGGCGAAGCGGAACGGCGGGCGTGTCCGAGATCTGGAAGTTGACCGTCAACGAGTAGTAGACCGGCACCGGCTTCTCCTGCAAGCGGGCCGGCGAGAACACCCAGAGGCGCGTCGCCCTGAGAGCGGCTTCGGAAAGACCGTCGGGCAGCCCCTTGAGCACCCGCACGTTGCGCATGCACCCTTCGGCGTCGATGATGCTCTCGATGACCACGACGCCGCGGACCTGCGACTTGCGCGCCTCAGCCGTATAGGCCGGTTTGACGCCGGCAATCTTCTCCGGATGGGACACGTCGCCTCCGGCCCGCAGGATACCCGCCGGATCTCCGCCCTCAACCGGCAACTCATCCGGCAGATGCGAGCGCGCCTGGCAGAGGATGATCCGCGCCGCCTTGGACATGTCGGGATCGGTCGCCGTCTTCTCCAGAGCCTCTCGAGCAGCCGGCACGGCATCGGCCCAGCGTTCCTCCAGAAACAGCACCTGCGCCAGATTGACCCGCGCAATGTTCCCCCAGGCGCCGCCATAGTCGGCAGCGCTCCGCATCGCCTCCTCGGCCTTGGTCAGATTCTCGGCGCCGCCCTTCTTCACATAGGCCATCCCGAGCTGGTTGTACGCCCGGGAGAGCACGGCCGGAGCGGTCAACAGAGGCAAAGCCCGCTGAATCAGATCCGCCGACTCCCCCCACTTCCCCTCGGAAGCGCGCACCGTCGCGATCCCGAGAGCGCACTCCCCGCAAGGTCCGCCCGCCAAAGTCTCCGCGCGATGGAACTCCGTCTCCGCCTCGTCGAACTTGTTCCCTGTGAGGAGCTCGTTGGCGTGTTTCAGGACCTCGGACGGAGTCTGAGACTGGGCTGGCGTCGGAGCCGGAGGCTCCGCGGCAAAAGCAAGGCCGGGCAGCAGGAGGATTCCGAGCACGGCGCTCAGGTGGCGCAGCCGTGAAAGCCGCGGGATTCGGAAGAAGTTTGAGGATCGCACCGTGTCCTCCGGCCAGAGGCCCGGCGGGATTGCCGGGCCGGAGATCCTGGTCTGCTGAGATGATATCGCGGGTGGGGGGTGGAGGGTAGGCGAGAGGCAAAACAGCCGAGCGGGGGGACGAAGTCCGCTCGGTGTTGCAGGAGGGTGTCAGGGACGGACGAATAAGAAATCGGTATGCAAGAGCGAGCTCCATGCTTCCCGCCACACAGCTCCACCATCAGGATCCATTGGTAGCGGGTCATTCACGATAAGCACCTGCACTGCCGCATTATCGACATACCCCACCACAGCCCGAGCGTGATCGCTGCCGGCGCCATTGAGCCCAGTCTTGAAGGGTCTTCCGGCTGCGATCTCCTGCACGGCCGCATTCCAATCCGCGTTCACTCGGACTATGGTGAATTGCGGAGCGGCCACGCGATATGCGTTCTCTTCGTCCTGAGGGCTCGTTCCTGGACCAAGAAGGTCGGTGCGCATCAATTGGCGCATGCGGACTTCGGAAGCATTCGCCGTGTGATAGAAGCCAAGGATCATTGCAGCGACCGCCGGTGCACAGCAGTTCGAGCAATCCTGCCCTTCGAGAGGCACTCCCGGCACGATCACCTGAGGGGTCGCTACTGCCGCCGCTCGAATCTGGCCAGCCACAACTCCCCACTGTGCCACATTGCCGTTCACTTCACTTTGCGCCACACGGTCGTAAAGACTCCAGGTCGACGCCTCCCCAGGCGAGCCGGGCGAGACATCGAGAGGCGGCCCGCCGGCGAAATCCACAAGCCACTTTTCTCCACCATTGGTCCGCAGAAGTCCGAGCCTTGGGTAGGAGTGACATACAATCGTGTCGGTCCCCCTCTTGCCGTTCAACAAACCGATCGCCCTCTCGACCCACGGGACCGGTGTCGCTTTCCGCGTCATTGTTGAGACGATCGGAATTCCAAAAACCTTGCTTGCGGCCACCCGCACCCGTGACTCACCTCCATCCTCAGAGACCGTTACGTAGTCGCGGAACAACAAGCGGCCTTGCACATCATAGATGGGAATACCGCCATCGATCACGCTGCTTTGATCGGTCGACTGAAGAGCGTTCTCCCCTGGTGCACGTGCTTGACTTGGCCTAACGCCCATTTCAGCAGGGAGACGCATCGCACAGCGGGCCAAATCCTGCACATCAGCGGCGCTCACAAGCGTTTCTTGCGTATAGACTGGCATTGTCTTCTCCTATGCAGTGAAATCAACCGGTTTGAACCGCACGCCCGAGCAACGCACGGGATCGACGCCACCGGTCTCGCTCTCAGGGAGAGCCGGATAATCGACTGGGATAGGCTGAGGCAAGCGACTGTACTTCTGGCGCATTGCTGCTCCCTGGTCGGGAAGCAAATCGTAGAATCTCTGGAAGTCGTCGTCGGGCTCCAAATTCCGAAGTATCTTGAGACCATTCACGTCCTCGCTACCGTAGTAGCCGCAACACAAGTTCGAGATTCTGACCTCCAGCGTTGACTCGTCACGCGCCCTCAAAACGACCTCTCTCTTGTTCTCAGGTTTCCCCATCTTACTGATTCTCACCAAGATGTCGTATTTGCTGTCCACCGGGGTGTCTGATCCAGCCCAATGCGCGATAGCCTGGCGTACGGGAGCGTTAGCTTTGATCGCTGGCGTAAATTGAGCGACCACAAAGCCGGCGTTGTACCTGCCGAGCTGGTGCGAGCCGAAGTCACCGCTTGAAACCAGCGCGCGCGCCTTGACGATATTTGCAGGTATGGAATCCACAACGAGCCTGGAATCGATTCGCGATGCTTCAGGTAGGATGCGCTTCATCCGCGGCACCCAACAAAAATCAGCCTGCTGCTGTTTGAAATCCTGAGCAATCTGGGTACTGTCGGTAATTGTTGCGCTTAGCAGCGGCTTACTTCCTAGCTTTCCGTTCCCCAAATACCCAATGGATCCAACAAGCTTTTCTGCTTCTGCCGTGGCCTTGCCTCTTTCAAGCCTGAAAAACTCTACATCTTCTCGGTCCAGCTCGAAAAACGCCATCGTATCTCCCAGGTCGCCGTTGTCGGCAGCCCCCCGGAGGTTCTTGACGTAGATCCCGACCACGGGCCGGTGAATCTCCGCATATGCCTCCTTGTCGTCGTCGGCCACCAGGATCACATCCATCCGTTTCAGTGAATGAGCGCTGTCGACCCGTGGCACGAAAGCGCACAAGCCACTGAAGCTGACGCGGAAGGTGTAGCTGTCGCCGTTGCCTGCCGGCTGAACGCCGCCAGGCCCATTCGCCTTCTTGGTCATGACAACCTCCTCTTGGAAATCTGTTCTCAGTTTTTACTTCGGCTTGACTCGACTTCTCCGATGACTTCGAAGGCAGCCCAGCGCGCAGGCGAACGCAAGGATGCCTCCGAGCCCACGACCAGCCTCGTCTGCGCCTCACGCAGAGCTTCCAGCGGGCCAAGACCCATCTGTAGATGTCGATAGAACTCCACAAACAGCTCTTTGGCAGCCGTGTCCTGAACTTTCCAGAGACTCCCCACCACCGTTGGTACACCGGCTGCCAAAAACGGGCGGGCGAGATTGCTCAGACCTTCGCTGCTCGAAAAATCTCCGGAAGCGGTTTCACAGCCGGCCAGCACCACCAGACGCGTGCGTGTCAATCGGAGACCGTAGATCTCTTTGGCGGAGAGAACCTCCGCCTCGCCCGGGGAGCTCTGGGATTCGCCGGGCGCGAAGATCAGGGCTGAGAGCAAAGGGCGCTCCGGGTTGCTCCTCGCGTGCCCCGCGAAGTGAATGATCTCGTAACGTGGCGCCTCGAGCAGGAACCTCTCTTTGGTGGCCGCTGATCCAGAGATCAGGAGTTTTTGATCGTACAGAGCCGCGATCTCCTTGGCCTCCCCCTCAGCCTCGGGAATACTGCTCAGGCCAGGAAAAAGAGCTCGGTCGAAGTCGGTAGCGGCGACCACGAGCGCATCGTCTGAGGTGCGTGAGCCAGGCTTCCGCCGCCGACCTGCGACAAGAAGCTTCGCGCTGAAGGTATAACCGACCGCATGGTCCTGGATCAGATATCTCTGCGTCGCGGAGTCGAAGAGCGCGGAAAAGGGAATCGATTGCAGCTCTTTGTCAGGGCTGATGATCAGAGTTTCAGCCTTCCCGACGAAGGAGTCGAGAGAACCGATCAAGATGGCGTAAAGATCCGCCAAGGCCGGTTGAACGCGATGAGAATCCGGAGCGTCCCGGAGGAGTGTTTGAAGTTTCCGCACGCGCTTCCTCAAGCCGGCACGGTCCAGCGGGATGGAGATCGGCTCGAATCGATCTCTGGTGACCACCCAGGCGAGGATTCGATCCGGCAGGACTTCGTACTCGAGGAGCGCAATGCCTGCCGGGAGCTGTTCCTGGAGCGCAGGCAGAGAGAGAGGGCCGCGAGCCTGTCCGTCGAGCACCGCTCCACCGGCGATCTGATCGCGATAGCGCTCTGCGGTCTCAAAGGCTTCAAGCGCTCCCTGGTTACGGACCTGTTGCAGGTGGATCATCTCATCAAAAACCGCCTGCGCCTGATCGAAATACGACGCCTGGAGCTGCCGGTCGAAAATCGTCGAGCGTTGAGCTTCGAGCTCGGCGAGACCGCGTTCGAGGTCTTCGCGCGCCTGCGCCAGATCCTGCAGAGCCAGAAAGGCCCGCGCTCTTGTCCAGTACAGGTGCGGCAAACGAAAACGCTCCTGCCGGCTCTCTGCATAGGCGATGGCCTTGGTCAGTGTCTGGACTGCCTCGCGCGGCCTGGCGGCAAGCGCAATTTCCCCATTCGATCGGGCGACGTCTGCCTGAAGGCGTTCGCGCCGGTCTCCGCTTTGGATGGCGACCAGCCACAGCGCAGCATGCGATAGATCACGGAGGGCGGCCTGCTCATTGCCCGCTTCCTGATGAGCACGGCTTCGGCGCAGAAGAGCCTCCGCCATCCCCAGCGCATCCTTGTCCCGCAAAGCAGCCTGCAACATTTCGTCGTAGTAGCGAAGCGCGACGTGCGGATAATTCTCTTGGAGAGCCGCCTCCGCGGAGTCGAAGAGCGCGTTATGGATGTAGATGGAGCTGCCAAAGTCTCTCGCCATTTGGAGAGCCCGGTGGCGATATTGCCATGCAAGGTCTGTTTCGCCTTGGAAACGCAGATTCTCTGCGAGCATGAAGCTTACTGCGGCCGTATTTTCAACCTCACCGGTGCTCTCAAAATGGGAGAGCGCCTCTTTGTAGAGGCGGAGCGCTTCCGCCATGTTGGCCAGCCGGCCATGGACCATTCCGCGAAGTGAGGAGAGACGAGCTGCAAGATTTGGATACCGCGCGGAGTCAATTGCCTGGCCGAGCTTGCCGAGGTGTTCGATCAAGTCGGGGTTGCCGAGATAGAATTCGCAAGAACCGGCCCGGACGCGGGCCCAGAGCCAAAACGGGCTCCCTCCGGCTTTCAAGGAATCCACCGCTCGGGTAAGCTCAGCCAACGCTTCGGAATGATGCTGGCTCCGCAGCAACCCCGATCCACGAGCATACGCTCGATGCCCGTCGACCAAGAGCGTAACAACAGGAGCCGCTCCAGTCGCCAGTGCACGATCGATCACAGCGACGGAATCGGACGCCATGCGGTCCCCGTTCGTGGCCGCGAGAGCCTCGCCGAGGCTCCTTGCCATGCCGAGAATGCTGGCCGACTCGGTGAGTCGCTGCCCGGCTCGCGCCTCGGCCCAGCGCGGAAGGAGGGTCTCTTCCAGATAGAGCCGGGCCGACTGTGGTGACCGCTGGACGAGCGCCCGCAAGCCGGCGCTATCGTGGTGCTCCGTCAGATTTTCCAGCTTGCGGAGATCCCTCTGCCAGACTGTCGCCTCCGTATCCCGGTCGAGAGCATTGAGATGCGCCAACGCTTCGTCGGCCCATTTCACATTCCGTTCACGGCTCCGGTACTCGGCCCAGGCCGATCTTGCCTGTCCGATCAAAAGAGCTTTCTCCAGCGCCAGGGCGAGGTTGTAGCGCGCCTCGAGAAGATCTGGAGCCGCGCGGACCGCTCGGTCTGCCGCGGCGAGAGCCAGCATGAAATCCCGCGGCCGGCGCTCAGACGTCCCTCTGGCGATGAGAGCGGCCGCCAGGTCGCTCAGGATGGCGCCGTCTTCCGGAGCGCGGGCCGCCGCCTGCTCCAGGCTCACCACCGCCACGTCGAGCCGTCCATCGAAGAGACGCAGAAGTCCGGTATCAGAAATCACTTGAGCAGACCGCCTCGCCTCCGCGGACTCTCCGAGGCTTCGGCCCCACGCGATCGCTTCCGGGGGCAGCCGCTGGAGGTTTGGAGCGGAGCGATAGAGAGCATGCTCGAAGCCGCCGGTCAGACGGCCTTCACAAGGGCGGATCGGTCCACTGCGCGCGACGAAGCCCCGCCGCCACGGAGAGACGCCCGGGGCCTCGTCGAACAACCTGCTCAGACATGCAACGGCGCCGAGCGCCAAACCGATGGCGCCCAGCATAGAAATTGCGACTTGTCTGGATACCGTCAATTCAGAATTAGTCCAGACTGAGAGGAAGTCCTCCGGGGACCTCAGAGCACAACTCGCTAACGTCGAATTGAAACGAATCGTATCATGACGCTGCGGGGGATGGGTCATTGGTCTCACCGTTCTCTTCCTCATCCTCTTTGACGGCTCCCGGAGGGATTTTCCCGGCGGGGCAAGGTCCTACGACAGGCGGCTTCCTATACAATCCAGACAACGAAAGAGCACAGGAGCCCTTGAGACCCTTCCATCCATGGCCACCCGCCCCGCCCCCCCAGC